>VFZO01000577.1 GCA_016871155.1 Acidobacteriota bacterium | reverse complement strand
TGTCACGAAGTGGGCCATTTTCCGGCGTGTTGGGAGATGTCGACGAGCCATCGGAACCGGCTGTTCGATCACCCGGCGATGGGCGCGTGGGCGAGTTATGCGCTCGGTTCGGCGAACAAGAATTTACCGACGTTTGTGAACATGGGCCGGCCGTCGGCGCCGGCGCAATTGACCGGCGGCTACCTGGGCGCGCAAGAAGGCGCGACGCCGTTTCAGGCGGGCGAGACGCCGCTCGAGAATTTGAAGCTGCAACCGGGAATTACACGCGCCGAGCGCGACCGGCAGATGGAGACGTTGGCGAAGCTGAATCGCGAATTTCACGCGCAGCATGCGATCGACGCGGAAGTCGCCGCGCGCGTGCGGAGTTATGAACTCGCGGGCACGCTGCAACTGGCTGGACCGGAGCTGGTCAACTTCGCCAACGAACCGGAGTACGTGCGGAAGATGTACGGCGTCGGCGAACCGGAGACCGACGAATTCGGGCGGCAGATGCTGCTGGCCCGGCGGCTGGCCGAGCGGGGCGTGCGCTTCATTCAGGTGTGCCACGGCGGCGCGGGCGGCGGCAACGGCAAGTGGGATTCACACGACGACGTGGCCGATCATGCGCCGCTGGCGCGCCAGACCGACAAGCCGATCGCGGGACTGATTCGCGATCTGAAACAGCGCGGGATGTTCGACAGCACGATGATTGTGTGGGCCACCGAGTTCGGGCGCACGCCGTATTCGCAGAACAATGTCGGCCGCGATCACAACCCACAGGGCTTCACCTGCTGGCTGGCCGGCGGCGGCGTGAAGGGCGGCGTGGTTTACGGGGCGACCGATGAGATCGGCTACAAAGCGGTGGAGAACCGGCAGTATGTCACCGATCTGCACGCGACGGTCCTGAAGCAGATGGGGCTAGATTACAAGCGCATGAGCGTAGTGGTGAACGGGCGTCCGCTGCACATGATCGAAGAGGGGACGGGGCCGATTCAGGCGATTCTGGCGTAGTCTGCTAGGCTGGGGCGATGGAAGCCGTCGATCTCAGGCTGCCCGGCAACTCCCGTTGGGAAGTTGCCCCAGGGCAGGTCATGCAGGCGCGCAATCTACTGGCCGCGTATCAGCGCGATCTTGGTCTCCCGCCGGCGTTGGTGACGGCGATCGCGAGGCCGATCGTGCGGGACGATTACTGGGATGAGATGGAAGGAATCGCGCGGCAGATTGAGATGCCGATCGAGGATGTGGTCTGCGGCAATCTCTACTACGACGCGTTGAAGGCGGTTCTGTTGGGCTGCACCGCGTTCGCGGTCGACACACCCGCCGGACCGCTGCACGCGCGCAATCTGGACTGGTGGGCGGAGAACGACATACTGCGGCGGTATACGATCACGACGCGATTCACGGGCGCGCCGGCAGGCGAGTTCACTACTGTCGGCTGGCCGGGATTCGTTGGCGTGTTCTCCGGAGTTGCGCCGGGGCGGTTCGCCGTTACGCTGAATGCTGTAGTCAGCGACGAGCCGCTGGTCGCCGCGACACCGATAGTGTTTCT
>VFZO01000576.1 GCA_016871155.1 Acidobacteriota bacterium | reverse complement strand
TATCATCGTCTCGAACGGAGCTACGGCTCGTTCTCCCGCCACTTCGCCCTTCCCGATTCGGTCGACGCCGAGAAGGTCGCCGCCGCATTTAAAGACGGCGTCCTGACGATCACCCTGCCCAAAAAGGAGATCGCCAAACCTCGCACGATTCAGGTCAAAGTCAGCTAAGCCGGTTCCAAGGGGCGGCGGCCTGCCCGCGGGCGGCCGCCCCAAATCGCTACTTCCGGGTAGAATGGTGGTGAGTGAGCCGTTCTACAGTCTCGATTCGGAGCCGCGCGGCCGACCGCCTGGATGCGGGGCACACCTGGGTTTATGCTTCCGACGTCGCCAGCGCGAATGAAGCCGAGCCGGGCTCGGTCGTGACCGTGCTCGATTCCAAGGGCCGCAGCGTCGGTACCGCCCATTACAGTTCCACTTCCCAGATCGCGTTGCGGCTGTTGTCTCGAGAAATCGAAGAGATCGATCGAAACTTTCTCGCCAGGCGCCTTGATCGTGCGTTGGCTCACCGCCGTTTGGTCGTCTCCGGCACCGACGCTTGCCGCCTGGTGTTTTCCGAGGCCGATCAACTCCCCGGCTTGATCGTCGATCGCTACGGCGACATGCTCGTCGTCCAGACCTTGACGCAGGGAATGGATGCCATGAAAGGTCAGATCGCCGCGATCCTCGACGAGTTGTGCCAGCCCGCCGGCATCTGGGAGCGCAACGACGTCGCCGTCCGCGAAAAGGAATCGCTGCCCTTCATTACCGGACCGTTACTAGGCGATCCCCGTCCCACGGTCGAAGTTCGCATCAACGATATTCTCTTTGCGTCGAATCTCGCCAGCGGCCAAAAAACGGGAGTGTATCTCGACCAGCGCGAAAACTACCTCGCCGCTGCCCGCTATGCGCACGGCGAAGTGCTCGACTGTTTCACCTCAACCGGCGGCTTCGCCCTCCACGCCGCGCGCAAAGGTCTCTCGGTGGAGGCCGTCGATTCCGGCGCCGCGGCCCTGGAAGCCGCCAAGGACAACGCACGCCTGAACAAGCTGACTAACATTCGCTTCCGCCAGGCCGATGCCTTCGATCTGCTCGCCGGCTACCGCGGCATGGGCCGCCGTTTCGGTACCGTGATCCTGGACCCGCCCGCATTCGCCAAAACGAAGTCGGCTTTGACCGGCGCAGCCCGCGGCTACGCCGATATCAACCGCAACGCTCTCGGACTTCTGGGACCCGGCGGCATCCTGGTCACCTGTTCGTGCTCGCACCACATGTCGGAAGCCATGCTGCTTGAAACCGTCGCCGAAGCCGCCCTCGATGCCGGTCGCACGCTCCGTGTCCTGGAACGCCGCACGCAAGCCGCCGATCATCCGGTTCTATTAACGGTGCCCGAGACGCTCTACTTGAAGTGTCTGGTTCTTCAAGTCTTGTAGCTACCCCTGTTAGTTCTCAATCGGCTGCACCGCCGGAAGTTCCGCCGTCTTCGTTGTCGGTTTTCGTTCCAGCCGGCTCTGCATGACCTGGTTCTCGTGCTCGGCAAGGCGCAGCATCCGGTCGGTCCGGTTGCGATCGCTAATCTCTCGCCACAGGATGTACACGAACTGAGCTTGT
>VFZO01000575.1 GCA_016871155.1 Acidobacteriota bacterium | reverse complement strand
CGCAGGCGTTCCACTTCCAACAGTTCGTCGCGAGTGACCAGCTTGTCGCCTATCGCGATCTTCCATTCGAAGGCGAGGATGAAGTTCAGCGACAGGCCGCCCTTGGGCGGATCGTCGTCGCTCTGCACCACGGCCCGCGCGCTGAGGTGTGCGCTGGTGCCTTCGCGGGACCACCACGGCGGCAGCAGGACGGCGAAACCGCCCTGCTCCAGAGCCACGGAGCGCAACGTCAGAAAGTCGTAGGCGCCCTGGGTGTCGAGCTCGAAGCCCGTGGGAATCGACGCCCGCAGGCTGGACTCGATGCGGGGCACGATGGAAGTGGCCTGCGTCAGCGAGGTAAGCAGAAACTCGAGCGTTGGTTGGCGGGTGACGCCGGGCAGCCGCTCGCCGGAGCCGATCTGTTCAGCGCGCACGACGTTGTCCGGATTGTCGACGCTCTGCACCAGATAGCGAACCATCCACGGTCCGCCGTCTTCGGAGGGTTCCTCCAGGCGGAAGCAGAGCCGGAAGGGCGCATCCGCGGTCAGGGCCACAGGCCGACGCCACTGCCGGACCTGTTTGGCGATACGTTCGAGTTGATCCGGATAGCCCTGCACAAGCCCGTCCTGCGTCGCCAACGCGTGCAGCCAACGGTCGTGCGGACTTTTGCCGCGCGGCGGATTCTGGCCGCCGAAGGAGCCGCGGACCAGATCGTCGACCATCCAGGCGATGAACGCGTCAAGAACGATTCGCGACGGCGTGGTGGGCGGGTTCTCTTCATCGAACGAAATCGCGCGCGCCGAGGAAGGCATGGCGGCGGCGAGCGCGGCGAGGCGGTGCCCTTCCAGGCCGGGATACACCGGTGTCCATTGCGCGGCGAATCCTTCTTCGACGCCGTCCATGTCGGGCAGAAACTGCTGACGCGCCACCATGCCTCCGGCGAAACGCAGCGCGGAGACCCAGAAAGTGACGTCGGGGCCAACCATTAAGCCTTCTCGAATCATTCGCTGGCCGAACGTCGCGGCCAAAAAGTCGACGGTCTCTTTCGGCCCCAGTTGCATGGAGGCAATAGAGAACGGCGCTATGGAAAGCGCTTCGTATTCGGGATGCTCGGCGATCAACGCGCTCGAAGCGAGAGGGCCGGATGGGGCGGCGGGCGCCCACAATACGGCACGCTGCATTTTCAATTTCGCCAACTCACCGCAATAGGGAAGCGAGTTGAGCACTTCGCGTAGCAGGGCCGGAGGAGCTCCGTAAGGGTAATCGGGTGGTCCGCCCCGTTGCGGCTTGCCTTGTTTGGCCGCCCCGTTGTCCTGCCTATGATCAGCCGATGCCTCCAGCCAGATGGAGAAGAAGCCGTCGTGAACGCCGGCGTGAAGGATCAGCATTGAAAAGAACTGTCCTCCCATAGATACCACGAATCGTGGCCTCTCTCGACCGGCCGTTGCGCGTATGATGGTGAACTCACCATGCAGACACAAGCCGGGATTTCCATTTTGGGTCTCCCGGACCCCCACAGTATACACCAACGCCTCACTCCCGTGCCGGATTTGATCAGAATCCCCTTTCCGAGGGCGGGCCAGTGCCTGCGGATGGCTTCTTTCGACCA
>VFZO01000574.1 GCA_016871155.1 Acidobacteriota bacterium | reverse complement strand
CCTTGGCGGCCGCGAACAGGGACGAAGCCAAGCCAAGGCAGCAGAGGGTCGCGACTTTCATCCTCGTAACTGTTAACGGCGCGCGGATTTTCCGCAAGCGGACGGTGGGGCCTTCGGCGCGGAATTCGTGGTGACATCCCCGCCGCCGCCCAGCAGCTTCCGTGGCCCCACCGTGACCCTCTTCGCATTTCACGCCGTCGTCGTTGTCTTGGGTATCCTCAGCATGGGCTTCCAGCTGCTGGCTTCCCGCCTGCTGAATCCCCATTTCGGTTCGTCCATCGTCGTTTGGGCGTGGCTGATCTCGACGTTCCTCGCGGCTTTCTCGGCCGGATCCATGATCGGCGGGTCGATCAGCAACCTTCCCTCGGCCTCCCGCCGGAAGGCGGCGGAGAGGGAGTTCCAGAGAGCTTCGGCGAGAGTGTTCATGTTGGGTGTAGGGCGGTGTCAGACTGCTTCGCGGTGTTCGTCGGCACTAAGTTCGGCTTCACGACGCTTTCTGCTTTCCCAGTAGTCACGATCAGCCTCTGCCGGCGTTTTTGCCTGCCTTCGTTCCGCGCATCGGTCGCAACCGTTTCTGGCGATCTCAAATACGTTTCGTGCGCAGATCGCGCACGAGGCGTAATACATCTTCTCGTCGTGCTGCCGCTGGCAAATCGCCTCGGTGGCCAAGTCTCCCGGGACCAAATCTTTGGCGTGCTGATTTTGGGTGACGTTGCTGCGAACTTGGATCGCTCCAAACGCACCGGCACCGAAACGTGCAACGACACCTTCGGAGCCATCGTCTGTTCCATTTCTCGGAGCCGGTCCGCTTGAGGTCAGTCCGAGACCGAATTCTAAATCATGTATCTCCAAGGTCTGCGCCCCTCCACGCAGCATCGACTTTGCCGTCACATGGGCGATGCAATCGTGATCGACGGAAACGGTGAGACTGAGGCGCTCAAGCAACGGGGCCGCGCATGCGTCGACTTCTACCGTGAGGCACCCGTAAGGAATGCGCGCATCGGACGAAGAACTCCCCGGCCAACGGCTTCGCGCCAGCGTGATTTTCGCTACGCCGTCCCGAGGGTCTGCGCAGTAAAGCGAAATGTGTTGCCGGATCTCCTCGCCCGTTGGTGGCATCGGTGTCCCCGCCCTGAGTATAGGGAAATAAACACTATTTGCGTGAAGGATCTCGATGGGTTTCGCCAACTGCACGCGCAGCCCGTCATGTGCGATCCACGCTGCACCTTCCGCAATCACCGTCGCAGCGTTCGAGACGGTCCTGACCCGGGCGCTGTCAAAATACTGGATAAGGCGTTGCTGGATCGCAGGCATCGCAACGACTCCGCCTGTCGCGAGGCAGAATTCCACCGCCGTGCGTGGAATGCGCGCAGCATGCAGAACGCGTTCGATGGCCTCCAATCCCTTGCTTACCAAGTGGGCCGTGACTGATTCCAAGTCTTGCCGCGTGATTGCCAAGTCCAGGTCCCGCTCTGGTCCGGAAGTCGCCAAAATGTCCTTCACGAAGAGCAGGTGTAAGGTGGTCCCCGTCGGTTGGACAGCGGATCGGGTAAAGTAAGTTAGGAGAGACAAAGGCGCTTTCGATGCCTTGGCCGACTCCGAGGACAGGAGCCGAA
>VFZO01000573.1 GCA_016871155.1 Acidobacteriota bacterium | reverse complement strand
ATATGCTTGCCGATCGTGTGCCTTCCTCGGGGACTTTCGAATTCCCTGTCTCTCCTTGTGATAGAATCTGCGGTGGTTCGTCACGATGAAACACCTTACACTCGCCAGCCTAGCGGTCTTTCTTCTTCTCCATCCAGCGGCGTTCGCTCAAGGCGAACGAGCGACGGTCACAGGTACGGTAACCGATTCGACGGGCGCCATTATCCCGGATGCTGCCATTGCCATCCGGAACACCGAGACCAACGCGACAACACGTGTCAGCACTAACTCCGTGGGTCTCTTCTACGCCCCGGCGCTGCCGCCGGGCCTCTATGAGGTCACGACCAATAAGCAGGGCTTTCGGCCAAATCGCTTATCCGAGCTACGCTTGACGGTGGGACTGACGGCGACGGTGAATGTAACGCTGGAGGTTGGCGCGGTGACCGAAGCTGTGGAGGTGGTGGCGACCGCCGTTCAACTGGAAGCGCAAACTTCAGGCCTAGGCAAAGTGGTGGAGCAGCGTCGCGTGGTCGAACTGCCGCTGCTGGGCCGCAACCCGCTCGCACTGGCGGCGACGGCGCCGGGCGTAATCCCCACGGCCGGTCAGCGGGGAACCGGGCAGGACATCATCGGCGTTTCGACGACATCGCAGATCAACGGCGGTCTAGCCCAGCAGAATGGCGTACTGATCGATGGCGGCGAATCGCGGGGCACCACCGAATCCGGCAACGCGTATACCGTGCCGATTGAAGCGGTGGGCGAGTTTAAAGTAGAGACCTCCACCTACTCCGCGGAGTTTGGCCGCGCGGCCGGCGGGATTGTCAACGTCGCGACTAAGTCCGGTACCAACCAGCTACATGGCGTGGCCTTTGAATTCCTTCGCAACGATCACTTGAATGCCAACAGCTGGCAGAACAACCGGAATCGGGTGCCAAAAGGACTCTTCCAGCGCAATGAGTTCGGAGCCGGCGTTGGCGGTAAGATTATCAAGGACCGCACGTTCTTCTACGGCATTTATGAGGGCATTCGGCAGGGAAGTCCGGACCAGGCGCTGGCTACCGTGCCGACTTCGCTACAAAGGCAGGGCGATTTCTCCCAGACTCTGGATCGAACAGGTCAACTGGTGGCCGTCTACGACTACACCACGACGCGAGCGAATCCGGCCGCTCCGGGAAGGCTGATCCGGGATCCGTTTCCGGGGAATCGGATCCCGGCTGGGCGGGTCCATCCGATCTCGGCCAGGGTGGTTCCCTTCTGGGGTGAATCGAACCGGGCCGGTGAAGGCGCCGCTCTCGTAAACAACTTTTTCCGCGTCGGCAAGGCGATCACCAACCAGGACTCCTGGTTCGGACGCATCGACCATATCATCAACGACAAACACCGGGTATATGGCCGATACGGCGGCCGGGAACAGAAGAACACAACCCAGGTCGCGCTGAACCCGGCTTTCCCGCCGCGATCGTTGAGTTCGAATCCGGCGAACAGCGCGCTGATCAGTCTGACCTCCACATTCAGCCCGAGTATGATCGGCGAAGGACGCATCAGCTTTACGCGGTTGAAGTTCGATTCCAAGCCGCTTAGCGAGGGTTTCGACGTGGCCTCGCTGGGCTTTTCGCCGGCTGTGACACGGAACATATTGTTCCAACAATTCCCGCAGATCTCGG
>VFZO01000572.1 GCA_016871155.1 Acidobacteriota bacterium | reverse complement strand
TGTGCCGGTAAGCGTCTATTCGATCGAACTGCTGTCGTGCGGCGCCGGCCGGGCTCGCCTCCGTGTGCATTGCGGGCCGGGCACCTACATCCGGCGTATTGCCCACGACCTGGGGGGGATGCTCGGTTGCGGCGCCCACCTTTCCGAGCTGCGGCGTACGCGGTCCGGGAGTTTCGACGCCGCGCATGCCCGGACCATTGAGCAACTGGGCGAACTGGCCGCCGATGGCCGCCTCGCCGAGGCGTTGCTGCCGGCGGCCGAACTGCTGCCCGCCTTTCCGGCCGAGCGCGTGGATACTCCCACCGCCCTCCAAATTCGCCAAGGCCGTGACTTTCGCGTGTCGCCGTTCCGGGTGCGATCCGGGTCGAAGTATCTGCGCGCGGTTGACGAGGGCGGGGAACTCGTGGCGATCGCCGAGATGGTAATTCCGAATCTTTACCACCCCATGCTGGTGCTCTAAAATCTTGCTGGAACTTTTTTTCCCTTTCTTGCGTTTAGGTTTACAAGGATAGGTATGGCCAAACAAGCCACTCTGATCGGGCTGCTGTTTCTGCTGGGCGCGTGCAGTCATCAAGAGCGCCGGGCGGTACGCGAAGATTTGCGCCAGGCGCGGGAAGACGTTCGCGAAGCGGCGCGAGAGGCCGCATCGGACGTCCGCGAAGCGGCGGGTGAGGTGAAACGGGATATTGGCGCCGCCGTCGAGGAGACCCGGCGCGAAGCGCAGGAACTGTCACGCGAGATCCGCAGTGAACGCCGGCGCCCGGTGCGCCGGGACAACGACAAGTACGGCATCAATTAACCGGTCCGCCGCACTCCCGAAGAATTTCCATCGCTTCGTCGACGTGTCCGGTCTCCACTATGTATGGCGGCAGCATGCGTAGAACCGTCTCGTGAGCCGTGTTGATCAGCAACCCGCGGTGCAGGGCCGCTTCCGTAATCTCCGGATCGGCATCTACTCCGAGCATCAGTCCGGCTCCGCGAGACCCTGGCACCCGTCCGTGGAAATACTCTCCCACCCGGCGGATTTCCGGCAATCGCTCATCGATCAACTCGAGGACCTGCAGGGCCACGCGGCACGCAAGCGGTCCACCGCCAAACGTGGAGCCGTGCTGCCCGGCCGTCAGGACGTTGACCCGCTCGGCGGCCATTGTCGCGCCCAGGGGCAGGCCGGCGGCCAGCGGCTTGGCAGTAGTAACGATATCCGGCTGCAAGTTCGCGAATCGCTGAAAGGCAAATCGCGTGCCGGTTCGCCCGAGGCCGCACTGCGTTTCGTCGGCAATCCAGAGCGCGTTGTGATACCGGCAGAGTTGCTGCACTTCTCGAAGATAGGATTCTTCGAGGACGTGGATACCGCCTTCGCCTTGCACTGGCTCCAGGACGACGGCCAGCGTCGCATCGTCGAAGGCCGTCCGCAGCGCCGGGACGTCATTGGCCGGTACAAACGTCACATCGCCCGGAAGAGGGGCGAAGGGCTGCCGGTACTTGACGGAGGCGGTGAGCGAGAGTGCGCCCAGAGTCCGGCCGTGAAATCCCCTCTCAAGCGCGATGAGTTTCCGCTTGGGGCTGTAGGCGCGGGCGATTTTCAATGCGGCCTCCATGGCCTCACTTCCGCTGTTGGACAGAAACACCTGCGGCAGACCACTCCATTCGGC
>VFZO01000571.1 GCA_016871155.1 Acidobacteriota bacterium | reverse complement strand
GAGGGGGTCGATGTCCTCGAGGTCGTTGGAGACGCGACGGATTTTTTCCAGACGCCAGGCGGCATCGCGGATTTGGAAAAAGGCGTCTTCTTCGAGGATGCCTTCGGGGAGGGTGGCGGCCTTCAGATTTTCGGTGAAGGCGGCGAGTTCGGCGGCTTCGGCGTCGTTGGCCGGGAGCATGGAGGAGAAGCCGTGTTTGCGGGCGTTCTGGCTGCTCGAGCGCTTCCCTTCTTCGGATATTGGCCCGGTGGAGAAGTGGGCGTTATTTGAATTGGCGATTAATTGCGCTGGCGTAGCCATATTATTCCTCCGGCCGTCCCATAGCGTGGAATTGTTCGGCCTCCCATTTCCAGATAGCGCCATCGTATTTGCGATCCGGCATTTTAGTAGGATCGGCGAGGGGCGTGGCCTGGGCGATGACTTGCTCGTTCCGGACATCGAGTTTGGTGGACTGGGCGGCACGAGCGGTTTGGAGGGACTTTAGCGTCTTTAGGGCGCGCCGCCAGTTACGGCTCGCACGGTTCTGGAACTGTGCGACGTAAGGTGTTGTATTTTCTACGTTTCTGGCGCGTTCCAGCTCCCAGGAGGCGTGGATGAGTTCGTTCGCGACGAGGGCTTCCAGGAAGTTAGCTGGGGCGGTTTTGGCCTTCAGTTCCTGGATGCGGTTGTAACACTTTTCGATGGTATGGGGGGTGAGGGCCGGGTAGAGGCCGATGTCGAAGTCTTCTGGCATTGTGCCGTTCCTTTCTGCGGGTGGTGCAGGGCCGGGAGCGGCGTCGCCGGGGGGAATGGGAGATGGATCGTCCCTGTAATAGAGCATATACCGTTGCTATCAATGCGTCAATAATTATTTTATTATTCAGCATGGAATAGTGGCGGTGTAGGGTTTCGATTCTTTGCAGGTTGCTGTGTGGCCGCGGATCTGGCGTAATGGATGTGAGAGGCGATTTTTCGGTGCGCGAAACCGATCCTGAGCGTAAGGTTCGCGGCAAAACGACAGCGCGCAGCGGTCGACCCATTCTTATCCGGATGCGAAAACGGCAGCGAGATCTGATCGACTCCGCGTCGGCGATATTTGGGGAAGACGCGATCGGAGTTTATGCTCGACATGGCGTGTCGCGAAGCGGAGTCGGTAATCCTGGACCAACGGCCGCTGCATATGAACGGGAAAGCGTATGAGGCGTTCGTCGCACTACTGGAGGCTCAACCACTGATACGGCCCGGGCTGGTAAAACTGTTCGGGGTGCGGGGGCCGTGGGAGAAGTAGGAGGACCAGCGGCGGTCAAGGCGCCCGTACCGAATACCGCCGATCACGATGTCGGAGTATTTGATTGCCGTACGGAGCCGACGCTCAACGAATGGTTGAAACGGCGGGCTGTCGCAAATCACTTCGCCGGCTCCTCGCGAACCTTCGTGTGCTGTGTGGAGCGGCGAGTCGTGGATTACTATTGCTTGGCCAGTGGGGCTGTTCCAGCCTCCGCTGCACCAGGCAAAATTCGCCGCAACATTCCCGACCCGATTCCGGTTGTGATTCTGGGGAGACTGGCCGTCGACCGGCGATGGCAAGGCCAAAAGCTTGGCGGCGCAATGTTGCGGGACGCGGCGGTCCGATCATTGCAAGTGGCCGAGAGCGTGGGCATTCGCGCGATGCTTATCCACGCGTTGTCA
>VFZO01000570.1 GCA_016871155.1 Acidobacteriota bacterium | reverse complement strand
CACGTAGCCCTCGACGCGCCCGGCGAGCTTGCGCTGCTTGAGCGCCAGCCCCAGCGACCCGCCTAGCAGGCCGACGCCGACGAGGGTGACTTTCGGGAAATGCACGCGCAGATGATGCGGCGGAACCCGCGAACTTCAAACGCATTTTCGCCGCGCCGCCATTCCGATAGGGCAAGAACCCATTGGGCACTTGGCCGACATCGTCCTTCGGTTGCGCGTCGCGCTGTGGGCAGCCAAGGATGCCCGGCGGGCTTGACAGGGACGAGTCGGGAAGGGAAGTTCAATCAGCGCAAGCCCGCCTAATTTATGAAAGCCCGCTACTTCCGATACCGCCAGCAACTAGCGTTCACCCTCATTGAACTACTGGTGGTCATTGCGATCATTGCGATCTTGGCGGGGATGCTTCTGCCGGCCTTGAGCAAAGCGAAGGAAAAGGCCAAGGCGGTTCAGTCATTGAACAACATCAAGCAACTCGGGCTATCGATGCGGATCTACTTCGATGACTACCAGAAGGTGATGCAATACGGCAATCCGATCAATAACCAGAATTTCTGGATCCCGGTCATCCAACAGACGACCTTGAAGGACCCCCGCGCTCTGATTTGCCCCAAGACCACCCCAGCCGATGTTGGTTCGGGCGGGTTTGGAACTTTTTCCGTGAGCCCCCTCCCAGCCTATGCCGCTTGGTGGGGTTCCGCCGGTAGCTTCATCGGAGGCTACACTGGAAGCTACTGTCTAAACGGATGGGCTCAACTTCCGAGTAATACCGCAACCCCGACCGACAATTACTTCAAGACTTTGGACGAGGGTCGGCCGGATAATCAGCCCCTGTTTTCGGATGGTTCTTGGGTGGATACCTGGCCTCAGCACACGGATAGAGTGCCGCCTAATCTGTTGACCGGTGAGAATACCGGCATGGGCAGAATAGCGCTTAAACGACACGACAAGGCAATCGATGTGATTTTCTTCGATGGGCACGCGGAGTTGGCCAAACTGGAGCGGCTGTGGACGTTCCGGTGGAATGTCAACTTTGTCGCCACCAACGTATCGGTGCCCTAGTCGGCGCGGTCGAATCCGTTCACTGCTTGACCAGAACCACCTGCCGGTTCTTCGCGTCGATTGAATACTTCCAACCGGCGGGCGGCTGCGGCACAGCCCGGAGCTGTTGGGCCTTTACCAGTTCGTTCACATCGGCTGGGGCTTGGTTATTGTGGCTGCCCATGTAGGTCTGCAACGCGAGCGTCAACACCGCACAGTTGGATTGGGCCATCTGGAGGTCGTTGCCCGCGTCCCCACCGGCTGGTTTGCCTGAAGGTGGGAGTTTGGGAGGAGGCGGCTGAATCACAGAGGATTCCTCCGAAGAGGGCTTACGTTTGCATCCTGAGATGGAGATGATGAGCAGAGCGCAACCAAGCAGGAGATTGAGTTTCATGCGGCCAATGTAGGCGGCGTTGCGGGAGCCGAAGCAAGCCGATTCTCTGACATCCCGCGCCACTTTCCGCTTTGCACCTTGCTTCCCGCCGGGCATAACGCGCCGCCATGCATTCGTTTTGCTACGTCGGGAAAGAGTTGAGTTGTGAGGGCGTCTCCATCGCGTCGCTCGTGAAGCGGCACGGGACGCCGCTTTATGTGTATTCGCAGGCCACGCTGGCGGACCATTTCGGCAAGCTGGAC
>VFZO01000569.1 GCA_016871155.1 Acidobacteriota bacterium | reverse complement strand
GCGGGCTACTTGCTCTACGTGAACCGCCGCGAGAACTGGCGGTGGATCGCTGCGGCCACGGTCTGGATGGCTATCGCGCTCCTGCCATATTCTTTCCTGACCTACCAGGACGCCGTGCCGAGCCGCCACACCTATCTGGCCTCGGTGGGCCGCGTCGTTCTGGTTGCTCTCGCGTTCGAAGCGTTACCGAAGCGGCGCACCGCGGCGCTGGCGGCCGCGGCCTTCTCGATATATCAAATCGGCTATCTGTGGTTCTACAAATATCCGCAATACGTCGAGCGCGCCGAACCGACCGAACGCCTGATCGCCGCGGCGGAGAAACACCGCGGGCCAATGAAGCTCGACTGCTTTCCCTACACGCGGGAAGTGGCGGAATTAACGCTGCGGATCCGAACAGTCGGCGAAGCGTGGCTCGAAGAAGAAGACGCCGAAGGCGTGCTGAAGGTCGACGGCTGCACGCGCAATCATCGCCCGAGCGGATCTTCTCACGGTTCCGGTTCTGGCTCCGGCTCCGGTTCGACCGGCGGCGGAGACTGAGTAAACTCCATCCGCCAACTGGATCGGCCTTTGATGAACAGCCTCGCGGACTTGCCCGCGATCGTATCGGTTTCGAATGCTCCGGTTCCCCAGATCTGCGGATAGTAACCCGGCGCAAAACCAATCTGCGAAGCGTCGAGAATCTTGACCGGCGTGGTCCACGACGAAGGACTGCTGAGATCGCCGATGAACGCCATATAAATTCCTTCCTGCGGCCATTCCTTCTTGCAGCAGGCGTGATTCATGATGACAACGTAGCGCTGGATTTCGTAGTTCCAATGAACGGCCGCGCCCCAGAAGGAGTTCGATTCGGCGTAGTCCCACGCTCGAGCGGCGGGTAGCACCGGCGTGAGCGCGCCATCAAGCCCGGGTTGTTTCCACTCGCCGTTGTGATACTTATAGACCGCGCCTTCCGGATGCGCGCGGTCCTCGAAGGCCATTCGCGCCATCGCCACGCCCTGCGTGTGAGCCGGGCCGGTGTAGTTGGTGAACAGAAAATAAAAATGCTTCTTTTCCTGGTCGAGGATCACGGAAAAGTCGCCATGTCCGCCTGCAAAGAAACCGTTCTGCGCACTGCAGTTGATGCCGTCGCCGGAACGGAGCACGATGCCGAGATCGGTGAAGTGTTTGCCACCGTCGGTCGATAACAGCGCGCCGATTCGGGGCGCTGCCATCTTGCCGCCGCAAAGGCCGACCTGCTCGTTGTGATACCAGGCGTAAATCGAACCGTCCTCATCGCGCCAGATCGCTTCGATCCACATCGGAAAATGAGCGGAGCTGTCGACGGTCGGACTAGAGGCCATCTGGAGCGACTCGACGCTCGCGCCGGTCATCATGAACCGCTCGCCGCCGGTGGAGGTGTAGACCTGCAACACTCCATCCACCCAAACGCCCGGGCTGTTGCCATCGACAATTGGCGCTGGCATGCGAACTTCAGGAGCGGCGTAAATATAGGCGGTCTGTGCGTGAGAGAGAGACGCCCCGATCATCAGGGCAAAAAGAAGACGCACTAGTTAAATAGGACGCCGGTTCGCGAAAGCAGATTACAAAACCTGGGGTTAAATCTTCTAAATGGTCACTTCCGGCGGTACGGCGAATCGAGATAGCGGCGGGACTCGCGCGCGGCATCGCTGTCGGGCGCGAGCGCAACAGCCTTTGTATACGCGCTTTTGGCCAGATTGCGCTCGTTCAGCATATCGTGGCATTGCCCTTTGCGAAGCCACGAGTTGACGATGGTATTCAGGCCGATGCTCTCCGGT
>VFZO01000568.1 GCA_016871155.1 Acidobacteriota bacterium | reverse complement strand
GGCAAGGGAAACGACAAGGGCAACGTGGAAGGGCTGGTCGGCTATGCGCGGCGGAATTTCATGGTGCCGGTTCCGCGATGCGCAAGCTGGGAGGAACTCAACGAGCACTTGCTGCAGGAGTGCCGGCCCGAGCGCACCGAGCGTCTCTTCGCGCCGCTGGACCATCACCGCCACCGCGCTCAAAACGATCTCTTCTCGAAGGTACGGATTCAGATCGAAGGTATCGACCGACCTGGCGCCGCACAAATAGAAGGCGATCGGCATATCGAGCCGCCGGCCCGTGCCAACCTCCATCACGCGCTTACCGGCCGGCGAAAACCCGATCTCCCTCATCTCGGCGAATATCTCGCCCGCCGCCTTGAGGTTCGGCAGTGGATCGGGGGCATGGCGCAGGCTCCCGAATCTCCGTTGCAGGAAGTAATAAACGGCATCCTTGGCCGGGAGTTTCGCACACACCCGCTGTATTGTCGCTTTCCGTTTCCAGTCCACTGGCTCGCCTGTACTTATTCTTGCACCCCGGCCGGAACGGCCACTGCTTTTGTTTCGCTTTCCCGCTCATGCTCTAATGGGCATTCAGCGTTGTTTGGTGGGCACTACTCTCTCATCGGCCGGTGGCCGCCGGGAGTCCACAGCGAAAGCGCATTTGTCTCTCATGACCGCCCGGTGCATCATCGTCATCCCCTGCTATAACGAAGAGTCGCGTTTTCCGGCCGGCCGCTTCTCGGACTTCGCCGCCGCTCACCCCGACATCGGGTTTTTCCTGGTCAACGACGGCAGCACCGACAAAACGCTCGCTGTTCTCGAACACACCGCCGCCGCCTATCCCGGCCAAGTGCGCGTGATCGACCAACCTCGCAACGGCGGCAAGGCCGAGGCCGTCCGTTCCGGCATCCTCGCGGCGCTCGTCGAACCCGGCTGCCTTTTCGCAGGCTTTTGGGACGCCGACCTCGCTACGCCGCTCGAAGCGATTCCGGACCTTGTAGCCGTTGCCACCGCCCAGCCCAAACTGGCCATGGTTTTCGGTGCGCGCGTCAAATTACTGGGCCGCTTCGTCGAACGGCGGGCCGCCCGGCACTACCTCGGCCGCGTCTTCGCCACCGTCGTCTCGATCGCCCTGCGCCTGCCGATCTACGACACCCAGTGCGGCGCCAAGATCTTTAGTGTCACGCCCGAGGCGCGCCAATTGTTCGCCGAGCCCTTCTGTTCGCGTTGGGTCTTCGATGTCGAAATCATCGCACGCCATATCCGCCAGTGCCGCTACGACATGCCGCTTGTCGAGCAGTCGATCTACGAGTACCCGCTCGCCGAATGGCGTGATATCGATGGTTCACGGCTCCGGCCGAGAGATTTCTTCCGCGCCTTTTTCGACGTGCTGACGATCTGGCGGAAATATAAACCGTAGCATCGATTCGTCCACGGAGACGGCCTACGGCGTCGGCTCTTCGATTGCACGGCCAATGTGTTGGCGCAGGTCGATGCGCAGCGGCCGGTGTGGAGACCGGGGCGGGGCCGCCCGGCAATACACTTCCACCTCGCCGGCGGCGCCGCAACGTTTCCACGAGGTGCTTTCGCGCACGGTTTCAACGAGTAGAGCATGGTGAGAAAACAACGGTCGCGCCCCGGCCGGAGTATGTGTGACAACCGTACCCACCGAGTTTTCATCCAGCAGCCGCTCAACCGCGCCGGGCTCGCCGGCCAGCGGCGTATAGCGGTTGCCGTTCCAGTCTGTCTTGGCAAGGATCTTCGTCGCGCGAAGGATCGTGCTCGACGGGGGGCGGCTCGGTCAGACTCATGGCG
>VFZO01000567.1 GCA_016871155.1 Acidobacteriota bacterium | reverse complement strand
CGGGTGACGCGGGCGCGCTGGTGGTAATCTTCGACGACGATACCTCCGGCGCCGGAGACCGTTACACGTATCTGGCCACGTGGCAGGGCGAGCATCAGAACGAATCCGACATGGCATTCTACGCCTCCGACCCCGCTGCCAACATAGTCGGACCCGGCATCGGCAGGGCTGAATATGGCGGGTTTCTCATGACATTGCCTCCGCGCCGCATGAGCTACGTCTGGTCCGATCCCGATTACGCCTTCGCCGAGTCCAAACCAGAAACCCTTTTGATGGCGGCCCTCGACTACTCGGTCGAAAAGCATGTCGTCTACGTCGCCAAGAAACCGCCGCGCAGCATCTTCCGGGGTATCGCTTCGCGTTTGAACCGGTCCATCATATATCTGCCTATCGGCGCCCTCAACAGCGAGAAATTGAAGCGCCTGCGCGTCGTGCATATTCTGGATAGCCACCAGCGCCGGGGCGAGGCGAAAGATTTTATTTGGTAGCCTGCCCAGCGAAACTTCCCGTGGCGGAAGGGGTTTGTATAGTCATGAAACGATTGATCCTAATCCTATCTCTCCTCGTGACCCCCGCCTTCGCCCAGCGGCCCAATGTGGACAATCTAAAGGCCTTCCGGCAGGACCTCGCCGCCGCGGTCCAAAACGGTAATCTCACGGCCGATGAGAAGCAAAAATACGACGCGGCCTTGAAAAAATTCGACGACGTCCGGACCGCCAAGAAGAGCGGATCCAAGCCCGAACGGGGCGCAACACGAGAGGCTCTGCGGGACCTGATCACCATCGCGAAGAGCGAAAACCTGAAGGAAGAAGACCGGGCCAAGCTCGCCAAGCACATGGACAAGGCGCGCGAAAAACGCAAGTAACGCCGCAGGCGCGAAATGTTTCTGACAGAGTGAGCGGCAAGGTTCGCTCACTGTGTCTCATGGATTAGAAGCTTCTATTTGCAGGCGGGCCTGCCAGCGTCACTGCCGGCAGGCCTTTCTTTTTGGGGCGCCACAACTCAAACCATGTACATTCCGCCGTTGATCTCGATTGTTTGGCCCAGGATGTACGCCGCGCCCGGCGAAAGCAGAAACTGAATACAATCGGCGATCTCTTCGTTGGTGCCCAGCTTGCCTGCCGGCGTTTGGGAGACCACCGAGTCCAGCATCTGCCGCGTCGAGTACTTCTCGTGAAAGTAGTTGTCCACCGTTCCCGGGCTCACCGCGTTTACGCGGATCCCCTTCGGCGCCAGCTCCTTCGCCATGCCTTTGGTGATGCAGGCAACCGCCGCCTTGGAAGCGGCGTACACCGTCGCACCCGGCCC
This sequence comes from Acidobacteriota bacterium, assembly GCA_016871155.1. Lineage (GTDB taxonomy): Bacteria > Acidobacteriota > Terriglobia > Bryobacterales > Bryobacteraceae. The sequence continues at coordinate 502 of VFZO01000567.1, read as the reverse complement.
GCCGCCATTGCGCGCGGCGATGGAGCTGAGGTTAATGATGCACCCGCCGCCGGCCGCGGCCATTCCGGCCGCAACCGCTTGCGATATGAGATAAACGCTTTTTGCGTTCAGATTCATTACCTCGTCCCATAACTCGGAGGTGAACTCGGCCAGCTTGGCCCGCTTTACCAGGTGCCCGGCGTTGTTGATGAGAATCTGGCACTCCGGCGCCTTCTGCTTCACCTGCAGGACAAAGCCGGCGATCCCCTCCTCGCGTCCCAGGTCGGCGCCGATCAGTTCCACGGCCGCCCCCAGCGCGTTGCACTCGGCCGCCAGCTCCTCGGCGCCCTTGCGATTGGAGTTGTAGTGCAGCACCAGCTTCGCCGCGCCCTCCCGGGCCAGCATCTTCGCCGTCGCCGCGCCGATGCCGCGCGAGCCGCCGGTCACAATAGCGGTTCTGCCTTGAATTCCGTTGTTTTCCATGAGTTTCTATTCTACGCGAGCGCTATCGGACGCAGCGGCG
>VFZO01000566.1 GCA_016871155.1 Acidobacteriota bacterium | reverse complement strand
CTTGCTTTGGCGCGGTACGAAATAACCTCGCGCGCCAACCGGCCCAAGATTGCCACCCTGCGCGAGCAGGTTCGGACCATCGATCAGGACGAACTCCTCGCCCCCCGGCCCCCGTTCCATCGCACGTTGCCTTTGCACGGTGGCATCGCTAGCGACGTCCAGGCCTTCGGCTATCTCGACCGCGCTCTCGCGGAACTCCCGGCAAGACCCTGGTACTATCTCCGGCAGGACCTTTACCTGAACACCAACGACGCACCCTTCTTGACCATGCACTGGAAACACGCGCTAACGGCCATCCGGCTGCTCGACCTCATCCCCGCAAGTGGCACCGTGATAACGAAAGGCTGACGGCAATATGCGTAGATGGCTAGATCAACTTCTCCGCCGGCTGCAACCCTTCCGCACCGACGCCGATATCTCCGAAGAACTGCACGCGCACTACGATGCGCTGGTCGAGGCGGGACGTGCCGCGGGCCTGTCCGTGAGAGAGGCCAATCGCAGCGCCCGTCTTCAGTTGGGCGGGTCGCGCTCTGTCGTCGAGCGAGTCCGCGAGGGCGAATTCAGTTCGGTCATCGGCAGTGTCTACCGCGACTTCGTCATGGGCCTGCGTTCGATTCGGCGCAACCCCGTTTTCGCCATCACCGCGATCCTTACTCTAGCCGCTGGCATCGGCGCCAACACACTCGTGTTCACTCTGCTTCATGGACTTCTGCTACGCAGTCTGCCCGTCGAAGATCCGGCGGCTCTCGTTCGCATCGGCGTCGCCAGCCCGGCGATCGATGCTTTCTCGCAAAGCGATATGCCGTATCGGATGCTCCAGCAACTGCGCCAACGCCAGAACTCATTCATCGATGTCTTCGGTTGGCAAAACCGGTTCGTAGTCCTGGAATCGGGCGAAGGCGTGCAGGCGGGTCTGGTGGAGCGCGATGGATTCGCTACGTTGGGACTGAAGCCTCACATCGGCCGGTTGATCACCGCGGCCGACGACGTGCCGGGCGGCCCGGCGGAGGGCTGGCCCGTCGTGCTCGGACATGGCTATTGGATGGATACATTTGGCGGCGACCCAGGTGTTTTGGGCAAACGAATTAGCCTGTCAAAGACGACCGCCACAATCGTCGGCGTCGCGCCGAAGGGCTTTCGCGGCTTGTGGCACGGTTCGGAAACGAAATTGTTCCTTCCTCTCCACTTCGTGAACGTTCTGATGGGGAAAAATGTTCTCGATGGCCCGAACGGAACGGCATGGACGGTGACAATCGCCCGTTTTCGGCACGATTTATCGATCGAATCCGCGCGCGCGGAATTGAAGATCCTCGAGAGCGAACTGATCCGGCAATTCATCCCAGCCGAAATGCAAGCTCGGCCCGAGTTCAACAACGCCTTTTTATCCGTCGCTTCCGCGCGCACGGGCTTGCCGACATTTTTTGGCCGTGTCTATTCGCGGCCGCTCTTCCTCATGCAGGGACTGGTCGCGATCGTCCTGCTTCTGTGTTGCGTCAACGTAGCCGGTTTGATGATGGCGAAGGTCCACGCGCGGCGGCAAGAATTTGCGGTCCGCACCGCCATCGGCGCGGCGCGCTGGCGTTTGGTCCGGCAATATCTGACCGAGAGCTTCGTCATAGCACTCGCCGGCGCGGGTCTCGGTGCGATAGCCGCCTGGTACGGCACCGCCTACATGCTGCCTTTTTTTCGGCACCCGAATGAGGGCGTCGGCATGTCGATTTCGCCGGACGCAACGGTTTTTCAGATAACGGCCTGCTTCGCGGTGTTGACAACTCTGTTGTTCGGTACGCTGCCCGCGTGGCGCGCCGGAGCCGCCGGCTACGCCCCGTTGCTGCGCTCCA
>VFZO01000565.1 GCA_016871155.1 Acidobacteriota bacterium | reverse complement strand
AGCAAGGAATCGCGCGACCACGCCAACAAGCACCGATAAACCGCCGGAGCGTGCTCTTCGTAGATTTCTCCGAACGTCATCGTCACTCCACAATATCCGCCACGCGCCTTTTTGTTACCGTAAATTCGATGACCCGCCGCAAAATGATCGCCTCGACCTCCACCGCCGCCGCGCTACAAGCCCAATCCAAGGCTGCCCGCCAATACATCTTCATGCGCAAGATCTTCCTGCGCAACAGCGCCGACGGCCAGGCCGCGCGCACCTCCGAGTTCCTCGAAAAAGCCACGCTCCCCGCGCTACAGCGAGTAGGTGCCAACGGCATCGGGATGTTCGCTTCGGCGCTGGCCGCCGAGACTCCTTACTTCCTGGTCATCGCTGCGTTTCCATCGCTCGCCGCGATCGAAACCGCGATGGCCAAAATCGCTGCCGACAAGGTCTACGCCGCGGCGCAGAAGGCTTTCAATGAAAAGCCGGGGCTTGGCTACGTTCGCTACGAAACATCGGCGCTGCTCAGCTTCGGCGGCTTCCCACAGATCGTCACGCCCGCGCCGGGCAAGACGCCGCGCACGTTTGAGCTGCGTACTTACGAAAGCGACGACGCCACTTCGCTCGGAGAAAAGATCCGCATGTTCAACGAAGGCGAAATCGCGATCTTCAAAAAGACCGGCCTTGAACCCGTGTTCTTCGGCGAGACCGTTTTCGGCCAGAAACAACCGAATCTGACCTACATGCTCTGGTTCGATTCGCTGGCCGCGCGAGAGGCCAATTGGGCGAAGTTCATCGGCAGTCCGGAGTGGCAGAAGCTGCGCGTAACGCCCGGCTGGTCCGATGCGGAAATCGTGTCGAACATCTCGACGGCGTTCCTGCGCCCGCTGCCCTTTTCGCCGATCCGCTAGAGCGTCACTTTGTGTGGGCCGGTAATTCGTCCGCTAACGTTCAGGTAGAGCAGGCACTCGCCTTTCAGCGGTGCTCCTGGCCAAGCGGCCGCCAGATCAATCTTACCGGCCACGAACTTCGCGCCGTCTTTCACCGGCAGCACGAGCCGGATCGACTGCTGATGCTGCTCGTCAAGCTGCACAACAATCACCGTAACCGGCACGGCCTCGCCACCTTCGGTGGACTTGCGCCGTAGCGCGCCATCGAGCGAGGCCTCGACGGTGACCACCGCCGCGCCCGACAGACCCTCCGCGCCCTTCGGCTCGGCTGGTGTCACCAGCGCCGAGGGCGTAACCGCAGCGAGCGGCCCGGGGTCCTTGAAGCCCGGGTTCTCCGTGCGTATTGCGTTCGAGAGCCAGTCGTAGAAGATCACGGAGGTGGAGAAAGCGCCGGCCGGCCAGTCTTCGCCGAACATGGGAGGGATTCCGAACGGTTCAACTCCGTAGAGGGTTGAACCGCGCTGCACGGCATCTGGTTCCGGACCAGATCTTGAGCGAGGCGGAGTCGCCATCCGGCGTTTATCGACCACGAAGGGACTATACAAACGGGATTCGCCGTCGCGCAGATTGGTAAGCACGATGTGAAGATTGGGCTCGGTGTGTACTTCCCACAAGCGCAATCCGCTTTGGCGCTTGGCCATCAGTGCGGGGATTACTCCAGTGAAGCCAGCTTCGACCGACGCGGGCGCGCCAATGGCGAAAATTGGCGGCACTTGCTGTCCCGCCGCGCCCGGAGGTGGCTTCTCCTCGCCCGCGGGCGCCAGTTTCGACCCAAGCTCCTGGAGCGCCTCCTCGGTTATCTTCCCGTAAGCGCCGTTGTCGAGCTTTACCAGTCTTTCCGCCTTGGCTTGTGATTCGGTGTTCATTCTCCCCCTTCCCGTCGTTTGCGCAACGCCTTGGCCGAAGCTGGCCAAAACC
>VFZO01000564.1 GCA_016871155.1 Acidobacteriota bacterium | reverse complement strand
GGCGCCGAAGGACGACTTCGCGGCCAATCTGCTGTTGCAAAAGCTTTTCCAGAACTGTCCCGCCCTGCAACGGAGCGCCGTTGCAATGCGTCACGACGTCGCCCTTCATCAATCCGGCCAACGCCGCGGGGCCGTTCGGCACCACGGAACCAGCGCGCAGTGTACCCTCTCGCTCGTAGGCATTCACATCCCAGTCCACACCCAGGTATCCAACCAGCGGCTGTGCCGTGCCCGGTGCGCGAGCGCCTAGATGAGAAGCGTTCAACTCTCCGACCATCAGGTTCAACAGACGGCGCGTTTCGTCAAGGGTTCGAGCCTCCCCGATCACCTCACCGAAAACCCGCTTCACCGCTCCGTTCCAGTCCACGCCGTGAAACGCTGGATCGTAGAATCGATCGCGAATCAGCATCCAAGCCTGCTGAAAGAGAGCCCGCTTGGTCTCTTCAAAGCTCGCTTCGACCGAGATCGAAGCCGCGATCTGCTTCGGCTGCGGATTGTCGATCGCAACCGAGTAGAACCGGCCCTGCTGCCGGTAGAAAATCGTCTTGCCGGTGGTGTCCCAGTGCAGATCGGTCTTCGGCCCTCCGCTCCCGATCGCCCGAGGCTGCCCCGCCAGCGGCGCGACAAAAAGCGCCGGCCCCGATTGAAATGCAAGCGTCTTTCCGTCGCGGCTCAGAGTCGTTTCGGTCGCTGGCATTTCAAAAGGCAGGATCCGCAGACGTTCGCGGAGCCCCAGGCTGATGACCTGCACGCTGGGCTTCGCCGCTGCCGGCGCTTTTGTGAATAGCTCACGAAAGCGGGACTCCCGGTATTCCGGCTCCCGAGGCGCCAAATCGACGACCGCTACTCTGATAGGCTCCGTGCGCTGTGCAGTCTCAAACAGAATCGATTTCGCGTCCGGGAACCACTGGATTCTGTCGCCGCCGATGTTCGGCAGCCACGATACCTGCTGACGGGATGTGCCGTCCGCCTTGATGACTTGAGCGTTGAGGAATCCGCGCTCGTCGCGAACCAACGCCGCGATCCACTCTCCGTCCGGCGACCAAGCGAACGACCGTGTTTTGACGCCCAACGAGGTTTCGCCGTTGAACAACTCATCCTCGCGGGTGTAGGCCAACCGTTTGCCGTCCGGTGACCAAGCCGCCCGCCGGCCGGTGGCAATTGTCCGCGTCTCGCTCTTCAAAAAGTCATGCACCAGTACTTTCGATTCGCCGTCTCCTGTCGAGGTAAACGCGAGCGAATTCGAGTCCGGCGACCAGCGCGGGTCGTCGTCGAGGTCCACCGATTTCGTCACCCGGATCGCTTCGCCACCCTCCAGGCCTGACGCCCACAGCTCACCCCAATACGTAAACACGATCTTCTTCCCGTCCGGAGCAACGGCCATTGGGCCGAAGCCCTCTGTCACTCGGCGAAGTTCCGCCTCCACAGCTTGCGCTGGGGCGCCCCGCAGCGTGATCGCAACCTTCGCGGCTTTGCTAGATGCCGTATCGTAGGTCCAAATCTGGAAGTCCCGCTCAAAAGCAATCAACCTTCCGTCGAAACTTAGACTCGGATACAAAACCCTCCCATCGGTGAACTGCGTCACCGGTCTCTCGCCTTTGCCAAGCGTGAATTGATACAGATTCTGCGGCCCGCTCCGGTCGGAAACGAAATAGAACGACTTGCCGTCCGGCATCCATTGGGGCCACAGCTGCTTGGCTCCTCTTCCTAACAGTTGCGTGTCCTTTTGTTGCGCGGCTTCGTCCAGCAACCAGATCTCGCTCTCGTCCAGATGACTGCGGCCCTTGCGCCACCACTGCGAAGCGCCTACTCCCCGCGCGACGAACAACAGCTTCTTTCCGTCTGGCGTGGGCGCGGCGTGAA
>VFZO01000563.1 GCA_016871155.1 Acidobacteriota bacterium | reverse complement strand
GACTTTGCCCGATTCCGGCTCGTACCAATCATTTGCGACAATGCCGCTGGTGAGCGGCGAAGCGCCGGAGAGGATGGTCGCATGGCCGACTGCGGTCACGGTGGGGTAGTGTTCGTAATTGGCGTTCGTGAAAACGGCGCCTTGGGTCAACAGACGGTGCAGCCCGGAGTTGAACTCGGAACGAAAACGGGTGAGGTAGTCGTAGCGAAATTGATCGACGACGATGGTGAGCAGCAGCTTCGGTTTGGCGGGCGGCGGCTTGGGAGGCTGCGCGGAAGCGATACTCGCGGCGGCGAGGGCGAGAGCGAGAATTTTCATTGCGATCTTAGTCGAGGACGGCGCCCGAGCCTTGAATCTGGTAAATCGTAATCCCGGACTTGATCTTCTCGGCGTCGAACTTCTGACCGCGTTCTTCGGCTTCGTGCTTGGCCCAGGCGATGGCCTGTTGGTGATTGAGCTCGATTTTCTTCAGCACGCCTTCGGCGACCGCGGCGCGACCGGCGGCGTTCTTCGGGAACATGATCTCGCCGTCCTTAACCTTGAAGCGGAGGGCTTTTTCGCCATCCTGAATCTGGAGCCAGCAGCCCATCATCTGGCAGACCTCGGTGACTTTCCCCTTCACTTGGACGGTCTTGCCGACGTATTGGTCGGGCGAGGCAAGGACGGTGGCGACAGGGGTTGGCTGGGCGAGCATCAACGGCTTGCCGAATTTTTCGGCGGCAGAGAGACAGAGGGCGAAGGTGGCAACGACAACAATATTTCGCATGACGCCATTATTTCAAAAACTAGGGCAGCGCGTAGGCTATGAGAGAGTCGGAGTAGGTCGAATTGTATTTATTGCCGCCGCCGGCGGCGATGACGACGTACTGTTTCTTGGTCTTGGCGCTGTAGAACGTCATGGGGTTGGCATGGCCGCTGGCGGGCAGGCGCGTTTCCCAGAGCTTCGCGCCGGTGTCTTTATCGAACGCGCGAAAACGCGAGTCATTCGTCGCGGCGATGAAGAGAAGGCCGCCATCGGTGACGAGCGAGCCGCCGAGGTTCGGCGTTCCCGTGGGCGGCACGCCGCGTTTGGTGAGTTCGTCGTATTCGCCGAGCGGGACGCGCCAGCGGAACTCGCCTTTATCGAGATCGATGGCGGTGAGATGGCCCCAGGGCGGCTGCTGGCAGGAGTAGAGATTGTTGTCCCAGAAGCGGGAGTTCGGTGAAGCCACGCCACGGTTCCGGTAGGGGATGATCGACCCCTCGGGGCGCTTTTCGTGGCGGAAGACCATGCCCACGTCCATGGAGTTGACGTAGAGCGTGCGGGTCGATGGATCGAACGACGCGCCGCCCCAGTTGGTACCGCCGTTGGTGCCGGGGAACAGCACCGTCGTCTTAAGGCCGACTGGAGTGAAGAGCGGTTTCAGTTCGGCATCCTTGATGAGCGCTTCGCAGAATTTGCGGGACTCGGGTGTGACATTGGTGAGTTCGTCGAGGCGCATCGATTGACGCGCGAAAGGCGGCGGCTTCGTCGGATAGGGCTGCGTCGGCGAGGCCTGTTCGCCGGGGACTTCCGAGGGCGGCACGGGGCGCTCTTCGATTGGGAAGATCGGCCTGCCGGTGGCGCGTTCGAATAGGAAGGTGAAGCCGGTCTTGGCGACTTGCGCGACGGCGTCGATCAGCTTACCGCCGGACTTGATGGTGACAAGCGCGGGCTGCGCGGGGAGATCGTAGTCCCAGATATTGTGATGAACGGTTTGGAAGTGCCAGACACGTTTGCCAGTGGCGGCGTCGAGCGCGACGACGGAGTCGCCGAAGAGATTCGCACCCTTGCGATCGCCACCGTAGAGGTCGGTCGACGGCGAAGTGAGCGGCAGGAACACGAGGCCGCGCTTGGCGTCG
>VFZO01000562.1 GCA_016871155.1 Acidobacteriota bacterium | reverse complement strand
CGGGCTAACCGGCGTCAATGTTTCCGGCGCGGAACGCGGCAAGCAATACATTGTCGAGGCGACCGGCGCCGGAACAGCCATGTTCGACTTCGACAACGACGGCTGGCAGGATCTGCTCTTCGTCAACGGGTCCCGGCTGGACGGCTTCGGCTCGCCCCGGCATTTTCTCTACCGCAACCAGGGGGGGGCTCACTTTCGAGGACGCGACGGACAGAACCGGTCTGAAGCACACCGGTTGGGCGCAAGGGGTTTGCGCCGGAGATTTTGACAACGACGGCTGGACGGATCTACTGGTCACCAACTGGGGCGAGAATACGCTCTGGCGCAATGCGAAGGGTAGATTCAGCGACGAAACCCGCCAGCGCGGCTTGTGGCGCGGCCGCTCTCGCTGGAGCACCGATTGCTCCTTCGTCGACTACGACCGCGACGGGGATCTCGATCTGTTTGTCGTGCACTACCTGGATCTCGATCTGAAGACCACTCCCAAGCCAGGCGACAAAGCGCAGTGCCAATGGAAGGGCCTGCCCGTCGTCTGCGGTCCGCGTGGTCTGCCGGGTGAGACCATGAGTATCTATCAGAACGACGGCCGGGGCACTTTCACAGATGTCTCCGCCAAAGCCGGAATTACCGGACAGAAACAGTATTACGGATTCACGGCCCTAGTCAGCGACTTCGATAACGACGGTTGGCCCGACCTCTACGTGGCTTGCGACTCCACGGCGTCGCTGTTTTATCGCAACAGGCGCAACGGCACGTTCGAAGAGACCGGAGTGATATCCGGCACAGCGCTCAATGAAGATGGGCGCGAACAAGCAGGCATGGGCGCCACGGCGGGCGACTTCGATGGCGACGGCTTGCTGGACATCTTCAAAACGAACTTCTCCGACGACACGCCAACGCTCTACCGCAACCTGGGCGACGGCAACTTCCAGGATGTTACCGTGCAGGCCGGTCTCGGGGTGAACACGAAGTTTCTCGGCTGGGGTGCGGCGTTTCTGGATTTTGATCACGACGGACGCCGCGACATTTTTCACGTGAATGGACACGTCTACCCCGAGGTAGACTCGGCGTCCATCGGTGAAAAGTTCGAGCAACCGCGGGTCCTCTATTGGAATCGGGGCGACAAGCAGTATCACGATCTGTCCGCGATCTCCGGGCCCGGATTCGGAGCACGGCATTCTTCGCGCGGCCTCGCGATCGGCGACTTGGACAACAACGGCCAGGTGGAACTCGCCATCGTAAAGATGCACGAAGCGCCGTCACTATTGAAAAACGCCGCCGCTCCGGCTGGAAATGCTCTGTTGGTGGAGGCCATCACCGCGCACGGGCGCGCCGCCATTGGGGCACGGATCACCGTGACAACCGCCGGAAAGACCCAAATCGACGGCGTTCGCAGCGGTGGCTATCATATTTCGCAGAGTGACTTTCGCGTGCACTTTGGACTCGGCTCCGCTGTCGAAGCGCAGTTGGCGATTCGCTGGCCGGACGGGACGGTTCAGGTGCTAGGCCCCGTTCCTGCCGGACACTGGATCACCGTACAGCAAGGCAAGGGCATGACCCGGCGCCAGCCGTTCCGCCGAAACGAAAAGAAGCCGATCTATGAGAATTGAGGCTCTGGTGCAAATTCCGAGTCGGGCCAAATTCGGTCGCTGCCGACGTCTCGATCGAACCCGACGCCGATCACGCAGCCAACGCGGCTCGCCAGATCTCCGGCATCGTCGCCCCTGCCCCGCCTAGTTTATTTGTTTACCGGGTTGAGCCGCGTAGCAACTGCTGAACGTCGCCGACCAGCGGATAGACAAAGATGTCCTTGACCGGCTCCTTGCGAAGATTGAGACGATCCATGCGGCCTCGCCCGGCAGTCTGGCCGACCCGGATCCAGTTGGCC
>VFZO01000561.1 GCA_016871155.1 Acidobacteriota bacterium | reverse complement strand
ATACTTGGCGCGGCTTCGTCGAGCAGGAAGAATCCGCGATTCAGAATGATCCGTACGGCCGGATAATTCCTACGGATTTCCCGGATCAGGCGCAGCGCGGCGTCTTTCATGCCTCTGTTCCGGACCGGATCTATCGACTCCAGGTACTCTGCATTGTCGACGGTGTCGAGCATCAAACCGCCGAAGCCTTGCTGCAAGATTGCGGGAACCAGCTGATTGAGCACGCGCCGCTCCCAACGCGGGTCGCGCCAGTCGACGAAAAAGCTACCTTTCCAATTCGGATTCTCCCCCCGCAGAAGGCCTTCATGCTGTACGGCCGCGAAGTAGGGTTGGCGCTCCTCGACCTCCCCCAGACTCAGGTATCCGTAAACATCCTTGCCGGCGGCAAGCAGCGGGGCAAGCGGGGGATGGTACCGGTCGTCGAGGACGACGAGGTCATAGGCGGCGAACGCTTCGACGCGTACCTTATCGGAGTAACAGACCACCCAGCGAGCCGGCTGCGTATGCACCGTTAAAGAGAGAAGGAGTAGGAACAGCCTCACAAGGAGGCATATCGGTAAAGCGGGTGGTTACAAGAGGCCATGCGAGAGAATCCCCGTTAAGGGAGCGCAGATCCTCCCGCATGGCTGCGCCTAACCGCGGCGCATCCGCAGGCCGGCAAACAGTAGTCCGCCTGCCAGCAGCAACGCCGCCGATGGTTCCGGAATTTCGGACGTTGAGGCGTTGTCGACCAATATCGATGTATCGAGCGAGATCGTTGTTCCCGCGCCCAAATAATGCGCGCCGGGGTCAAACGAAGGATTGCTCGGACTCACGCTAAAGAGGTCGTAGTCGATGAGGATATTGCCGGCGATCACGGTGCCCAGCGCAACGCCGCCGTTGACGGTGAAAGAAGCCAGCCCGGTGCCGAGACCGACGTCGAATGCTTCGGTAACATTTGGGTTCTCGTCGGGCGCGGGTCCGGCGACGAATACGGTCAGGCGCGGGCCGAGCATGTCGGCGAACACGCCGTCGCCCGAGGCGGGGACGAAGTTTACAGCCGTTGGAACGAAATAGTTGGTGGGGCTATCCACCGTGAAGCCCCAGCCTACTGTTTGCCCGGGCAGCGCCGTCAGGTTGCCGGAAGCTGGGTTGAGGGTGATTGTGACCGCCGACAAGGTGGCCGTCGCCAATAGAAAGAGTAGAGTGCTTTTCATGAGAGTCTCCGTTTATTGAAAAGACGTGAACGTTGGTAGCGTGAAGGAAGTGACGCCGTTGTTGACGGTCGAACTCACCGTGAATCGGGATGTTGCCCCGCAGCCGGCGAAGTTGATCGCGATTGGCGTCGTGGCAAACTGGCCGGGCTGGATGGTACCGAGCGGAATTGGCAACGCGGTCTGAACGGTTGGCGTGCACGCCGGGCCCGACACGTGTGTGAGTGCGAAATTAGTCAAGTTCAGCGCCGTCGGACCGGCGCCGTTATGGGTGTATTTCATGGACCACGTCTTGTTTGGCGCCGTGCCGGTTGCCGACGCCCGCGACTGAATCACGTTCAGCGCGGTTGGGTCCCCGATTGCGACCGTCGTGCAGGCTTGGGCCTTGTAGGCGTAGTACCATGCGATGCCGCTGCTGCCAGACAGGTAGCCGGTTCCATTGCCTGCGGCCACCACGTGCGCGAACACTCCGTTCGAGCCCACGCCGAAACAACCGAGGCCACTGCTCGGACAAGAAACGTATCCTCCGCCGGGCTGTCCATTGACCGTCAACGTTCCCTTTATCACTCCAGCCAACGAACACAGTTCGACGTTGACGACAGTTGGCGGACCGGCGGGCACTGTAATGGGGATTGTCTGGAGCACCGCATCACTTGGCGACACCCGCACCGTCATTGAATAGCTACCCGCTGTGACGTCACCGATCATA
>VFZO01000560.1 GCA_016871155.1 Acidobacteriota bacterium | reverse complement strand
AGTCGGCCCGCCGCATTGACTCCCGGCCCTGGTTGGGCCACTCCCAACCGAGCAACAGGTACACATCACTGTCGACCGTCAGAACCCCTTGCGATTGTTTGAGGCAGTTCGAGAACAAGGTTCGCACCCGCTTCTTTTCCGGCGACCGGGCGTCCTCCGGGTCCTCGTCGTCACGGTGCTTGACAATTTCGCTCGCGTACGAGAACCCTAATTCCTTTTGTCGCTGAAACTCCGCCATGAGAACGGTCCGCAGCAACCACGGCCACTGTGGCACGTTGCCGGTCCGCTGGCGCAGTTGCTCCATCCAATCACGGAAGCTGGTGGTTGGCGGTGGGGATTGATGGGTTGGGACAGATGGTTCTTGCATACGCGTGCTCCTTAGGGCTGCGAGGAGCATCGCAAATGTCACTGCCAAATCTAGGTCAGTTTGCAGCGCCATGCGTATTTCCCGGACGCATCAGACACCCGTGTTAAGCGGTTGGTTCTGCAAAACGACCCACTGCTGTCACAGTCGTTTGCGATCCTTGCACGATGGCGAAGAAAAAGAAATCCAAAACGAACGAAAGGACCGACGCCGAGCGCCGTGCCCGACAATGTGAACGGCTCAGCCGCCACTTGCGGGTCTTGCACTGCATCATGGGGCGGGGTCGGTGGAATGCCGAGGCCTTGGCGCGGGAAATGGAAGTCAGCCCACGCACCGTCCACCGGATCATGCAGACGCTGGCGATGGCGAACGTTCCTTGGTACTTCTGCAAAGAGTCGGGCTGCTACCGCGTCCGGCCCGGATTTCGATTCCCAGGACTTGAGGGTAACAACGAACCTCGGGAGACCTCGAACCCGGCGGAACTGCGCCGTGCGGCCGAAGTCCTCGTAAACGATCTATCCGTGTTTCTGGAGTCGCTTCGCCGGTTCTGCTCTCAACTCGAACGGTCGTCAGCCGGTGACGGGACGACTTAATCCTCCTGTCGCCGGTGAGCGCCCCGCGTCGGGTACAGTTCGTCTACGTGACACCGAGGCTCGGCATCGAGCGACGGCGAGAGTTCCATCAAGTCTCCCGGCGAGCAGCGGAAGTAGCGGCACAGTGCCTCGACGTGGCGCGTGTTGGTCACGGCTCCGCCCCGGGGCGATGCCAGACTCGACAGGACCGAGACCGAGATCCCGGTGGCCTCACTCACTTCTTTCCACGGGATGACGCGAGTTTCCGCTTCCGCTCGCTCGTGAAGCAACTTGGCCAGATGGAAACGAATCATGGAGGGCCTCGGATTCTGCCTGAACGACGAAATACGCCCAAGAAGAAATCCTATTGACTGGGCGACAAACAGCTCCTATGATACTGGATATTGTGTTCGAAGCTAGTCGATAGTCGCGCCTTGGGACGGACCAGGGCAAGGAGTCCGTACAGAAGGGACTCCCCAGTCGCTATCGGTGCGTGGACGAACGATTGTTGACGACCGACTGTCCAGGCTGACTCATCCTGGCTTCGTGACGGACGACAACCAGACGGTGCCGAGTGCACCAAAGGTTGAAGTCCGTCATGAAGGAGCGCAAGCAACGTCCCTCCAGTTCTGCTGGCCGCGGAAGTTCCCGCCGCGATTCCAAGCGATCAAGTCGCCAGCAAAGCAAGCGACACGATCCATCATCGCCGCCGGCAAGTCCCACCTCAAACGCGCCCCAGGTTGCCCGCACGGGTAATCAGGAGAAGCCCATCCGCCGCACATCGCGCCGCAGGCTTCAACCCTGGGAGTTCGTCATGACGATCGAGGACCTCGCAAGCCCGCTGAAGACACATCCCGTCGCCATACTGTCGCCGCAAGACCGACTGATCGCGCACTGCGAGGCAATCGGTGGAATTCTGGCGGCAATCTCCCTCCGGAAGGCGGAGCAATCCACATCGACTGGATCCGACAAGCTGCCTCAGCCACCGAAGCGAGCCGAGAGGGATAGCCGTTGACTGAACGATCACTGATCACCAATCCAAGCCAGGAGTGAGC
>VFZO01000559.1 GCA_016871155.1 Acidobacteriota bacterium | reverse complement strand
ATTGGGTGCTGTCCTCCGCAGGGGTCTTCGCTGCCTTCAAACCCCTATGGATATTGATGCGGACGAGCATCCGGGAGATTCGCACGCGCGGCTCAAAACGGAAATGTGGGGTAATTGATTGCGCCAAGCGCGGTAACGCCCGCGACATTCGGCGCGGGGAAGAACTTCGAAACGTTCCGGGCCACGGGGCTGATGCGGCCGCCGGGGATCATGTTGCCCGCGAAGGGCGTGCGGAGAAAACCGCCGGCCGGATTCGGGCGCGTGGTGGCGGGATCGTAAATCGTCACGGCGGCGCCGTTGGCCAGGCGTGCCTGCGAGAAATCGCCGGTCAGCATTCGAGGATCGGGCAGCACGGCGGTAAAGGTGATGCCCTGGATGAACCGGACAATCTCCGTATTGAAAAAGAAGAACGTCCGGTTCTTGCCGTTGTAGAGCTTGGGCAATACGACCGGTCCGCCCACGGTGCCCCCGAATTGATTGAACTTAAACGGGGCGCGCTTAACACCGGCGCGGTTGGCGAAAAAGTCGTTGGCGTTCAGCTTGTCGTTGCGGAAGAACTCATACAGGCTGAAGCGGAGCTGGTTGGTGCCGCCGCGCGTGACGACGTTGAAGACACCGCCAGCCGCGCGGCCGTACTCGGCGGCGAAACTGTTGGTCTCCACCTTGAACTCCTGCACCATGTCGGGATTCGCGTTGATCACCGGCTGGTTCTGCGCGGCGGCGGAATTCGGGGCGCCGTCCAATAGAAACTCGTTGGAGTTGGAACGCATGCCGTTGATGGAGTACGCAACGGTGGAGATCTGGTCGATGACGAGATTGTTGACACCCGCTGATGGGCGCACGCCGGGCACGAGCATGGCGAGTGCATAGCTGTTGCGGCCCAGCAACGGCAGCTCGTTGATCTGTTTGTTGTTGATGACCTGCCCCAGAGTGGTGCTTTCGCTTTCGAGCAGGACAGCCTGCGCGGTGACCTCAATGCGATCACTGACGGCGCCGACTTTCATGACCACATCCAGGCGCGCCACCTGCTGCACAGCCAGCTCCAGGCCAACCTGGCGATTGGCCACAAAACCGTCCTTGGAGATCTCGACGTCGTAGCGGCCGGGCAGCAGCGCCGGCAACGAATAGTAGCCTTCCGACGTCGATGTCACCGTCGAGACCGTGCCGGTGGCCGTCGCCTTTGCGACGATCTTGGCGCCGGGAACAACAGCGCCGCTTTGGTCGGTAACCCGGCCCGTCAGCGATGCGTTCTGGCAATACACGGGCAGTCCGGCAATGAAAAAAACTAAACCTTTGAGCATGCGCTCAAAGTATCACTGGCGCGCAATCTTGTAAAGGCTGGAAGCGCCCCGAAGATACAGTGCATTGCCGGCGATAGCGGGCGTGGCCATGATCATTTCGTTCACGGTGTTCTTGCCCAGCAGCTTGTAATCGGCGCCGGCGGCGATGATGAAGGTGTCCCCGTCCTCGCTCGAAACGTAGATTTTTCCGCGAGACGCCCAGGGCGAAGCGGTGAAGGCCGCGGCGGCGGGATCGATTCGCTGCTTGCCGTAGATCTCTTTGCCGGTCCGCGCGTCGTGGCAGGTGAAGAAGCCGCGATCCATCAGCGTGTAGTAGTTGTCGCCGTAGATGATCGGCGAAGGATTGTAGGGTCCGGCCTGTGGCAACTTCCAGGCGATGTGTTCGCCGCCCAGCACGCCGCGGGCGCCCGGCTTTACGACGAATACTGGCCTGTTTTCGTCACCGACATAGCCGGAGGCCAGGAACAGCAGGCCGAAGCGCTCCATCGGCGTGGGAATGACGATAGAGCTCATGCCGCCGAACTCCCAAATCAGCTTGCCGTCTAGATCGTAGGACCGGTTCTTCCCCGTGCCCGTCGTCACGATTTCAGCCTTGCCGTCGTGCTCCCAAATGAAAGGCGTGGACCAATTGCTCTTTTCGTCGGGCCGCTCCACGCGCCAGATGACTTTGCCGTTCGCGGCGTCGACGCAGAGCAGATA
>VFZO01000558.1 GCA_016871155.1 Acidobacteriota bacterium | reverse complement strand
ACCGGACGGGGGAGATGGGCGTCGGCGGGACGTTTAAGTTCAAGGACATCGCCAAGGCGCTACGCCAGAAGGCCGAGAATCTGCCACCGCCGGACGCCGCCCGCGCGGAGCAATTGCGCAGTTGGGCGGACTATCTGGAAGCGGTGGAGATCTCTTTCCTGGTTGGCTTCGTGGGCACACGCGAAGAGACGGTCTTGGCGACCGTGAGCGGCTCTCCCGGCTTTTTTGAGCGCCGGTCCATCGAGGACCTTTTCCGGCCGGAGACGCAGTGGAACGACCTGACGTTCGACGAACAGAACAACCTCGCCGTCCTCGGCTGGTGGCAGGATAGCTGGAATTTGAAGTATCGGGAGGATCTGGCGGACGAACTGCCGGCGAGCCTGGAAAAGGTCCGGTCCGAGATGTCGCCCGCCGAGCGCATGGCCTTGGTGCACCTTGGCTTTTTCGCCTATGAGGACTACGCGAAGTCGTTCAAAAAGTACAAGGAGAAGCATCAGGGATACGTGCACTAGCGGCCGCCTGGACGCCGCCAGCCAAGCGTCCGGTGGTTGATCAGGGCGGCCCCGATTGTCTTGAAGTCCGCCGCGCTCCGTGTCATACGGTCATACCGTGGACCAAGGCCGTCGCCTTATCGGCGTGCTCTCTCCGGAGTTCCGAGATGACAATGGTGTGGAGCAGGTACGTCAACAAAGTCCAGCCGGGCGGGCTGGATCAGGCAACTCCGGTAAATCGAAGCCGACCGCTTCGAGGCCGGCCGGCAGCCCAGCAGGTCGATGACGTTCGTACCAAGAGAAGCAAGGCGGTTGTACTCGTCACACGTCAGCGGCGCTTGGAATGGCCGCAACTCCCCAACCCGAAATACACTAGCCGGTATGGATCTGTCCCAGACCTACTGCGGCGTGGCGCAGCGTGACCCATTGCACAAGCCCTACCACGATACCGAGTACGGGTTTCCGATCGAGACCGACGACGGATTGTTCGAACGCCTGGTCCTGGAGATCAACCAGGCCGGCCTGTCCTGGGCCACCATTCTTCGCAAGCGGGCCGGATTCCGCGCCGCCTACTCAGAGTTTTCGATCGACGCGGTAGCCGCCTATGGACGCAGCGACATCGAACGGCTGCTGGGCGACGCCTCCATCATCCGCAACCGGCTGAAAATCCACGCCGCGGTCGCCAACGCCCGGCATATTCAGGAAATTCGGCAGTCGCACGGGTCGTTCCGGCGATGGCTGGACACGCACCACCCGTTGCCGAAGTCCGAGTGGGTTCGCTTGTTTAAGAACACGTTCCGCTTCACGGGCGGCGAGATCGTCGGCGAGTTCCTGATGAGTTCCGGCTACCTGCCCGGCGCGCACCATCCCGATTGCCCAATTGAAAAAAAGGTGAGGAAGGTGAAACCCGCCTGGCTTGAGACACCTCTGGATAGACGGGCTACATTCACGTAACATAAAGAGACGTTGGGAGGAGGCAGAGTCTGAGTCGTCTAAATGCGGCCGCCCGTTGGGCGGTCGTCGTGGGAATGGTGTGGGAATGCGCTTGCACGCCTGGAAAGACCACCGTAGTTGCGCCAGAGGTCCACGATGTCCGGTCCGACAGGAAGTTCAACGACTCCGCGCGGTTTCTGGCCGGATTGCCCGGTAACGATGGCAGTCCGTATGCCGGGTTGGAGCGAACGGAGGCGTGGAAGGAGTACGCCGCGAATTTCCAGAAATCGTTCGGGTCCTCCGATGCCCGTCTGTTGAAGCCGGTTCGCGAGTTTAGCGCCAAGGAGATGCCCGGCGCCGCCAAGGGTGGGTTCGTTTACTATCCGTTTGGCGGGCCGGACGTTCTTTATGTGCAGGCCTTCTACCCAGACGCAAAGACATACATGCTATGCGGATTGGAAAAGCCGGGGAGCGTATGGGATGTAACCCACATTTCCGTTTTGAGCCGCGCGTGCGAATCTCCCGGATGCTCGTCCGCATCAATATCCATAGGGGTTTGAAGGCAGCGAAGACCCCTGCGGA
>VFZO01000557.1 GCA_016871155.1 Acidobacteriota bacterium | reverse complement strand
GGGGACAGCGGTGCGAATGCGCGTCCGGCCCTCAAGCAACCCAGCGCCGCCGCCACGGACTCCTTGTTCCTGCCGCAGAAGAGAGGGATCGCCTTGCAGGCGACTCCCGATTCGCGGATCGCCGCGGCATAACCATCTGCCGCGCAAAGCAGTTCCTGACGCGACCATGCCCCCGAGCCGTCCACGACCGCCAGTCGCCCCGGATTTTCCTCGATTCGGGACAGAATCGGGGCGAGCAGCGGATCACCCATCCCGACGACCTCCACGGGCCACGTACTCGATAATCAGACCCCTCATGGCAATGAAAAGCGTCCGGATGTCTCCCCCGAAGGAACGAACGCTGATCTGGTACTGACCCAACTTAAACGCGCCGACACGATCCGAGTGCAGAGCCTCGGACGAGTTAAGGCCATCACTGGCAAAGCCAATGTGATGCAGTCCGCACCCGACCCGCCGGGCAAACGACGCGGTGGAGGAGGCATCCGACATCGGCTGGACGATCTCGAGCCACAGGTCGTTGTCAGCCAAATAGACAAAGTGGAGCGTGTTCTCCTGGACGGGGTCAAAGACGGACTCCATGACCGCATCTGGCGACAGTCCCAATGCAGCCAGAGTCTCGGGGACGTCCTTCGCGACGATTCCAATGTGGTGAATCTTCATCACTCGATCGCAAGACGGCAAAGTCCTGTGAAGGTGGACATGTCGCGGAAAGTCGCCGGGTCAGTCAAGTCGAGCTTGCGCTGAAACTCTCTCTCTATGAATACAGCCAGACTCACCATGTCGAGTGAGTCAAGCAGGCCGTGCGCCACCAAATCCACCTCGCGCAAGCGCTGCAGAACACCCTCGCCTTCTCGCTCGACGAAGAACTGGGCGAGACGACGTTCATTCGGAGAGAAAGTCATGGGCGCTGGTCAGTACTGGATGAAACTTGAAGCAATGAAAACCGAGGGATCATCACTGAACAGTTTATGAAGCACATCGATCGTGTCATCGTACCGCATGAGACTAATATTGGTGAGATTAGCCTCGCTGCCGACCTCGCGAATCAACCCACGCCTTCTCAGGGCCTCCGCCCCGCGTTGGAAGGAGAATGCGAATGTCTCCCCCGGGACATCAAGCCGACGCACGAACGCACTATAGTCAGATCCGACGAACCGGGTGCCCTCAAACACCCGCGTGCGAAAGGCCTTGTTGACTCGATAGGTTGCTCCGCCGAGCTGCTCGACGAAATGCAGCGAAGTGTTGCCCATCCAAACCGGCCTACCCACATGAACGAATGCCGCACGGGTGCCAAGGAGTCGATGAAAGACGCTGTCGTGGCCAAATGCGCTCTTACCGACCTGCTTAACGAGGCTTGCTCGAGGGCCGAGCGACGCGTACGAGAAGAGCGGGTGTTCGGAACGATGCACTTCTGGTTGCTTGAGAATCCACTTGTTCATCACACCGAGGTTTGTCGGAGTTGACAGCACGTCAAAGTCGCCCTCTGACGTGTAAGTGAAAGTCGCAATGACGAGCGTCTGACCGCGCTCAAGCATCGGACGAGCAATTCCATCGCAGAGGGCTGCTCGGTCGATTGTCCCCCCCGATCGAATCCCAAAGCCGCGAAAATCGGAATAGAGATATACGACGTCTGCGTCTCGCACCCCCACCGTGTCGAGGCCGGAGATGATCTCGCTCACCAGGAAATCGGTCGCTGCGGACCTGCCCGAAGATTCGCCCATGGCTACTGTCGCCCTTTGGATGCCCGAATGATGCACTGCGCCAACGCTTGTACGTCCTGAACGAAATCTATTCTCGGATCGAGAAGCGCGGGCCTGCGCAGCGTACCGTCGACGTCAAAGTAGCACGCACGTGATGAACGACTTACCGCAACAATCGCGGGCGAACTGAATGGCTGGACCACCGAAAGTGTGGAGGACGTTGTTACGACATAGAGATCCTCGCTCATGTTGATAAGGGACAGTTCACCTTGCGTCACCAGTTCTGAGATCGCCTTGCCGTAGGCGGCATCGGC
>VFZO01000556.1 GCA_016871155.1 Acidobacteriota bacterium | reverse complement strand
GGTGACGGATACCGCAACTCCGGGTTTTCTTCTTCACCTTTTGGGTGAACGACCGGTACGCTCTTTTCTTCGCCCATCCCGTTGAGTATCCATCACTTCATGCCAGACCGGCCACCCCAACTGCCGGATTTAGGTTCATAGTTCTACGTAGCAAGAAAATCTCGGACTACGTGTCTCCTTTATCTATTGGCGGAATGTAGGCGAGGGTGTAGGCTGGTCTACCTGTGCGTAGTAAGGTAGCGGCGGATGGACCGGGCGCGGCCTGTTTGCTCATCCACGTCGATGATGGAGCCCCGTAATTCGACGCGCCCGCGGGCGGCTTCCATCTTCACCGGGGCAGCGGTGAGAAACTTGCGCAAAATCGGTTCACGTTCGACGCCAATCACCGAGTCATAAGGCCCGGTCATTCCTGAATCGGTTTGGTAAGCCGTACCGAGCGGCAAAACACGTTCGTCAGCCGTGGGAATATGGGTGTGGGTGCCGACTATCGCCGACACGCGCCCGTCCAAATGCCAGCCCATCGCAACTTTCTCGCTTGTCACTTCGGCGTGGAAGTCCACAAAGCGGACGCGTACCGTGCCGGGTAAGGAAGCGAGAATGTTGTCTGCCTTACGAAATGGGCAGTCGGTGGCGGGCATGTAAGTGCGGCCCTGCAGATTGATGACGGCGACTTGCACGCCGTTACGGGCCTTAACGGTCTGGACGCCCGTGCCGGGCAGGTCTTCCGGGTAGTTAGCCGGGCGGAGTAGCAACTGGGGTTGGCGGTTGAGATAGTCGTAGATCTCGCGCTTGTCCCAGATATGGTTACCGCTGGTAAGCACGTCAATGCCGAGTTGGAGCAGTTCGTCGGCGATGGGAGGGGTGACGCCCAAACCGCCAGCGGCATTCTCGCAGTTGGCGATAGTAAAATCGATGCCCTCTTCCTGCACGATTGAGCGGTAGCGTTCGGCCACCACGCCCCGTCCGGCCGAGGCGAAGATGTCTCCAATGAATAACAGTCGCAGTGGCTAAGTCCCCTTGAGCGCCTCGGCGAGTTCTTTTTCGGCGATGGCGCCTTCCTTGATGACGCGCCAATAGGGCTCAGTGATGTCGACGGTGGTGGCGCCGACGCCGACCGAGGAGCCGCCGTCGAGCACGAGGTCAATGCGGCCGTCCATGGTGCCGAAGACGTCGATGCCGCTGCTGCAGGTGGGTTGACCGCTGAGATTGGCGCTGGTGGAAATGAGCGGCTGGCCCAGCCACTCCATGAGTCCGGTGGCGATGGGCGATTGGGCCTGGCGCATGGCGAGGCGTCCGGTGTTGCCCGTAACCTTGAGCGGCACTTTGGACGACGCGGGCACGATGAGGGTGAGCGGGCCGGGCCAGAAGCGCCTGGCGAGTACGTAGAAACGCTTGTTCAGCTCGGCGGCGAGGTCTTCGGCCATCAGCACATCGGAAACCAGCAGCGGGAGCGCGCGCACGGACTCGCGGCCCTTGGCCTTGAAGACTCTGAGCACAGCCTGGAGATTGAACGGATCCGCAACGAGCGTGTAGAGAGCGTCCGTGGGGATGGCGACAATGCCGCCACGGCGGATGACAGCGCCGGCGCGGGCCAGCGCTTCCGGCGCGGGCTGCTCATGGTTGACTTCGATGAGATCGGTGGCCACGGGAAAATGCGAAGGTCCCGGCGTAGGCCAGGGCGTAACACTCGATTGTACCGCATGGGGCGGGGATGGCAGATGTTCCAGCCATCCCCGCTGGATTAGAAAGTAACGCGCAAGGCCAACTGCGTGGTGCGGGGTAGGTTGGACTGCGAGGTGATGCGGCCGAAGTTGGCGTTCACCGGGTCCGTGTTGGGGCCACTGAAGATGGCGTGGTTGAACAGGTTGAACGTCTCGGCGCGGAACTGCAGTTTCACGCGCTCGACAATGGCGATGGACTTGATGACCGACAGATCGATGTTGGAGATTTTGTCGGACCGGTAGCCGGTGAAGGCACTGGGGAAAGCGCGGGCGTTGCGGTCCAGCACGCGGGCCGCGCTGCGTTCAAAGCGCGAGGTGTCGAAGGCTTGGTTGAGCGCGCGGGCATTCCAATT
>VFZO01000555.1 GCA_016871155.1 Acidobacteriota bacterium | reverse complement strand
GCGCTCGACAAAAAACGGCCGCGGTGCGATTAACGCCGCCATCTCCGCATGGCCGAACGTATTGGTCTGATTGAATTCGCCGATTTCATACTCCCTGGTAAATTGATACGAGTAAGTGGCTTCGTCGGAAGTTACCTTCCAAGACCACTCATTGAAATTCCCTGAGCAAATAACGGCCTTGATCCGCGGCTCCAACGGTGGAATCCGCATCGCGGTATATCCGCCATACGACAACCCGTAAAATCCGATCCGGTCTTTGTCCACAAACGCCAGCGTCTCCAGCCAATCGAGCGATCGCGCATACTGCGCCCGCACAAACGCGAACAGATTCAAACCCAGCGGATCGCCCTTGCGCGACAACTCCCGGAACAGCCCGCCATGAATGTAAGGATTTTGCGGCGCATAGACGATGAACCCACGCTCGGCCAACCGCGCCGCGAAACGCTGATAGGTCAACATTTGGCCCGGCTGCGTCGGCGCGACGATCTCCTGCGGCCGCCCCTCCAGTCCATGCTGCGCGATCACCAGCGGACGCCGCTCGCCCGCCTTCAGTCCGCGCGGGACAAGTAACACGCCGTATGAAAACACCTCGTCGAGCACGGGTTGATACACCTCCCAGCCCTCAAACAACTGGGTATCGTATATCTTCCGCGTCTCTACACGCAGCGGCCCTGCCGTAACCGGCAACTTACCCAGGAGTTCCGCCGAAAACTGCTCGTCATAATAAGCCCGCGTCGCCGACCACCGCGCCTCGCTCGATAAGTCCGCGTTCGCCCAATATTTCTTCCGTTCCTTTTCGGAGGCTCGCACCACCGACTGTGTATACCGGACCAACTGCCGGAACTGCCGCTCCATCCGCTCTGGCCCGGCCACGGGCAAAGAAACCGTCGCGTTTGTCGACGGAGGATTTTCCACTAACACCGCGTTCACAGTCCCCGCCCGCGCCAATTCCCCTCGAACCTCCTCCAACAAAGGCGTGTCGATTAACCCCGGCGCCGCGCCCGCGCGTCCACGTTGCTCCGCCGGTGGACCTGCAACAGCCGGATGCACCCGCGCTTCTATAATCAACTTTCGCGGGTGAATCAGCCGCGCCAACTCCGCGTCGCCAAACGAAGGCAGCAGGCCCCAGACATTCCGATAAATCGGCTCCCGAAACACGCGCCGCCGGTCTCGAAAATATCCACCGACAGTTACCGTGCCGATCCGTTCATCGGCGACGCCGGCATACAGCGCGATAAGTCCGCCTTCGCCATATCCTGACACGGCCACCGGCAGCGACATCCCAAACCAATCCACCGCCGCGAGCACTTTCTGCACTTCGTAGCCAATAATGTGCCGCCCCGCCTGAAACGCCATCCGGTAGATATATTCGCGATGCGGCTGATTCGTCATCCGCCCAATTTCCGGATTACCGGACCACGTGTCTTTCCGGTCGATCAACACCGGAATCAATACCCGCACGCCTTCACGAACAGAAGCCTCCGCCACCTGCTCCGGCGTCTGATCCGCGTCCGGCAACACGACCAAGTTCGACACAACTTTCGAAGAAGGCTCAACCAACAAGCCCTCGCCATCGACGCCCTCAAACACCGGCCAGCGCACCGCGTAAATGGAATGCGCCGCCGTCGACGTCAACAGCCCGCGCCTCTCCAAGGCAACCGGCGAAACCCGCCGGTCTCGCAGACCGATAATATGCCGGAATCGCTCCCGAGTCCCGACGGGCCCTTGCGCCGCCGCCAACTGCCGCGCCAAGTACGAATCAATCCCCTGCACCATCTGCAAAGAAAGATCACCGGACCGCGTAAGTTCCGCCGTACCGGGCAACGCCGCCGCAAGTAACAGAGAGATAATCATGCCACGCGCATGGCCACCATGAGACCAAGCCCCCAAAGTAGTGTCACCGCAATCAACACGCTCCCAAACAAGCGCTCGTTTTTCATCCGAAACCAAAGCAGAATTCCGGTAACACCCATCACGACCAGCGCCAGAGAAACAAGCCCCGCCAGCAAACCCATCCAGTTGATCTCGCGCGTCTCGTGCCACATACCCGAAATGAAATGCATGCGATTGATCATCT
>VFZO01000554.1 GCA_016871155.1 Acidobacteriota bacterium | reverse complement strand
GCAACTCCGGGTTTTCTTCTTCACCTTTTGGGTGAACGACCGGTACGCTCTTTTCTTCGCCCATCCCGTTGAGTATCCATCACTTCATGCCCGACCGGCCACCCCAACTGCCGGATTTAGGGTCAAAGAAGTCGCCGCCCACCGCCTTAGCCGACGTCATCTGGGCGTGAATGTCGAAGTCGCGCCGTTCGGGAAAGGGCGGAAACACGCGGGGGACCAACGAATGCTGAATGGTGCATGCCGTATCCAACTCCTTCTGCAGCGCGGTGAGCTGCTCCCGGTCGCGGACGGCTGCCACCATTTTGCCGGCCAGGAGCGCGCTCTCAAGCGCGCCGGCGGTTTGCAGCGCAATGGTGTTCAACAGTTTCAAGTCGGCGGTGGTGTAGGGTCGGCTGGGCTCGCCAGGGCGATCACGCCCAGGTTGCGCTGGGTGGCCTTCAGCGGCGCGGCGACGCCCTCGGGCGTGATCTCAGCGGTGGCGATGGCGTGAGTCCAGCCGCCGAGGGGATCGCCGAAAGAGGCGACCACCCGGAAGGGAGCGCCGGGCGTATCGCGCAGCAACACCACCCCGGCCGTGGCGACGATCAATCGGCGGGCCTGCTCCAGGGCCGCTTGGCCGACGGCCGAGAAGTCCAGCAGGACGGCCAACTCTTCGCTGAGCTGTTCGATGAGATGGATCTCGCGATAGAGATGGAGCACCTCGGCCGCCGGCGCACGGCGTTCCGCCTCCTTCTCGAGCAGGTGCCGCACCAAGGCCGCCACTCCGGGCGCCCCCACCACCACGCCGCATTGCGCGTCTTCGAAGACAATGGGCGTGGACTCACCCGCGGCGGCGGCGCTGCCCCATAGGCGCACGGCGGCCGCGTCGAGCAGCGCCGCTCCTGGCGCCAGGCCGTCCAGCAGCCGGGCCACGCCCGCGGGCGGGTTCAGCAACGCCTTCAGCGTCAGCAGAGCCTCAGAACTTCGCGTGCTTTGGCCACCAGCGCGGCGGGATCGAAAGGCTTCGTCATGTACAGATCCGCGCCCACTTCCTGGCCGCGCTGCCGGTCGAACTCCTGACCCTTGGCCGTGAGAAGAATGATGTGGATGCCTTCCAGCCCCAGCTCGCGCTTGACCGCGTGGCAGACGTCGAAGCCCCTCTTCTTCGGCATCATGACGTCGAGAAAAACGAGATTCGGCCGTTCGGCTTGGATACTGGAGAGAGCTTCCTCGCCGGTCGTGGCCGTGAAGAGCTCCACGCCCTCGTCCTCCAACTCCTCCAGAGTTTGAGAGATCAAGGCGCGCAAATGCGGTTCGTCGTCGGCTATGAATATTTTCATCGGCAGATCAGGAACAGGACGTTTTCCAGGCCTTTTTCAAAGCGCAGCGTGCGGACGGCTTCCTGATTGTTGGAGACGAGGGAATTCAGGATGATGATGTCGGGCTTGTTCGTCACGGCCTTGGCGACGAGTCCCGCCCCGTTGGCCTCCACCACCTGGTACCCGCGCGTCTGCAGCACGTCGGTCAAGGTGCGCAGGGTCGAGGCGTCTTCGTCGACCACCATCACCTTGCGGCGGCTCTTGCCTTGGCCGAGCAGCGCATCCACTTCGTGGAACAGCAGCAGCGTGTCGATCGGCTTGGTCAAGTAGCGGTCCACGCCCAGGCGGAAGACGCGTTCCTTATCCTCTAGGATCGACAGGATGATGATGGGAATGTCCATCGTCACCGGGTCGTTCTTCAAGACGGCGGCAACGTCGAAACCGTTCATCTCCGGCATCATGACGTCGAGGACGACGAGCCCGGGTTTCTCTTCGCGCACCATCTGCAGCGCGCGGCGGCCATCCTCAGCCAGGCGGACCGTGTAGCCCGCTTCGGTGGACTCCTGCTGCAACAGCGTGCGGATGTGGGGATCGTCGTCGACGACAAGGATCGACTTCGATTGCGGCGGCCGCGTGGCCACCGTCTCCTTCAAGCGCCGCACCAGGCTCTCGATGTCGAAGGGCTGCGGCGCTGCCCCCTTATAGTTTCCATGAAAGGGAAACACGAGAGAGGAGATTTCCACAGTCGTCGTCGACGGCCGGCTGTGGAAAAGCCCTGCCATAGTGGTAGGGCGCAGGCGGCCCGCTGCCACG
>VFZO01000553.1 GCA_016871155.1 Acidobacteriota bacterium | reverse complement strand
TCTGCCACCGGCAGGAGACTCGGTACTCCTGGCGGACCGTAGAGTCCCAGTTTGGAATCCGAAAGGCCGCCGTGCGCGACATCGGATCGATGGGCGCCTCGGCCAGCGTCCGCCACTTAGCGCCGGAGCGGACCTCAAAATTGGCGGTCCGCGTCTCCATTGGCGCGAATAGGGCCGTGACCTTGAGCACGCCGCCGGCCGCCAGGTATTGCGTCCAAAGCACCGGTCCGAATGTCTGCTCCGGGTGGGCGGCCAGTTGTGTGCCCGTCGCCGTCCAATCGCGAAAGCGCCACTCGCCGTGCTCGGCGAGTAGAGCGATATTGCCGGCAGGCCGGATCTTTTTCGTGACGCGCACCTTACCGGCCGAGAGCGTGGCTTCACAGCCGTCGACTCTTAGGCGAAGCGTCACAGCGCCGTTGAACGCAACTCTCGCCTCGGACTTTGCGTCATCGATCGCCAGTGTGCCGTCTGCGCTGATGGCCGCATCCACCCAGTGTGTTGGCAGCACCAGCGCGTGCCGGTAGTCGTCGAGCTTGCCCCGGATGCCAATCCGAAAACCGGCGCGGGCTGTGGCGCCCGCGTCGCGGGGCGGGACGATGGAAACGCTCAGTTCCGCATTGCCGGACTCCGTCATCTGGTGCGTCAGAAGGTGCAGGGTTCGGCCCGCCGCCGCTTGTGCGACGACGACCCCGTTTTCCATACGCCAATCCTGGAGCGGATTGGCCCAATACTCGGGTCCGATCCACACGCGCGAACCGCGCCAACGGCTCTGAAACGCCGCGGCGGCGAGAGTTGACGCGGCCACGAATGCCCGGCGGGTTAAGCGCATCCGGTCATTGTCCTACAGCCGGTGAGCTGTGACATAATTCGGCATGCTTCGACGTGACTTTCTCGCCGCATTCGCGGCGGCCCTTCCGCTGCGCCGCCTATCCGCCGCCGAAATTGGACGCCACAAAATCACCAACGTGCAAACGATGATGATGCAGGGCGGCCGGACGTACACGCTGGTCAAGATCACCGCTTCGAACGGCATGTTTGGAATCGGAGAGGCGTACGGTTCGCCGGGCATTGGCGTTCGTGAACAGATCGACGGATTGAAGCCCTTGCTGGTCGGCAAGGACCCGCTGGAAATCGACACGATCTATACTCGGCTGGGCGCGGGCGGCAATAGCCTGAGTGGCACCCGGACAGACGGCTCGGCGCACGGCTTGATGCGGGCCGCGTCGGGCATCGACATGGCGCTGTGGGATCTGGCCGGAAAAATTCTGAATGTTCCGTCGTCAACTCTGCTGGGCGGCCGGTTCCGTGAGCGCATCCGTGTCTACGATCATGCGGCGCCGAAGGACATGCTGGACAAAGCGTCCTGCAAAGCGTGGGCGGAGAGTTGCAAGGCCGACCCGTCCGGCTTCACTTGCCACAAGTTTGGCTTTCCGCATTCGCGGCTTACGAATCGCGTGTTGTCGATCAAGGACCTGAACGCCATTCGCCAGGGCTTTGAAAACTGCCGCGAGGCGATCGGCTGGGACCACGACATAATGGTGCACTGCCACTGGGAATACGACGTGCGAACCGCCTTACAGATCGCCGAAGCGGTGGCGCCGTGCAAGCCGCTGTGGTTGGAGGATCCGCTGATCGTGGACTATTCGGACTCGTGGAAGCGCTTGACGGCAGGGTCCAGCGTGCCGATTTGCATGGGCGAGAATTTAGCGCGGCGCGAGGGTTTTCTCCCGTTCATCGTCAACCAGGGCTGCGATATTCTGCACCCGGACCTTCGCAACTCCGGCGGATTCCTGGAAACGAAGCGGATCGCCGATCTGGCCCATCCGTTCGGAATGCCGATCGCCACACACAACACCGCCAGCCAGGTGCATACCTACGGCAACATTCAGTGGGCCTCCACCATACACGACTACATCGCCACCGAAACCGTGACAGGCAAGGGCGGCTGGATGGATAAGGTGCTGCTGCTCGACGGACCCTACATAAAGGGAGGACACATCGAGGTGCCGCAGAAACCGGGTATGAATATTCACCTGAATCCGGATGTCGTCCGCGCGCACCTCGCTCCGGGTGAGACTTGGTGGGGGTGAGGCTCGGGCTCTTAGTAACGATCCCCCGGCAGA
>VFZO01000552.1 GCA_016871155.1 Acidobacteriota bacterium | reverse complement strand
CCGAATTTCATTCGCAGTTTGGGATTTGAACTTGCTACTCTTTTAGCCAATGGGCTTTACGATGCCGCTGCGCGGCGCTATCGCGGGTTGTGGATTTTTCGGCCAGTTTCATATCGAGGGCTGGAGCCGGATTCCGGAAGCAAGACTGGTGGCGGCGTGCGACCCGGATCTTGACCGCGCGCGCAAGGCCGCCCCTTCGGCGTTCGCGGATTTCGAGCAGATGCTCGACGTTGTGAAGCCGGATTTCGTCGATATCGCCACGCGGCCGGAATTGCATCTGCCAATGCTGCGCGCCGCCGCGGAGCGAAAGATTGCGGTGATCTGCCAGAAGCCCATGGCGCCGACGTGGGAAGACTGTCAGGAGATGGTTCGCGTGGCGGAGAGCGCCGGCATTCCGTTCATGGTGCATGAGAACTGGCGGTGGCAGGCCTGGTTCCGCGCAGTGGGCGAGATGACTCGCGGCGGCCAGATGGGCGCTCCCGTCACCTACACGTTTCGCACTCGGAAACGGGATGGGGCCGGTCCGGAACCGTATACGTTGCAACCGTATTTTCGAGAGATGCCGCGGCTGCTTCTGTTTGAAACGCTGGTCCATCACATCGACACGGCCCGTTACCTGTTTGGGGACGTGCGGTCCATCTTCGCCCGGCTGCGCCGTGTAAACCCGAGGATCGCGGGCGAGGATCAGGCGCACATCGTTCTGTCCCACGCATCGGGACTTTCCGGCCTGATCGACGGAAACCGGTTCACGGACCTGGCGCCGGATTCGCCGCCGCTCGGCGACGCGACGTTCGAATTCGAAGACGGGTGGCTGCATGTGAGCGCAGTTGGCGATATCTATCGCGGAGGGGAGCGCATCTGGAAGAACGAGATCCACACCGGCTATCGCGGGGACAGCGTGCGTGCGGCGTCCCAGCACTTTGTGCAATGCCTGCTCTCCGGTGCTCCTTTCGAATCGAGCGGACGGGAATATCTGAAGACGGTGGCCGTGGTGGAGGCGGGTTACCGCAGCCACGCCGAAGGGCGGCCGGTGGAGGTTTTGGCCGGATGAGACTCCTGCTGCTGGCTGCGCTTGGACTGACCGCGGCGGAACCGGATTCCTGGCCCGGGTTTCGCGGACCGGCGTCGAATCCGGTATCGGCGAATGCGGCGCTGCCGGATCGTTGGTCGAAGACGGAGAACATTGAGTGGTCCGTGAACGTACCGGGGCGCGGCTGGTCCTCACCCGTCGTGGCCGCGGGGAAGGTATTCGTGACGGCTGTGGTGACCGATGGCAAGTCCAAGGAGCCAAAGACCGGAACCGAGTACAGCAACCAGTACGTCGCGGAATTGACGAAGCAGGGACTCAGCGAAAAAGAAGTATTCGAGAAGGTGAATGCGCGCGACATGGAGATGCCGCACGAGGTTACGGTTCACTACTGGCTCTACTGTTTCGACCTGAAGTCCGGCGCGATGCGATGGAAGCGTGAATACCATGCCGGGCGTCCGCCGGGCGGCCGGCACCGCAAGAACAGCTTCGCGTCGGAGACGCCGGTGACCGATGGCAAGGCTGTCTATGTCTACGCCGGTAACCTTGGTTTGTATGCGTTCGATTTGAAGGGCAAGCCGCTGTGGAAGGCGCCGGTCGACAGCGACAAGATCTACCTGGAGTTCGGAACGGGCGCGTCGCCGGTTTTGAAGGGCGATCTGGTGTTGATCGCGGGCGACGCGCAGACGCGGCAGTTCCTCGCGGCATTCGACAAGCGCACCGGGAAGGCCGTGTGGCGCACGGCGCGCGACATTGGGCCTCCGATGGGCGAGATGTCCGTGCGTTCCGGCTGGAGCACTCCATTCGTCTGGACGAACGCGCTTCGGACGGAGATTATCACGGTCGGTCCGTTGACGGCGATCAGCTACGACGGCGAGGGCAAGGAGTTGTGGCGCATGGCCGGTATGACGCAGATGGCGATTCCGTCGCCATTCGCGGTGGATGGCGTGTTGTATCTGGACGCGGGCCGGGGCGGCGCGCTGTATGCGGTGAAAGCGGGCGCGTCCGGCGATATTTCGCTGCCGAAAGGGACTCGTTCGAATGACTATGTAATGTGGACGGAGCCCCGCGGCGGCACCTACATGCCGACGCCGGTC
>VFZO01000551.1 GCA_016871155.1 Acidobacteriota bacterium | reverse complement strand
GGCCCAACCGCAGAAACGAATCAAGGCATCGGCCAGTGAGGTTGCCTCGATCCGCGGCCCCAAAAAAAATAAATAGACGGCCAATGGCGCCTTGTCTTGGAATCGCGGCCAAATGCATGCCTGCGAACTCGCGATCCAAAAGTGCATACCCGGGCCCGAGGAGGCGTCCACAATTCGGTGGCAGCTTCTCGTCGTAACGCGACTCCATGCCGGCGACGAGATTCTGGTCGAGCAGCAGGTCGCAGTCGTGCATACGATCGGCGAGGTCATCTACCACAAGCAGCCGCGCGGCTGAAGGCCGCATGCGCCGCTCCCAACGTTTATCCAATCCGTAGTGATCGACGACAAGCCAATCGACTCCGCCTGCCGCGTCGACGACTGCGCGTGTCTCGTCGGCGTCTCCTTCCCATGACGCCCCTACCCACGACGCGTGCGTGAGATCACCGTCGATTCTGCCATCGCCGCGCCAAGGCAGCATCACGACCGGGAAGCCTCGTTGCGCAATCACTCCGCCAAGGTGGCCCGCGTGGCTACGCGCGACAAACCTCACCTCAGCTCCTTGCTCACGCAGGGCTGCGGCAAGGGTCAGACACCGCATCACGTGACCCGAACCGATTTCCCCGGATCCGTCCGCGCGGAAAAGCACTCGCATTCAGTCTTTCTCGAAGAGCCACCATGTGACGTCGTCAAAACCAGCTGAGTCGTACACATGTCCCCATAGGAACCCATAGTCGACGAGCTTCACGCTGAAGTTCTCAATGAACATCTTTCCAAAGTCACACTTGAAGAGCCGGTCTTTCTGCCCTTGATACTCGAGCATCACTGGCGTCCGGTTGAAGTATTCGCCCATCAGCACGTATCGACCCGAGTAATCGAGCATCCGCTCCATGTTCGCTAGCAGGTCACGTGGATGGATGTGGATCAGGACACCCATGGTGAAGACCAAATCGAATGAGCCCGGCTCAAAGGCCGAGTCGATGATGGAACCATTGAACGATCGGTCAATCGCGAAGTTCGATTTTGCGAAGTCAAACGCCTGTTCGTTGATCTCGATGATCGACTTGCGTGCCTCTGGCAGCACGTGTTCGAGCGATCGAAGATTCCGACCGACATTACAGCCGCACTCTAAGACCGTCTTGATCTCTTCAGTCTCGGCGAGCATCCCCTTCCAAGCTTTGACGCCCAACTCCTCGTCGAAGCGGCTGTTCTTGCGCATGTAATCCTGGGCATATTGCACTGCCCAGAACTGCTCCTGCTCAGTTTTGAATTTCTTTGTGTTCATGGTGTGGAAAGGTATTTGCTCATCATTTCGGCTCGCTCCCAGTCATCTGGCGTGTCGATATCTTGGACTCGCCACCTCGGGATGACGACTGCGGTTGACCACTTCTCAAAAATCTTCAAGTGCTGGAGCCACGCTCCTGGACGCCCCCAATAAAACTGACCTGCGTCGTGCATTGCCTCCGGAAGGTCTTGAGAGCGCGTGGTGAAGTGTTCCGGAAAGAACATCTCCAGCCCGCCGTCCGCCTGCCTCCGGAAGGAACGGAAGATCGGATAGCCGAATGTGGTGGCAGAAAATACATACTGCCAATCGCCGCCGTCAAGGACAGCGAGTCCCTGAGCCAAATCCTCTTGCCTAACGAAAGGCGCGGTCGCGTAGATGCACGCGACGGCCGAGAGGGTCTCCCCACGGCTCTGCAGCCACTGCGTCGCGTGCGCGATCACCTCGATGGTGCCTGTGTGGTCGTCAGACAGCTCCTTCGGACGAATAAACGGCACTTCGGCCCCGTGGCGCGTCGCGACCTCGGCAATTTCATCGTCGTCGGTCGATACGATCACGCGCCCGAACAGCCCGCTTCGCGTAGCGCAATCAATCGAATGGGCGATCATGGGTCTCCCGGCAAAGGACCGAATATTCTTACGGGGCAGGCGCTTGCTGCCTCCGCGGGCCGGGATGACAGCGGCTAACACAGGACTTCCGTCAATTTGCGCACAACCGAGTCCTGTAGCTCTTCCGTTAGACCGGGATACAAGGGTAACGTCATCGCGTCCGCACCGTATGCCTCTGCCACGGGGTATTGTCCGACGCCAAAGCCCAGATCCTGGTAGTAGGGTTGGAGGTGCACCGGAATGTAATGCAAATTCACGCCGACCCCGCAGTTCCTAAGGTCCTCTGCGA
>VFZO01000550.1 GCA_016871155.1 Acidobacteriota bacterium | reverse complement strand
TGGTCGAAAGAAGCCATCCGCAGGCACTGGCCCGCCCTCGGAAAGGGGATTCTGATCAAATCCGGCACGGGAGTGAGGCGTTGGTGTATACTGTGGGGGTCCGGGAGACCCAAAATGGAAATCCCGGTTTAATGATCTTCGAGATGCGGCCCGACGAACTCGAAATCTCGCTCATGGACTCTACCATTTGACTAAGCGCCCGGTTGGCGTCTTGAATCATCCGGTTCGCGTTCTTGGTGCAAGCGGTGGCCGCCTCGGCATGCTCGGCGTTCTTGCGGGTCATCGAGTGGATCTGCTCGGCGCTGGCCGAAGTCTCTTCAAGCGAAGCTGCCTGATCGCTCGCCGCCTGGGAAACAGATTGACTCGATCCGGATACCTGCGCCGCCGTGCCGGCCAACTGCTGCGAGTTCACGGTCAGCTCTGAGATACTGCGCCGCAGCGACGCGGTAATCGTCCGCTGGAGGTGGAGCACACCCAGTCCGACGATCACGCTGATGATGCAAAGGATGGCAAGCACCGACACAGTGCTGACGCGCGTCGACTGCGCGTCGCTGACCAGGTGCGAGAGCTCCCGGGACTGGCCCTCGACCAACTGGCGGGCCGTTCGATTCATCTGTGCCAGCTTCGGAAACAGGCTCGTGTTCATCTGCCCAAGCGCTTCATCCATTTTCTGCGCCTGCAACTTGCCCGTAACGACACTGTGCTCGGCGAGGAAGCCATCGAATTCCCGCCGCATCGACGCTAGTTCCGCGCCGTCGCCGCCGGCGTCCTGAAAGTCCTTTAAGTACCGCGTCATGTCTCCGGCCGTAACGGCCACTTCAGCCCGGGCCTGCTCAGCGGCCGGTCCCTGCTGCAACATGGTCGCAAGCGCCAGCGCCCGTTCGGCGCCCTCCAGTCGCGACGAACTCGTGGCGATCTGCCCGGCAAGCAACTGTTGCCGCGCATTCTCCTCAACCGCCGTCCGCAACCGGACCGCCAAATGGTTCGCGGTCCACAGCCCGCTCCCTCCAACCAGAACGGTTAGCACCACCACTACCCACGCCGACACGACGAGCTTTCGGCTTGCTGACCAATTCATGAGCGTGTCCTCCCGATCGATGTCTTTTGCGAGTTAAAGTTTGAATGAGAAGCGAAGCGCGGCCACGGCCGGTGACGCCTTTCCGTTTTCGAGGAACGGCGCGAACTTCCAGTCCTTTACGGCCTTGACGACCGAAGGGGTGAGCAACGCGTTGCCGCTCACAACTTTCACATCGGTCACGTCGCCGGCCTCGGAGATCCGGGCTTCCACTTCGACCTCACCCTGGACACGCATCTGTTTCGCCATCGGATTATAGTCCGGTGCAATTTTCTTGGTCGCCGCCCGCATCGCATCCGCCGCCGCCACGCGCATCTCCGCTGTGCTGGGCAGTGCCGTGAGAATGGCCAGGACCGCGATACAGTTTACTCGTTGCATGGGACTCTCCTATTGGGAAATTCGTATTCCCCACAAGAGGCTTCTCGGTCCCAGCGGCCGGAATGTGAGTGAAACTTTCCGGAAATTCGCCTCAAGGCCCTGTGGGTCATCCCGATAAGGGACATGTGGTTTCCCCTGGGGATACCCACGGAGAGTGCAATGGACGCCATCGCGAAAACCAGAAAACAGGATCTGCACGGCGCTGGCAAATATCTGGCGTTCTGGCTGGGCAAGGAGGAGTTTGCCGTACCCGTCGAACGGGTCCGGGAGATCATTCCGGCTCAGGAGATCACACACGTTCCCCAGGCTCCACCCTACGTATTGGGCGTGATCAACCTTCGTGGAAAGGTGGTACCCGTCCTCGATTTGCGGCTGCGTCTTGGCATGCCCCGGGCAGAGGGGGACGCGCGCGCCTGCACGGTGGTGATGCAACCGATAACGGGCCGGGGGCAGGCGGCGCCCATCGGCGTGGTGGTCGATGGTGTTTCCGAAGTCCTGCAGATCCAGGCGGGCGAACTGGAGGACACCGGGGCGCTCACGAACGGCTGGATGCAGTTCGGTCACGTCACTCAGATCGCAAAGTGCAAGGGCCGCGTCAAGCTGCTTCTTGAAATCGACCGCGTGTTGGCGCCGGCGCAGGACGCTCTCGCCGGGACTCCGCAATCGTAGAGACTCAACCTAAATCCGGCAGTTGGCGGCGACCCCAACGGGCGTAACGCGCTCCGCGGCGAAGGCAAAACCCGCAAAGTC
>VFZO01000549.1 GCA_016871155.1 Acidobacteriota bacterium | reverse complement strand
ATCCCAATCGAGCGTGGCCGGAAGCGCTGCGCCGATTTCGATCGGCCGGAACCCTGGCATCATGTTCCGCGTCCAGTGCGCCGTGATATGCGGCACCGCTCCAATCGCCCCGCCCCGGATCAACTCAATCGCGTGGGCATAATGCGCGCCTGATCTCTGCTGGCTTCCCACCTGAACGACCCGGTTGTTGCGCCGCGCCGCCGCCACCATCGCCCGCCCTTCCCGCGGCATCAGGCACAAGGGTTTCTCAACATACACATCCTTGCCCGCCCGGCACGCCATCACCGTTTGTAGTGCGTGCCAGTGATCCGGCGAGGCTACAATCACCGCGTCGATATCCTTCCGATCGAGAAGGCGCCGAAAATCCCTGTAGGGCGTCGCCTTGCCCTGAGCCGCCTGGATCGCCCGGCTCAGGAACGGCTCGTAAACATCACAGGCGGCCACGGGTTCAACCAAGGCTTTGCTCAGAAAGCTTCGCCACAGGCCCCGCCCGCGCCCCCCGCAGCCGATGATTCCCACGCGAATGCGTTCATTGGCGCCACGAACGCTCTGGCCGTTCCAAGCGGCTGCGGTCATCCCGGCGGTAAAAGCCCGCCGCGTTGAGTTGTTCACGTATCCTCCAGCGGGTCCCAACGGCCCGGCTCCTGCAATCGGTATCTGCATTGTTCCTAGAGTGGGTGAAAAAACATGGATCAGTCAGGAGAAATTGATTGCAATCGATTGCAATCAATCGTAGACTCGAATTCTATGGAGCGTATTCCCATGAACACTTCGACTCGCCGAGTCTTCGCGGCCGCCCTATTGGTTGCCGCCGCCGGCTCGGCCCGCGGACAGGTCCTCTACGGTTCGCTCGTCGGCAATGTCAGCGATGCATCGGCCGCCGCCGTGCCCGGCGTCGAAGTACAGGCCATGAATGCGAGTACCAATCAGACCCGCACCGTTCTGACAAACTCCGAAGGCGGCTACAACTTGCCCAATCTAGCCGCCGGCAACTATGTCGTCACGTTCACCAAAGCCGGTTTCCGCCCTGTTCGGAAAGCCGAACTCCTCGTCAGTATCAATACCGTCACGCGCGCCGACGCCCAACTCGAAGTCGGCACCGTGAATGAGAGTGTCACTGTCTCCACCGATTCCGTCACCCTGCAGGCCGACCGTGCCGAAATTCGCGCCGAAATCACCTCAAAGACACTGGTGAACGTTCCCGTCGGCCCCGGAAGAAATTACCAGGCCCTCTTCGGCCTCCTTCCCGGCTTCACCCCGCCCAACCAATCCGCCAGCGTTCCCGGCAACCCTTCCAGAGCAATGGGCTTCAGCGTCAACGGCACCAACGGGCAGTCCAACAATACCCGCATCGACGGCGCCTCCAGCACCAACGTCTGGCGCCCCTCTTTCGTCGCCTACGTCCCCGCTCTGGAGTCGATCGAAACAGTCAATGTTGTAACCAACTCGTTTGACGCCGAGCAAGGCCTCGCCGGCGGCGCCGCCATTAGCGTCCAGATAAAAAGCGGAACCAACACCCTCCACGGCAGCGCCTTCGAATACTACAACGGCAACGCAACCAAAGCAAAACCGTTCTTTCTCCCAGTGACGGAACGCAAGCCAAAGGATGTCTACAATCAGTTCGGCGCCACCGTCGGCGGCCCCGTCATCAAGAACAAGTTGTTTTACTTCGGGAGCTATGAAGGGACGTTCAATCATCGCTTCGCATCCTTGCTCGGCAGTGTCCCGACACCCGCTATGCGGACCGGCGATCTCAGCGGCGCTCCCGCCGGCCGTCTGATCTTCGATCCCTCAAGCGGCAATGCCGACGGCTCTGGCCGTACGTCTTTCCCGGGCTCGCAAATACCGCTAACGCGTATGCCGGACGCCGTACGCAAGATCATCCCTCTCTGGCCCGCGCCCACCGGCCCAGGCACGCAGAACAACTACTACTCCGCCGGTCGATTCACCCTGGACCGCCACACCATCGATACGAAGGTCAATTACAATTTCTCGCCTAAGTTCACTGCCTTTGGCCGTTACAGCTACCTCCACTTCGATACCCGGAACAGTCAGTTTTTCGGCCCGGAACTCGGCGGAGTTCCCATTGCCGGCGGCCAAGCCGGCGTTGGCGCCGGCCCACTACTGTCCGGCTATAAGTCGGGCAGAATCAGTTGGTTAGAAAATCTGTCGAATTTTTCTGGAGGGTCATCGCGCTGGAAGGCCTGTAAAAGCGGGGTTTGC
>VFZO01000548.1 GCA_016871155.1 Acidobacteriota bacterium | reverse complement strand
CGCACCGTATCGTTGGGGTTGA
Organism: Acidobacteriota bacterium; assembly: GCA_016871155.1. GTDB lineage: Bacteria > Acidobacteriota > Terriglobia > Bryobacterales > Bryobacteraceae. The sequence goes on along the minus strand of VFZO01000548.1, from coordinate 2,209 downwards.
CCTTGTTGAGTTCCTTGGCAAACTTGTCGTTCTTTCGGCCCGAACGGGCTGACGGCGCGCCTTGCAGAACTACCGCCAGCATGACCAGCAAACAGCCAAATCGCTTCATACCAATCCAGGAAGCAAATGATGCGCCAGTCCGGCAGCCTTTTTTTTCAACGTTTTGTGCTTGCCCGCGCCAGGGGGCAGACATTCTGTCCGTCATTTTGTCCGTCTCGCGGACAGTACGGCCGATTACGTCTGGTCGGCGTCGGAGCTGTGATGCCCATCGAGATCGCGCTCAATCCGCGTATTCACGCCTTCGGCCGCATACTCGGCCGCAAATCGAATCGCGTTTTTGACCGCATTCACGTTGGAACTGCCGTGGCAGATAATGCACACGCCCTTCACACCCAGCAGCGGCGCCCCGCCATACTCGGAGTAGTCAATGCGCTTCCTCAAGGATGCAAAGGCCCCGCGTGACAAAAACGCTCCTGCCTTCGCCATGAAAGTCGCCGTCAGTTCCTGCTTCAGCAACTTCACGAACATATCCGCCAGGCCCTCACTCAGCTTCAGCACGATGTTGCCGACAAATCCGTCGCACACCACCACGTCCACTGTCTCGCCCTTGAAGATATCGCGCCCTTCCACATTGCCGGTAAACTTCAACGGCAATTCCTTCAGAAGTGGCGTCGCGGCCTTAGTGAGTTCGTTCCCCTTGTGCTCTTCTTCGCCAATCGAAAGAATGCCCACGCGCGGCTTGGCCACATGCAGCACGGCGCGCGAGTAGACGTTGCCCATCACGGCGAATTGCGCCAGCATTTCCGGCGTGCAGTCTACGTTGGCGCCCATGTCGAGCACCACCACCGGATGCCCGGTACGCGTGGGAAACACCGTGGCCAGCGCGGGCCGGTCTACCCCCGGCACCATGCCTTGCACCATCTTCGCGGTCGCCATCACCGCGCCCGTGTTGCCCGCTGAAACAAACCCGGCCACTTCGCCCTCGCGCACCATGCGCGACGCCACCCGCACCGAGCTGTCTTTCTTGGACCTCACTGCCTTGGCCGCCTGGTCATCCATGGTGATCACCTCGGTGGCCGGCACAATGCGAATCGGCAGTTTTTCCCAGCCCGGATGCTTGGCCAACTCCGCGCGCAGCGGACCTTCCAGCCCCACCAAGTACACTTCAACCGGGTACCGCTGAACTGCTTCAATCGACGCCGCAACCTCAACGGTGGGCGCTTTGTCAGTGCCCATCGCGTCGAGTGCGATGGCGATTCTCGACTTTGTTTCCGGCAGAGTGAGAGACCTCTCTAGGCCTGCTGTACTTCAACCACTTCGCGGCCCTTGTACTTGCCAGTGTGCGGGCTCACGCGGTGCGGCATGGTGGCCAGCCCGGTGTCCGGGCAAGTGGCCAGCGACGATTTCACCAGATGGTCATGAGCCCGGCGCGTGTTCTTCCGGCGCTTCGAGTGGCGTCGTTTAGGATTCGGCATTTCAATCTCCCGTCGAAAACTTCTTCAGCGCCGCCCACCGCTCATCGGTGGCCTTCGTCTGGCACTGGCATACTTTTACGTTCCGGTTCTGGCCGCACTCAGGGCAAAGGCCCAGGCAACCGTCCCTACACAGCCGCCGCAAAGGCAGCGACAACAAAATCTGCTCGCGGACAATGTCCGCCAACTCCAGGCCGGCTCCTTCGTAGAAACCTACCTCGGTATCCGCGGTCGCAATCTCGATCTCTTCGCCCGGCGACTTGATTTCCAAGTCCGGCTGGTAGACCAGATCGAAATCCTGCTTCCATGGCAGCGTCACAGGCTCCAGACACCGGTCACACTCGCCCGTTAGCGCTCCTTCAAGGCGTCCGCGCACCCGGATCTCACCAAGCGAATCCACCAGTTCAGCGGATCCGCGCACCTGCAAGTCTCCGCTTTGCCGAAGTTCGTCAAGCAGGTCGATTTGGCCGGGGGCGAACGACGTGTCGAATGGCAGCCTCCTGAGCTCAAGATCCTGGACACTGATAAACATAACTAGGACCTCCGGCTGCGAAAGCAACGCGTAAGCGCCTTCCCAGTATAACCCGGCTTCGCTTCGCAATCCAGCGCACCCTTCCGTGGAGCAGGAGCTTCGCATGGTCGAGGGAGGAACCCCTGCGGGGCCAAGAAATGCGCGAGAACGGCGGCAAGTGTGGGAGGCGCAGGAGATTCGCGGGGCGATTTTCGGGGTGGCGGTG
>VFZO01000547.1 GCA_016871155.1 Acidobacteriota bacterium | reverse complement strand
CCTGAAGGAATCGAGGTAGCGGAATCTGGTGATTGATCATCACGATGCATGGCGGGGAGAAGTTGAGCCTGGACAACATCCGGGAACTGATGAGCGCGAGCGAGGATTTGGGCTCTGGTGCAAACCGTCTTTTGAGCCGCCCCACGGCAAAGGGCATCTTCGGCTATTTGCATCTGTGGTTTCACGCAAGCGGCGGCCGGCCTGTCGAAAAAAGCTACTCCGAGTTGTGCCAATTGCTGAACATTCCGGTCTATAAACACGTTTCCAAGATCCGGGAAACCATGGGCCGGTCGCTCGACGAGTTGAAGCAAGTGGGCTACCTGTCGAACTGGGAGATCCGGCCGATGGTGACCAAGGAGGGTCTGAAACTCATTCTGTTTGCCGGCCAGGAACTGCTGCATGTGCTCGCAATCTCGCAGGGAAGGGCCCTGGCGTCGGCTGGGACGGCCTCTCTGCCCGTTGCCGATGCCAACAGGCCGCGGGCCATCGCCGTGCTTGTGGAACGCGGCGTAAGCGCCGCCAAGGCCGAGGAGCTGCTGCGTCACGAAGACGGCGACACCGTTTTAGAGCAGATCGAGTACGGCGACCACCTGATGCAGCGCGACAAGCGTTCCAAGTTCGACAATCCGGCCGGGTTTCTGATTTATCTGATCGAAAACCGCGTGCCGGTGCCGCCTGGGTTCGAAAGTACGCGCCGGAAGGAGCGCCGGCGGGAGATGGAAGCCGAGGAATCGGAGAAGCTGACCCATCGCATCCGGTTGGAAGAATCCTACGAAGAGTTTGTGCGCCGGGAGGTTGAGGACGAACTGGGGCGGCGTTTTCCGGAGAAGACGCTGGCCAAGCATATCGACAAGATCGTGGCCGGGCGGGTGCGGACCGACGAGAGGTTCTCGCACATGCAGCCGGTGTTCCAGCGCCAGATCGCCGAGCAGTTATTGCGGCAGGAGCTGCGGGAGACGATGACGCTGCCAACGCTCGCCGAGTGGTGTGAATCGGCGGGGCAGGGAAAGCTGTTTGGAGCGGCGGCCGGGGCGTAGGCAGGGGGCTCGCTTTAGCGGGCTGGCTCAAGACCGTGCTTTCTTAGCAAAGCCGCTGCTCTACGGGAAGTGAGAAATCGGATCAGTGCTTGTCCCGCCTCTGGATTACTTGCGTTGGCGGCGATGCCAGCCGACATGGTCGTCGTTCTTTGAACGGCGGCCGGCAGCGGCCCGGCGTATTGGATTCCGCGAACCGGGAGCAGTTCGCTTATTTGTTGGAACCCGATCTCCGCCTCGCCTCGCGCGATTGCGTCTCCGACACGGCCATCCACTCGTTTCATTTTGCTCTGAATTGCCTCGGCAATGCCCAGTCGCGGGAACAGCTCCTTGGACACGTATACTCCGCTCAGACTGGACGAGTAGGCGATGGAGGGAGCTGCCAGAAGTGTGCGCCGAAGCGCGTCAACCGAGGAAATGTCGGGTTTGGGCACTCCCGTCCGGACCGCCACACCGATGCGTGAACGCGCGATATCCACCTGAGTACTCCGCACAATGCGACCTTCCTCTGTGAGGCGGTTGAGGCCATCCACAGCCAGGATGATGACATCGGCACGGTCGCCACGCTCAATGCGCTTGTGGACGGAGCCGGGCGCGCTGGCCACCGAAGCACCGAATGCGACGACTACTTTGTTGTGGGTGTCGCGCTCGAAAGCCGGAATCAGTTCGGAAAACGTCTCGACCAGAGTGCCTGAGGCGATCACATGCAGCTCGCCGGCCGAAAACGCGGATACGCTGGTCACCAGCAGCAACAGGACACGGAGGGCGGAACGCGCGTTCGGCATGAAGGTCAGCATATTCCGAAGGACTGCCTCATGGTCTTTGTTGCGTACGGTTGGGAAGCTTGGTGGCTTTACTGGCGAGCGAGAACCGAGGCTCTACCGGGGGATCCGCGAGACCCAAGGCGCGGGCAGCAGTGTACTCGCCAATCGCTGGGCCGTGCTTGAAGCCATGTCCAGAGCCGCCGCCGGCGATCCATGCGTTCTCCCATCCCGGGTGACGGTCAATCAGGAAATCGGTATTGGCGGTGTTTTCGTACTGGCACACTCTGGCTTCCACCAACGGAGCAGCGGCCAAGGCGGGGAAGCGCAATTTCAGATAGTCCCGTGCGCGTGAAATCTCGTCTGGCATGGGAAGCCGAGCACTCCGGTCGGGATCGAAGTCTTCTCCCAGCCAGCCAAATGCAAGTTTAAAACCGC
>VFZO01000546.1 GCA_016871155.1 Acidobacteriota bacterium | reverse complement strand
GCCATCCGCAGGCACTGGCCCGCCCTCGGAAAGGGGATTCTGATCAAATCCGGCACGGGAGTGAGGCGTTGGTGTATACTGTGGGGGTCCGGGAGACCCAAAATGGAAATCCCGGATAAGCTGGTAGGCGGAAGCCAATCTTGGCCGGTGCTGGGCCTGGTCTTCAAAACCAGCGTGTGGCGCGAATGCGTCACGGTGGGTTCGACTCCCACTGGCTTCCGCCAAGAACGCTAACGGGCCTCGATGGCGCGCTTCGTCGCTTCCAGCAATCCCAGCAGCGATTCTCGCGGAAGGTCCCGAACGATGGGCCGAATGGCCCACCCGAGCCCGGTGGGCGTGTCCCGGGTCAGAGAGACAGACCGGCACTCCAGCCACAGTCCCTTCGGTGTCTCCTCGACGATCCAGAAAGTGTTGAGCCGCCAGAGGAAACCGTGGTCCCGCCCCGGTGGCAGGCGCCGTTCCTTTGCCGTCCCAGCGTCCTCCACTTCCACCAGTTCTGTCGCGACAGAGCGGCTGGCGTATCGGTTCGGCGGCGTGGGAAGTATGTCGATCTGATAGGTCGAATCGATCGTGACCTCCAAGACCTTTTTCTTTCGAATTCGATGCGAGGCGGTCATTCCATTCGCCTGCCGGGACTTTATCCGCCCGTCGATCACCTCCGGGTAGATCTTCGGGTGGTTCGGCACATCCTCTATGACCGAGATCGCCGCCTGCTTCTTCGCGCCCGGGATGAACGTGATCGCCGACCAGTCATGCAGCATACCGTTGCCGGCCGTGTCCTTTCCCGCCAAGTGCGGAGTGACGCCCGGCGGCGTGCCGGCGAGGGAGCCCTGCGCCGCGGCGCGCGCCCGCATCGCGGAGTCGACACCACCAAAGTAGGAGTCGAACGACTGCACGGTTTTCGGTTCCAGCGTCACGATAAACTGCGCGGCCACGATCACCGCGGCGATGGACTGCATATATATAGGGTAGATGTTCGAAAGGCCGATCCGGTTGCGGCGTGATAGACTTTCCAATTCGCGTGCCCGATTTTCCACTTTATAAATGGCTGTTAGGCGCTTTGGTCGCATTCAGCGTCGGCGTAGCCAAAACAGGGGTTCCGGGCTTCGGAATCATGGCGGTTCCGGTCTTTGTCCTGACAGTGGGCGACGCGCGTCTGAGCGCCGGCTGGCTGCTTCCGCTGTTGATCGCCGCCGACGTGTTCGCCGTCTTCTATTTTCGCCGGCATGCTGCGGCCGGTGCGCTGTTCTCGCTATTCCCCTGGGTGATGGCGGGTATGATTGGCGGCGCGATTGTCCTTGGGTATCCGGACGGGTTGATTCGGCCCCTCGTCGGAACGATCACGCTCGCAATGCTCCTCCTTCACCTTTGGAGGCAGCGCAGGGTTGCCGAGTCGCCGCCGGCCGGCTGGCGGCATGCGAGTTTCTACGGAACCGCCGCGGGGTTCGCCACCATGGTGGCGAATGCCGCCGGGCCGATTATGAACTTGTACCTGTTGTCGAAGCGGTTGCCGCGCGAGGAATTCGTCGCCACTGGCGCCTGGTTCTTTTTTATCGTCAACCTGACAAAAGTTCCGGTGTATTCGCGCCTGCAGTTATTTAGCAGCCAATCCCTTCTGTTCGATTTGGCGCTGCTGCCGTTTGTGATCGGCGGCGCACTGACGGGCCGGAAGCTCCTGACGGTGATGCCGGAAAAGGCCTTCATTCACTGCGTGTTCGGATTCGCATTCTTGGCCACGCTTCTGCTGTTTTTGCCAAAGTAGGTATAGGGAAAGCATGAAAATTCTGGTGGGCCTCGTATTGACTCTGCCGATGATGGCCCAGATGACGGCGGAGGATCGGGCTCATTGGTTCGCGAAGTCCACGTTTGGCGTGCGCAGCTTGGCCGTGGGAGGGCCGTTCTCGGCCGGTTGGCGAACCATGCGGAATCGCCCGGTTGAGTGGGGCCGCACCCCCGAGGGATTCGCGAAACGCTATGGCTACCGGTTAATCAACAACAGTGTCACTAATGGTGTCGAAGGGGTCGCGGGCGCGGCCTGGGGGGAGGATCCGCGCTACCACCGGCTCGGCGCGGGCGGCGGTGGGGCCCGGCTGGGAAATGCACTGAAACGGACGTTTGTCACGAATTACGACGATGGAAATGGGGTGAACCCCGTCATTGAGACAAACCGAATTAGTCACACTTGCCGTTTAACGGTTTTTCCTACTCAAACAGCCGCTTCTCCGCCACAATGGTCCTCGGTTGGCGAAGCGGAAGCG
>VFZO01000545.1 GCA_016871155.1 Acidobacteriota bacterium | reverse complement strand
ATCAGATTGAGATTTGGTTCGGGCTGCTGACTCGCAAAGCTCTTCGCGGCGCCAGTTTTGCCAGCAAAGAACAACTGCGCATGGCCATCGAAGCATTCATCGCAAAGACCAATGAACACCCCAGGCCTTTTCACTGGCGCAAACGTGAGGTCAAGGGAAGCCAGCTGCGAAATACTCTTATTACTTTATGCAACTAAGCAATAGCTAGCTAAACAGCCGCTGATACGTGCGCAGGAAAAACCCATCGGTCATACCGGCCATGTAGTCGCACACCACGCGATGCGCGGGCTGCCCAGCCTGCTGCTCGCGGTAGTCTGCCGGCAATGCGCCCGGGTGATCCAGAAAGTACTCGAACAACCGCGCGATCATCCCGGCCGAACGCGTCCGCTCGTCGCGTAGCGCGGGCGAGTAATACACACGCGCATGCAGAAATGTTTTGAGCGCCGCGCTGGTGGCCGCCGGCGCCGCGGCCAGCTTCGCCAGGCGCGCCGGATAATGCCGCACTTCGTCCACACTCCCCACCCCTGCCTCGCGGGCGGCGTCCACGGTGCCGCGAATCAACCCCGTCACCACACCGTCGAGCAATAGCCGCAATGCCTCAAAGAACCGCTCGCGCTCGGTCGCGCCCGGAAACTGCAACTCCACCGTCTCGGCGAGTTCGGCGTACGCGGGCACAGCCGCCGCAATCTCCGCCATGCTGAAAAGCCCCGCGGAGAATCCGTCGTCGAGGTCCGCCGTGTTGTAGGCAATCTCATCCGCCAGATCGATCAACTGCGCTTCGAGCGGCGGCCGCAGCCCCGGCAGGTACTCATCCAACTCCGGAAACTCGCCCTGAGCAAAGTCGCGCGAGTGCTTCACCATCCCCTCGCGTACTTCGAACGTCAGGTTCAATCCGGGAAACCGCGCATAACGTTGTTCAAACGACTCCACCAACCGCAGCGCATGCAGATTGTGGTCAAACCGCTCGCCGAACCGCGCCATCTGGCGATGCAACTCATCCTCGCCCGCATGCGCAAACGGCGGATGTCCAAAATCATGCACCAGCGCCAGCGCTTCGGTGAAATCTTCATCCAACTTCAGCGCGGCGGCCACCGTCCGCGCCACCTGCGACACTTCGAGCGTGTGCGTCAGCCGGTTACGGAAGTGATCGGAAATCGGCGCGGTGAATACCTGCGTTTTGTTCTCCAGCCGCCGGAAGGCGCGCGCATGCAGAATGCGGTCGCGATCGCGCTGAAACGCATTGCGGTAGGGATGAGGCAAGTCCGGATAACGGCGTCCGCGCGAGGCGGCCACCGGAAAACGGAGGGATTCTAGCATCCGGCTATTGGACGGCTACTTGGCGGCGGGCAACTCGCCGATCAGGCCCACGGCGTTGCGCACCACAATCGGGCTGGAATCTTTAGTGAGTGGATCGATCAGTTTGCGCGCCTCGCCCGGGTTGGACGCCATCAGCAGCCGCGCCAGCGTAAAGGTGGCCTGCTCTTTCGATACCAGAGTGGACGGGCTGGCCATCAGTTCCTTCAGCAGCTTCTCTGCCTCCGCGGCCTTGCCCTGTGCGTGATAGACCTGCGCCAGGGAAAGCTTCGCCACCGACGAGTAGTCGCGGCTGCCTTCGGACACCGCCTTCTCGAAGTGCTTGGCCGCCTCGGCCAAGTCGCCCTTGTCGCTGGACACCGCCGCCAATTGATAGTGCGCCACCGACGCCGCGTCCGTGCCGCTGTGCTTGGCCGAAACCTCGGTGAGCGCTTTCACCAGAGCCTTGCTCTTGTCGTCTTCGGTGGCGAAAGCTGGACGCAGATCGTTGAGATCGGTCTTGGCGCCGATGATCGCGTTGCGGATCTGCAACGCCTGGGCGAGATCGGCCTGCTGTTGGGCTTTGCGGCTACCGGCGAACCAGTACACGCCCAGCGCAATCGCCACGGCCGCCAAGCCGAGCCCTACGTAGGTGTAGACCTGGCTCTTGTGCGATGCCACATACTCAACCGAGTGGCCAACGGCTTCAACAAACTGATCGTTTTTCAGATCTTCGCGGTACTGCTTATCCAAGACGGAATTACCTCAGGACACGGGGTATCTTTTCAGTTTACCATCTCCTACGATCCAGCGGCTTGGGCAGCACTGCGGCGGATCGCGAATTTTACCAGCCCGGCCAAATCGTGGATATCCAGCTTACGCATGAAGCTGGCCCGGCAGGTGTCCACCGTCTTGGGGCTCAGTTCCAGGCGTGCGGCAATCTCCTTGGCGCGAACACCCTCCACCAGCATGGTG
>VFZO01000544.1 GCA_016871155.1 Acidobacteriota bacterium | reverse complement strand
AACCGTTTGAGGTCGTTGGGGTGACCGCGCCGCATTTCTACGCCGGATTTCGCGCGGATTTGTGGACGCCGCTGCGCGCCGATAAGACCGGTGAGGGGATGGGTACCAACTTTACGATGATGATCCGGCTACGGCCGGGCGTGACAGAGGCTGAAGCGTTATCGGAACTCGGGAATTTGTCGAGAGAGATTCCGCCGCGGGCGGCGAACCGGCAGGGCGAGACGTTCACACAACGCTTCATCATGCGGCCGCTACTTGAAGGCCGCTCCGAAGGCATTCGAACGCCGATGTTGGTGCTGCTCGGCGCGGTCGGCATTGTCCTGTTGATTGGAGCGGTGAATGTGGGCGGACTGCTATTGGCGCGGCAGAGCGGCCGGGCGGCGGAGCTGGCGACGCGGATGGCGTTGGGGGCGTCGTCGCGACAGATTTTCAGTGAAGTGCTGTTGGACAGTCTCGTGTTGATCTCGCTTGGAGGGCTGTTGGCGTTGCCCACGGCGGCAGTGGCGCTGGCGGGATTAAAGGCGCTGACCGCCGAGATGACTTCCCTGGGCGATTCGGCTGCAATCGATACGCGGTGCTTGGTGGTCGCGGCGGCGCTGACGCTCGCGGCGGGGTTGATTGCGGGACTGTTCCCGGCGTGGCAGGCGACGAGGACGCAACCGAGAGGCGGGTCGGCGCGCGGGGTATCGGGGCGGAGCAGGAAAATTCCGCTGGGCTCGCTGGTGATGGCGCAAGTGGCAATGTTTGTCCCGCTCCTGATCGGCGCGGGGTTGCTGGGCCGTTCGTTCCTTGGGTTGTGGAATGCGAATCCAGGGTTTGACGCCTCCGACGTTTCAGTCGCGCGGTTTTCCCTGCAGGAGAACCGGTACGCGGATCGGGAAAAGGTCGACCGGCTGCTGCGCGAGGGCGTGGCGAGAATGTCGCAGATTCCCGGAGTGGAGTCGGCCGCGGCGGGACTGCATGTGCCGCTGGAGCGATGGTTGAACATGCAGGTTCGGTTTAAAGAGAGCGACCCAGGGCGCACCGGAAACATGAATTACGTCACGCCGAACTACTTCACGGCGCTGCGGATTCCGATCTTGCGCGGGCGTAATTTCAACGACGGCGACAATGCCACGGGAGAGAAGGTTGTTGTCGTCAACGAAGCGCTGGTGAAGATGTTTCTGGAAGGGCGCGATCCGTTGAACGAACACATCCTGTTGCGGAATGGGGCGCCTTATCGGATTGTCGGCCTGGTTGGCGATACACAGCAGCGCGGAGGCTGGGGGTCGTACGGGCCGCTGCATCCGATGCCGGCGTTCTATGTAACGGCCGCGCAGGCGGACGGAGAGTTCTTCAAGCTGGTGCACCAGTGGTTTTCGCCGGCGTGGATTGTGCGAAGCCGGTTGGATCAGGCGGCGTTGGCGCGACAGCTTGAAGGTGTGATGCGAGGGCTGGATCCGATGCTGCCCATTGCGAGTTTCGCGACGCCGAACGAGATCAAGAGCCAGACCTTAGGCATGCAGTTACTGACGGTGACGCTGATCAGCGCCATTTCCGGGCTGGGGCTTCTGCTCTGCGTGTTGGGCGTGTACGGTTTGGTGTCGAGCGGGGTGACGGAGCGCACACGCGAGATCGGCATCCGGCTTGCGCTTGGTGCGACACGCACGGGCGTGGTGTCGGCCGCGATGCGGCCTGGTCTGCTGTGGGCAGCGGCGGGGATAGCGATCGGCGCGCCGCTGGCGTATTTGGGGCGCGAAGCGGTGTCGAAGCTGCTGTACAATGTGGAGGTCACCGATCCGTTGGCCTTGGCGGCGATTGCGGCGGTGTTGCTGGCGGCCGTCGGCGCGGCGAGTCTGCTGCCGGCGCTAAAGCTGGCGCGGCTGGATCCGGCTGTTACGTTGCGGGACGAGTAGAGCGGGTTAGTTGCCGACTTCTTTACTCGAAACTGTCGCCGGTTCCGGGCCCCAGTTCTCGCGCACGACCATCGATTGATCCGAGAAGAAGCTGCGGCGTCCGGTGCCGCCATGGGTTTCCGGGACGATGGTCAGAGTGTAGCCGCCTGGCGTGCCTTGCATCTGGAAGAGGTAGCCGGACTTCTTGCCCTTGGCCAGATCGCTTGGGATGAGATCGGCTGCGGCCGCACCGGCTGCGCCGCTGGCGGGTGGTCCGAGCTCCTGCATCGTCACGGCGTATTTGCCGAACTGCGATTGATACTGGGTCTGCGCGGTGTGCACCGTTCCGACCATGCGGATCGCGGCCAGTTCGTTGGCCTGCATCTTCGCGCCGCCGATCTTGGGCAGCGCGACCGCGAGC
>VFZO01000543.1 GCA_016871155.1 Acidobacteriota bacterium | reverse complement strand
GTCGATGTTGGGTGCCAGTCGGCCAACCCGCTCCCCTAGTCCGAGGACGCGTGCGTTGTAGGACGTGGCATATCGCAGTGCGTCGACGGCGGGGATTCCGGCATCGACGTACTGGGCGAGTTCGTCGTGAAGCCCGAATCCTGGGATCAGATTGATGAAGGGTGTATCCGTGCCGGCGATCAGGTCCACCCCCCGCTCGTGGCAGCGCAAGAGGAACCGCTTGAGATGAGGCATCAACGCTTGGAATCGGAGTCTCTTGGCAGGCTCACAGCGCCGGTAAGGGATGGTCTTCCAGATTGCCAGCAGTTCAGGATGAACCCACTCGCGTCGAGAGTCGCGCAGGAATGAGTGCTCCAAGGCGCGTCCCAAGCGATCCCACACATTTAGCGTGGGATTCATGATCGCGCCGCGCTTGAGAAAGCGGTCGATCAAAACATCATCCTCCGCAGGGGTGGCAGATCGCCAAGCGACGTCGCAGCGACTGAAGTGCTCGATTTCGTTCAGCCCGCCGTCTATTGCTTCCTCCGCCACTGTTTCGTTGAGATGGGCGAGAGCGAACTTGCCCTGGGCGTGCGCCTCCGCGACGCCGACGCGCATCAACTCGGGAGTGATCCCCGCGTAGAGTTTGATCGCATCGACTCCGCGGGCAGCGCCTTCGCGGATCGAGGCGCGCAAGCTCTCAGCATCGTGATGTCTTCTGGCAACGTGGTTCCAGAGACCGTTCGAACCGTCGAGCGCGAATCCGCAGCATACGAGTCTCGGACCGAGGGAACCAATCACGCTGAGCGCGTCTCGCTGCTGTAGAATCCAGTCGAGGTCATTTCCGACGTCCCGCACATACGTGACCCCAGCTGCGAGGTAGGAGGGCCCCGAGTGGGCGTAGTAATGAACGTGGGAATCGATCAGGCCCGGGATGATCGTGCAACCAGGCAGATGAATGCGTTCGATCTCGGGGTGAACCGCTGAAGTGTGCGAAACGCAGACAATCCGGGGACCATCGATCAGCAGAGCCGCATCCTCAACGGCGTTGGCGGAAACGCCATCCCAAACCCGATCGGGCACGTATGCTCGGAGCGTCGAAAACGCCTGCGTTGATGCTACGGGGGTGCGCAAAGACGTTGTCTTCATGGCTTGCATTTGTTGCAAAAACTTGTTTAAAATGAAAGTCAAGCCCCAGAGGGTCCCTTCGCGGGGACCTCAAGACTTTCGCAAGTTAGGGGTTGACAAACAGCGGCGCAGGCGCTGCGAGTCTTGCCATGCATGTTATGCAAGATCTTGAGTAACGTCCATGCACGCGCCGCGGAGTTGTCCTGCGCGACCCCTATTTACCCCTAGTAAAAACATCACCATGAACCGCACCGACACAACATTGCTCCGAAGGGGCGCCTTGGCGCTGCTCCTTTGTTTTTCGTCATCTCTAGCGTTCAGCCAGAAAGCTCCGACCTCGCCCGAGTCTGAAAAGGACCGGAGTGATGAGGAGAAGGCCGTGGCGCTTCCGGCTTTTGACGTATTGGCGGATCCCGATGCGCGAGGCTACCGGTCGACCAAGATCTTTGGCGCCAATCGAATGGTTGTGCCCGTCGATCAGATGGATGGGTCGGCCTTCATCGTGAATCAGGCGCTCCTGCAGGACGTCAACCCCACCTACTTGTACGACGTCGCCAAGTACGTTGCCGGCGTCGCCCCTGGTTTTTACACTCCCCAAGATAGCTTTCGCCTTCGCTCGAATGAGAGCGGGACCAATCTGATCGATGGTTTCGCCGTCACCGGATTTACGGCCTATGTGCCCGTGGCGCTGGTCGAACAGGTGGAATTCATCAAAGGCGCCCAAGGTGTCATGTACGGCTCCGTTTCGGGAGGTGGCGTGGTGAATCGTGTCCGCAAGGCACCACAAAAGAAGTTTGGCCTCAATGTGTCGGGCGAGATTGGAAGCTACGACTTTTTCTCCAGCACAATTGACGTCACCGGCGCGATCCCGTTCAAGGGTAGCGAGAACTTTGCATTCCGAGCGATTTCTTCTTTCAGCTACGGCGGCGGGAGACAGGATAATCTGATTACCGAGTATCCGGAGCAGGTTTATTCCCTCCAGGGCAAGTATTTCATTCCCACCGGCGGTAGCGTCCTCGTCTTTATCGACTACGATAACCGGGAGTGGAATCCCGCCAGCGAGGTGACGTCAGCCGACCCGGTAACGGGGCTCCTCGACGCTCGCCTCCATCGAACCTATTCTGCATACGCAAGTCTTGTCATTAAATCGAAGGATCTCCGTGCCGGATTTATCGCGGAGAAGATGACGGGCCCGATAG
>VFZO01000542.1 GCA_016871155.1 Acidobacteriota bacterium | reverse complement strand
CCGTTTCGACGATCGTCAGAATGGGCCGCGGCAAAATGATGGGCGTGGACCACAACAAGAACATGAGCTGGGTCGGCGCCTCGTCGGCGTTCTGCGTTTAGGCGGTCATTTCGCTTGCCGGATACAGTACAGAGTGTTCTTCCCGCGCAAATAGATTTCGCCGTCGAAGATCGCGGGCGTGGCGATGAAGAACTCGTCGCCCACTTTGTTGGAGGCCACTAGTTCGAACCTGTCGCTCATCTTGACGACATGCACCATACCCTCTTCGGTCGGTAAGTACAGGTTCCCGTTCGCGCCCACCGGAGACGCTTTCAGAGTATTGGCGCCTGGCAGCCGCTCGGTATAGAGCAGTTCGCCGGTGCCGGCGTGAATGGCGCTCAGCAGGCCCTTGTCGGTCACGAAGTACAGGCGGTCGCCGTGCAACACGGGCGACGGCGTGTAGGAGTTGCTCTTGGTATTGGACCAGACCACCGCGTCGGTTCCAGACAAGTCGCCATCGCGGCCTAACTTGATCGCCATGCGGTTCGGCTCGCGGTGGCCGCTCATCACAATCACGGTGTCCTTGTAGTGAATCGGCGCTGGGATGACGTTGGTGCCCAGGCCGTTGCACTTCCAAATGACCTTCCCGGTCAGGTAGTCGTAGGCGGTCACATACGCCGTCGCGGCGACGATAATCTGCTTGCGGCCTCCCACGGTGATCACCGTGGGAGGCGACCAGGAGCTGACCTCCTGCCGCTCGACTTTCCAGATCTCTTTGCCCGTGTTCTTGTCGAGGGTGATCAGGTAGGAGCCTTCCTCCTGATCGAAACCCATCAGCAGGCGATCTTCGTGCACGACCGCTGGCACGCCTTCGCCGAATGAGTTGCGCATCCGCATCTGGCCAAACTGCTTGGACCAGACCACATTGCCCTTGAAGTCCAACGCGTAGAGGCCGCGCGACCCAAAGTGCGCGAACACCAGCTTTCCGTCGGTCACCGGACTGTTCGAGGCGAAGCTGCCGTAGCGGAAGTGGTAGCCCTCATGCGGCGTCGCGGTTTTGACCGTCTTCTCCCAAATGACCTTGCCGTCCTTGCGGTTGATGGCGAGCACGGCAAACTTGTGTTCCACCAGAGTCATTTCGCCGCGGCGAGTCGACGGCGGGCCGGCGTCCTGCGTGGGGATCGCGGTCGTGAGGAAGATCGTATCGCCCCAAATAACGGGCGAACTGTGGCCGCGGCCGCTGATCGCGGCCTTCCAGGCGATGTCTTTTTCCGACCACTGCACAGGCGCTGTGCCCTTGGCCACGCCCGTCTCGTCGGGCCCTCGCCAACGCGGCCATTGTGCGGGATCAGTTGCGGAGAACAGAACGGGGGCTGCCAACAGGAGGCGGAATCGCATAGGAATTCTTGAGTGTACTAACTAAGGCGACGGCAGCTTGGCGACGGTTACCGCCACAGGCGCCCGAAAATGGCGCAGCGATCGCGATAAAATTTAACAATTCCTCGCTGGGCTTTGGGATAAGCTACCAAAGGTTTGAAAGGGGTGTTTCATGTACGACGAAAAACAGGACGACAGGGTTCATGATTTAGTCCACCTCTACGTGGACGGGGCCTTCAAGCGCCGTCGCGCGTGACGAAGATGTTCGGGACAACCGCCGCGGCTACGGCCGCGCTCAGCCCCTATTCTGAGCTTCTGGCGCAAGCGCCGTCGGCCTGCCCGGCCGATCTGCGCGTCCCGGAAGACGCTCCGGACATCGTGGCCCGCGACGTGGAGTTTCCAGGCGAGGCCTCGAAGATTTTCGCCCATTTCGCCTATCCAAAAAATATCGAGTTCCGGGAGCCCGCAGTTATCGTGATTCACGAGAACCGGGGCTTGGTGCCGCACATCAAAGATGTTTGCCGCCGCGTGGCGCGGGCCGGCTTTGTGGCCGTCGCTCCCGATCTGCTCTCTCGCCAAGGCGGAGTGCAGGCGTTCCCCGAACCGGCGCAGCAGACCGCGGCGTACGGCCGGACGACCGTCGACGGCCGCCGGGCAGACCTGATCAGCACGCTCGACTATCTGAAGTTCACCCCCTTCGTCCACCATGACCGCATCGGCGTAACCGGCTTCTGCGCCGGCGGCGCGAATACCTGGGATTTGGCTGTGAATCTGCCCGAACTTCGCGCCGCGGTCCCCTACTACGGCGCGCCTCCCGCAATCGAAGACATCGCCCGCATCGAGGTTCCCGTGCTCGCCATTTACGCGGAGCGGGATCGAACCCTCACGGCGCGAATGGCGCCCACCATGACGGAATTGCTCGCCCGGCAAAAGGTATTCGGCTTCCAGGTCTATGAAGGCGTCGGTCACGCGT
>VFZO01000541.1 GCA_016871155.1 Acidobacteriota bacterium | reverse complement strand
AATGCTTCGGATCTCCAATTGGCTCACCCAACGGGTGAGCCGTTTTCCGTCGCTCGATTGCGCTCATCCCGTTCAGTATCCATCACTTCCGGCCAGCTGGCCGGGGGCCAACTGCCGGATTTGGGATGAACGCGTGCGCCCAGTGCCATGGCGCCGCTAACCTCAACTCCGACCCCAGCGGACGGTTCCAGATTTTCGTCGACACCATGACGTATACGCCAGGTGTCAAGAAGAAGATCCGGCTCAAGATCGAGCATCCGGAGATGCAGAAGTGGGGCTTCCAACTCACGTCTCGTGAGAGCGGCAACACCATGCGTGGCGCCGGTTCGTTTACCGTCGACGCGAACACAACACTTCGTTGCGGCGGTACACCCGCGCTCACAGTCCCGCCTTGCGCGGGCGAGCCCGAACCACAGTTTATCAGCCACAACACCGAGTCGAGCCGCAACGGTACGCGAGGCGGTGTCGAGTGGGAGGTCGAATGGACACCGCCCGCCAACGAGATCGGCGAGATCACGCTCTACGCGGCCGGAATCGCCGCAAACGGAAACAACAATAATCAAGGTGACCGCGTTTACACCACTACCGTGCGGCTGCGCGCGGAGGGCGCCTGCAACCTGACTCGCCGTCCCACGGTCCGCAGCGTAGGCAACGCCGCTTCCTTCGCCCGCGAACTGTCGCCGAACGTGATGGCCTCCATCTTCGGAGCCGATTTCGAAGTCGCGGGCCGCTCCCGGAACGTCTCTTCCGGCGATCTTGTCGACGGGCGTTTCCCGAGTGCGCTCGCTTGCGTGGCCGTGGAAGTCGGCGGGCGGCGCGCGCCCATCACATATGTACAGACCGATCAGGTGAACTTCCAGGTTCCGACGGCCACGGCGTCTGGTGCTGTGCCGCTGATCGTAATTCTGAATCCGGGCCGCCCGAATGAACTTCGTTCCGATCAGGCGACGGTGACGGTGAACAGCCACTCGCCGGCGTTCTTCACGTTCGGCGGACGCTCCATCGCGGCGACCACGGCATCCGGCCAGCTTGTGGCGGACGCGGCCAGCACGCCCGGAGCGGTTGCAGCCCGGCGCGGCGAGGTTGTGACGCTGTACCTCACTGGGCTCGGTGTCGGCGAGCCGGTCTACCAGGCAGGTGAGATTCCGTCCGGTCCGACGTCGATGCGGGATCGCGTCACAGTCACGGTGGGCGGAACGATGCTTGCCGCTGCGGACGTGTTGTACGCTGGCTTGGCGCCGGGCAACATCACGGGCCTGCAGCAGCTCAACGTCCGGATTCCGATGTCCACCGCCGTGGGCAACGCCGCCATCTCGGTGAGCGTTGGCGGCGTGTCGACGCCGGCAGCCGGAGCCGTGATTCCGGTCCAGTAGTGTCTGAGTCTCATTGAGAGCACGGGGCGCGCCTTCGCGGGCGCGCCCCGTGGTGTTTTAGGGCCGGGCGCGAAATGGCGTCAAGTTTCCTGAACGCCGCTATCCGGCTGGGGAAAACTCGTACGGCCGGCGCAGCACCATGCTGATGCCCTCGTGCAGCCGGCCAGGCAGCAGACGGCAACAGAAATCGTAGGTCGGCTTCGACTCGCCAAAGTAGTTCCGAAGCTCAAAGGCAGTGACTTCCAGTCCGGTAATCCCGGCCAGGTAGCGCAACTGCTCCACCGTGTACTCGCAAAAATGGCCGGGGTTGTTCAACTCCTCACGAATAATGTGGAATGGGCTTTTGCCAACCAGCATAGTCAGCCGGCGCGCCAGGTTGACCGGATTCGGCGTCTGCAGCACCAGGCTGCCGCCAGGCCGCAGAAGGCCGCGCAACATGCGCAGAACGCGTGCCGGGGGCACGTAGAGATGTTCGATCACCTCAGCCATTACGATCAGGTCGAACGCATCGGCGCGCGGCCATGCAGCCTCATGCACGGAATCGTTCAAATTGAATTCGATGTGCGTGAGGCGTTCCAGCGGCTCAAACCGCATGTCGCGAAAGCCCAGCGACGTGAGATCGGCCTCCGGGAAGAGACGGCGCAGCAACACGGTTTGGTACGACATCCCCACATCCAGAATTCTCGCGGGCCCCGTCTGCGTGCGCCACACACGGCCGGCGAGTTCCAGCAGGCAGACGTAGCGCCGCCGGTGATAGTCGAGGTACGAAGCCGATTCCGCGTCCACGGGTTGGAGCGCGCGGACCGCCTCGGCGGGGGAGAGCATTCTATAGCATTGTAACCGGGATTTCCATTTTGGGTCTCCCGGACCCCCACAGTATACACCAACGCCTCACTCCCGTGCCGGATTTGATCAGAATCCCCTTTCCGAGGGCGGGCCAGTGCCTGCGGATGGCTTCTTTCGA
>VFZO01000540.1 GCA_016871155.1 Acidobacteriota bacterium | reverse complement strand
CTGTTGAGGAGATTGTCACCTAAGTCGGCGGACGTGATTGGAAAGACACCTCTGCCTCGTGTGCCGAAGGCGTGCTGAATCCGCGTTGTCTGAACTGTGGCGGAGAACTAGTGGTTCGCCCTCGACGGCCTGCGGAAAAGCTATCGAAGTTTCCGGCCTCTGCTGAGCGGGTGTACAAGCCACGGGGCTGCGCACAGAATGTGGCGTAGAAGAGAGTCTGGCGAACTACATTACTGGAATGACGGTATGGTTCTGCCAATGCCGCCGAACCAGTGCATCGAGCGGACGGCTGGCAAGCGGTGCTTGCCAGTGCGCTTCGGCCTGCGGCCCACGCCCGCCGCTCATGCACAACGTTGGGCGCCTGACGGTGCTGCCATGAACGAAGGAATGCGAGGAACCCTGAACGATGGCCAAAGCTGAAGCATCCGTCGAAGAACTCGTCGGCATGATAGAGCGCGGCGAACTGCGTCTGCCGGAGATGCAGCGCCGCTACGTCTGGCGTTCCACCCGTGTTCGCGATCTTCTTGATTCGCTGTATCGCGGCTACCCGTCGGGTGCCATCCTGCTATGGGAGACCGACGGAGCCGTGCCCCTGCAAGAGTTCGCTGTCGAGCAGCAGAAGAACCCCTACGAGAGTACGAGGCTTTTACTCGACGGGCAGCAGCGCCTGACTTCGCTCTCGGCTGTGATTCGCGGAGAGCAGGTAAGCGTTCGCGGTCGCAAGAAGCCAATCGAGCTGCTCTTCAACCTCGACCATCCGGAGCAGCTTGCAGTGGTTACTGAGGTCAACGAGGACGGGGACGATGAGGCCGATGACGACGAACTGATCGACGATGAGGCCGATTCGAGCGAGGACGAGCTGCAGAAACGCTTTGACCGAATGACCTTCGTGGTCGGCACGCGCAAACTCGAACAGTTGCCGCAGTGGGTGAAGGTCACTGAGGTCTTCAAGACCGACAGCGACGCGCCCTTCCTCAAGCGGGCCGGTGTCTCCGGCTTTGAGGACCCGCGGTACGAGAAGTACAGCCAACGCCTCTCCCGGCTGCGCGGCATTCGAAAGTACGTCTACCGAATGGACGTGCTCGAGCGGAAGCTATCCTATGACGAGGTGACGGAGATCTTCGTCCGCGTGAACTCTCTGGGTGCCAAGTTGCGAAGTTCCGACCTGGCGCTGGCACAGATCACCGCCAAGTGGCGCGGCGCGCTCAAGACATTCCAAGCCTTCCAGGCGCAGTGCGTTAAGGCGGGCTTCGACCTCGATCTCGGATTACATCTCAAGAATCTTGTCGCATTCGCCACTGGTCAGTCACGCTTCCTCACTGTGGGCGGTCTTCCGCTTGAAGTGCTACAGCAGGCGTGGCGGGAATGCGTGCCGGGCATGGAGTTCGCATTGAATTTCCTTCGGAGCAATGCTGGTATCGATAGCCCGGCGCTTCTTTCATCGCCTTTTCTGCTGGTTGCCCTCGGTTACTACGGGCACAAGCGGAATTACCACATCGTGCCGGAGGAGTCGCAGCAGTTGCGCTACTGGGTGCTCGTCGCGAATGCGAAAGGTCGGTACTCACGTGGTTCCAGCGAGACCCTGCTTGATCAGGATCTCGCCACATTGCGTGATGGCGGCGGCGCGAACGAGCTAACCGATCGCCTCAGACTGCAGGTAGGGCGCCTTGATGTGGCGCCGGAGGAACTGGAAGGTCGCAACCAACGAAGCGCGCTTTTCAAGACCATGTTTCTCGCGTTTCGGGCTGCCGGTGCAAAGGACTGGCGCTCCAACTTGGCCATCGCCCTCGACCACTCCGGCTCCAACCACCGCTTGCAGTTCCACCACATCTTCCCCAAGGCGGCTCTGAAGAGTTCGTACACGCAGCGCGAAGCCGACGACATCGCGAATCTCGCTTTCATCGGCGGCAAGACGAACCGGCAGATCAGTGATAAGCCGCCCGCACAGTACTTTCCGCCACTTATCGAAAGGTCCGGCCGCTCCCCCTTCGAGACTCAGTGCATTCCAACTGAGCCGACGCTTCTCGTCGCTGAGCGCTACAAGGACTTCCTGGCGGAAAGGCGGAAGGCGGTGACACGCAGGGTGAATGAGTTTCTTGACGGAGCCCAGTCGTGAGCTCATGGCAATCGGGCTCCCACAAGCAGGCGCCGAGCAACAGCATGCAGCGGACGGCGCTGCGCGCTCCGCAAACGGCTGAACACGACCGTTCGTTTCCGGATTACTGATCTGGGCTGGCGCCGCGGTCAGCGTCCTTGGCGTTGCTGCAGAGCGTTGAAAGTACGCTTTCGGAAACGATGGTTCACGTTCGGCTGCGTCCGTATGTCGAGTCCGACGCGTTGCTCATGTTTGAGGCCGCG
>VFZO01000539.1 GCA_016871155.1 Acidobacteriota bacterium | reverse complement strand
AGCGTCGCGCTGATCTCCTGCTCAAACATCGCCAACTGCGTCGCGCTCAGGTTCTCCCCGCGCGGGCCGTACTTAGCGATACGCAACAGCCGCAGCCGCTCTTCGAGCTGCGCAATGCGCAGCTCTCTGGAGATTGGCCCTTTACGCCACAAAGTGGGCAAGAAAATCGGGCGGGCGGGGGGGCCGCGGCAAGATTTCTCTGGACATTTGCGGCGTTTTTCTATAACGTGATGGTGAAGGCCTGCGATCAGCAGGCGAAGCATTATGCCAGTAACCATCGGTGGCGGCCTGACGTTCTGTGGCCGCGCGTTGAAACCAGAAGAACTCGACCTGATCCGGCAGATCACGCGTGAATTCTCCACGTTGAGCCTGACCGAACTGGCGCACACGCTTTGTGAGTTGTTGGAATGGCGGCGGCCCAACGGGGGGCTGAAGAGCCGGGAATGCTTCGTTTTCCTGCAGGCCTTGCAGGAACGCGGGTGGCTTCCCTGGTTGCCGCCGCCACAACCGAAGAAACTGCGCCCGCGCGCCGCCGTGTGGGACGCACGCAGCGAGGCGCAACCGCCGGTGGCCGGCTTGGTCGGCGACTACCTCCCTGTCGGTCTCCAGTTACTCGACAACAGCGAGAACCGCCTGCTGTTCCGGCAGTACTTACAGCGTTACCACTATCTCGGCTACAAAGTGCCGGTCGGGGCGCAGCTTCGCTATTTCGTCCGCTCTCTCCAGCCGCCCTTTCCACTGCTGGCCTGCCTGCTGTTCACCAGCGCCGCCTGGAAGATGGCGCCCCGCGATACCTACATTGGTTGGAGCGAAACGGCCCGCCAAACCAATCTGCCGCTGATCGTCAACAACAGCCGTTTTCTGATTCTCCCCTGGGTCCGGGTACCGAACCTGGCCAGTCATATTCTCTCGTTGGCGGCTCGCCAATTGCCCGCCGATTGGCTGGCTGCTTATCAGGCGCGGCCGGTGCTGCTGGAAACGCTGGTGGATGGAACGCGGTATCACGGCGGTTGTTATCGCGCCGCCAACTGGACCGCGGCCGGGCTCACCCAAGGCCGGGGCCGCATGGATCGCAGCGGCACGGCCCAAGGTGTACGGAAGCATATCTTCCTGTTACCGCTCCATCGCCATTGGCGGGAGCGTTTATGCGATCCGACTCGATCCGGGCTCCCCTCTGAGCCAAGGAGTGAAAATGAACCTGCTGGAGACATTCGATAGCCTGCTTCAGCAATGGCGCCACGTATTCGCACAGGATCGTAGTTTTGACCGCGCCCGCCGGCTCACCTTCGGCTTGCTGGCTTGTCTGCGTCAGCACCTGACGTCGATGGCCATCTGCGCCACCGGACGGCAGTTTGTCGATTGGAGCGCCGATTACCGGCTCTGCTCGCGCAGCCCCTGGAATCCGCGCCAACTCTTCGATCCCGTCTTTGACCGTTTCCCCGTTCTGTTGCCTTCGCCCGCGGCGCCGGTGATCGCCGCGCTCGACGACACGCTCTGTAAGAAGACTGGCAAGCAGATTCCGGGCGTGGCCATCGCGCGCGATCCCCTGTCGCCGCCGTTCCACGTCAATCTCCGTTATGGGCTGCGTTTCGTGCAGGTTTCGCTGCTGGTAAGCCCGCCGGAGGCGCCGGGGGCCGCCCGCGCTTTGCCCGTGCGTTTCGACTTCGCGCCCCCAGCGGTGAAACCGAAAAAGAACGCCGCGCCAGAGGCGCACGCCGCCTACAAAAAGGAGAAAAAACAGCGCGCGCTGCCGGTGGCCGGATTGGCCTCGATGGCTAGTGTGCGCCAAAGCTTGGATGACCGCCCCGAAACGGCGGCGCGGCCATTGATTGTCAGCGGAGATGGCAGTTATACCAACAAAACCGTGCTGCAAAACCTGCCGCCGCGAACCACCTTCATCGGGCGCATTCGCCGGGATGCCAAATTGCACTTGCCGCTGCCAGAGCGCGACGGCAGGCAGGGCCGCCCGCGTCGCTATGGCCCGCAGGCGCCCACTCCCGAGCAGATTCTCCAAGACGATTCCATCCCCGAGGGGAAGGTCCGTTGCTTCGCCGCCGGTGCGATGCGGGAGATTCCCGTCAAAGTCTACGGCCCGGTGTTTTGGCGGCGAGCCGGGGCGGACCGGCCGTTGTTGCTGGTGGTGATCAAGCCGCTCGGATATCGATTGCGGAAAGGATCGAAACTGCTGTACCGCCAGCCGGCGTTTCTGGTCTGCACCGATATTGGACTCGATTTGCAGTTACTCGTGCAGTCCTATATCCAGCGCTGGGAGATCGAGTGCAACCACCGCGATGAAAAGTCCATCATCGGCGTGGCGCAGGGCCACGTCCGCAGTCCCGAAGCCGTAAGCCGCTTGCCGCAGCTACAGGAG
>VFZO01000538.1 GCA_016871155.1 Acidobacteriota bacterium | reverse complement strand
CAGACACTTACCCCCAACCTCACCTTCTCGCCAACTCGGACCAAGCGGTAACTCCTTTACCTTCAACTCCGCTCCCGCTCACTCCGCGCTAATTT
This sequence comes from Acidobacteriota bacterium, assembly GCA_016871155.1. Taxonomy (GTDB): domain Bacteria; phylum Acidobacteriota; class Terriglobia; order Bryobacterales; family Bryobacteraceae. Next base: position 2,279 of record VFZO01000538.1, on the reverse strand, counting down.
GGACAGCCGTGGTTTGTTACCTACGATCGTTATGCCGACGCCCCTTTTACCCCAGCGTACAAAATCGACGATCCTGCCTCGATCACGCCCGTGGCACTGACTTCGGTCGAAGTCCTCGAACACCTGCCTGAACCATTAGAAGAACTCAGCGAGATGTTCCGCAACAAGCCGCGAGTCGCGCTGTTCACAACCGAACTCTATAACGGCGAAGGCGTCGACTGGACCTACCTTGCACCCATCAATGGCCGGCATGTCTTCTTTTACACAGAACGCGCCATGCATTGGATTGCCGCGCGATTCGGCTATCGCTACTTCCGGTTTCCGTTCCTGCACGTCTTTGCGAACGAGCAAGAGTCGATGGACGAACTGTGGCAACGCCGGGAGTTATTGTTCGCCGATGCGGCGCAATCGCTCGCCGCGCACCTGTCGGGACCGGATCTGTGGCGCTACGTCGGACAGGACTTCACCGAACTCCGCGCACGATTCTAAACGTTGAGAGTCTTCAAGTACGCCATGCTCTGCTTCAAGCTCGCCATCGGATCGCCGGGCGTCTGATCCTGTTCGACGAAGAAATGCTTAACGCCCGTATCCATTGCGGTTTTCAGAATCTGCGGCAGTTTCAATGACCCCGCGCCCGCTTCCTTAAACGCATCGCGCGGAATTTTCTCGTTGTACTGCGGCTTCACGCCCGCCGCCAAATCCTTCACATGCATCAACGGAACCCGGCCCTTGTACTTGCGAAGCAGGTCGACCGGGTCGACGCCGCCCACGGCCACCCACATGATGTCCATTTCCAGCGCCACCAGCTTCGGATCGGTCGATTCCATAAGCACGTCGAGCAGCGTCTTGCCGCCTCCCGGTACGGGTTCGAATTCAAACGCGTGGTTGTGATACGCCAGTGTCATGCCGGACGTTTTGCATTTCTCGCCAGCCTTGTTCAACGTGTCCGCCAGTTTCTTGATCACCTCGACGCCGCCTCGATCCTGCGGCGCGATATACGGGCATACCGCGTAACGAAAACCCTTCGCCCGCGCGTCGTCCAATGCCGGAACCAGCTTGTCGCTTTGCGTCGTAAAGTACGGCGTGTCGATGTGAAGGGACACCGGCTTCAGCTTCGTCGCCTTCAACTCGTCCCAGATTTTCGCCAGATTACCCCGCACCGCTTCTACTTCCGCATACCCGGCCTCCTGTACCTGCGAGAGAATCAGCTTCGCTTGCGGTTCAATCACCGAACGTAGGGTGTAGAGTTGCACGCCGATCGTTTTCAGCTTGCGGGCTTCGAGGGTGAGTGCGCCAGCGGAGGCGGCGAGTAATTGGCGGCGGTTGATCATTGCACCAACTATGATAATTCGTCTTCGGGCTTATCGCTCCGATAGCCCGTGGTTGCCGTGAAGTATCCGTAGACCAGCAGCGTCAGCACTGTTAACGCAGCTAGGGCGCGCGTGTCGGCATACCAGGCGCCCCAATGCAGGTCCGGCGGAAACAGTTCGAAAATTACGGTCACGCCGAGCAGGATCAATGTTGCCAGCATGCCGAACCGCAGCAGGTAAAGAATCACCAAACCGTTCCCAATAAACGCGATCGCGATGCGCAGCCACATCATCGAAGCGCCCAGTCCGCTGATAACGGCCAGCAACAGCGCCGCTAACAGCGCCGCCAACCACAGCCGCCTTACTACCAGTGCGATGCCGATCACCAGTAACAAAATGAACATGGTGTTGTTGAACGAATTGACCACCGCGCCAAACAGAGCCCCCATCTGAAATCGCACGCCGAGCAACGCATCGAGGTCGCCGGTCAACGGATTCAACCGCATCGATTTTTCCGCGATCTCGATCGCCGCTCCCAGCAACAGGAACGCCGATCCTCCCGCGACGCCATAAAGCACATGCCGTCCGAGCATCGGATCGCGAAACTGACCCGTCATCAACCTTGTCCAACCCACCAGCAGCGCCGGCCAGCGTTTGCGAATTACCGGTTCCAGCGCCAGATACTCCGCTCCATAAAGCGCCGCTACAAAGAGTGAAACCGACAACCATGTAACACCGTTGTTGCCGAAGACGTTCTCGACGCTGCCGTAGCGGCCTTGCAAGAACTGTGAAAGGCAGGCGCTGACAAACACGGTTACAGCCAGACGCGCCGCGCCCGCCCTATCGCCCCGGCCCGATTTGTAATTTCGCCACGCGTACGCCGCGGAAAATCCGAGTGCGGCCAGCAGCACCAGGAGACTCAGCAGACTCTGCAACTGCCGCCCTAACGCGGGACGCGCCGGCAGCTCG
>VFZO01000537.1 GCA_016871155.1 Acidobacteriota bacterium | reverse complement strand
GGTCGCGGGAGCCCCAGGGCGCTTTACCCATGGGAAACCCCAATCGGTGGGCGCTGAGGGACTCGAACCCCCGACCCTCTCCTTGTAAGGCACAGAGTCACTCTCGCCACACACTTGATTCCGCATGATTTCGCGGTCGGTGGTCAGCGTGTCCACTCCTGTCCACTCCTGTCTGGACACATGTTGTGCCTCGGGTGTGCCGCGACCACGCCTTTCGGTGGGTACCCGCACTCAAGCGCCATCGCCTGAAAGTCGGCCGAAGCAGCCGTTGCAGATCCGTTTCGTGGCGGCAGCTGACTGCCTGCTCCACTCGACAACGATCTTTGCGACCTTTGGCTCAAGGCATCGATCACAGACAAAACTCTGACTCTCTGCATGGCGCTGAAAGACAAACCGCCCGTGATGATTCTCGGTCACCTTCCCCGCCATACGCCGGTCAGCCCCTTTTCGGCCCCGCTGCGCGCACGACGGTGACTTTGTCCCTAAAGCGCGTCACAGCCACATACAACCCGCTGAGCTCTCGGTACCCAGCAGCCGTGACAACCACCTTTCCGTTCTCATCCTCGCCATGTGAAAGATTGTCGATCACGAGTCCTCGAAGAAACTCCAGTCCCTTTACGGAGCCCGGGGATGCCAGGGGTATGCCGTCTCTCTCCAAGTCGTCAAACTCAGGCGACTTCTCGCCGACAAGGATGACCCCGAGCCCATCCCAACTACCCGCATCCTGCAACAGCTTCAGCGCTGCGGTCCGTGCTGCGGCTGCGAGACTCCCTTCCTCCACCAACATCTCTTCAACCTCGGGACCGGTCGTCCCCGACACAGTTTGTCCACCTACGGTGTCCCGTCGTGCATCTATGTGATGCTGATCTTGAAATCGTTTTCCGACGTAGTTTTCGTGAAGACGATCCAAAATCGACTTCGAGTATGCGCGAATCTCGTCGGTCATTCGGTAGCAATAGGTCAGCGAAAGGCTGTCAGCGAAAGGCGCCAGACGCGTCAAAGCATCTCCGGCCGGTTCAACGATGGCCTGATTCGGGTCAAAAGCGAGCGTGATGTGAGGCAGGGTCGCACCACTTTCCATCCCCTCCAGGAGTCGAGCAATCACACCTACTGGCAAGTCCTGTCCCTCGTCGATGAACACCGCGGAACTTTCGTCAAGCAGGTCAAGAAGTCCAACCCTTCTGTCGAGATCTCCGAACTCGACAATCGCTCCCTCAGGGGCCACATAGCCGAGACTTAAGCACGCCAGTTCTAGTGCTTCACGCGCGGGCGGGTTCAGCGCGAGAAGTCTTGGTGGCCGATCACTCTGCTGCTGCGCGAATCGTACGAACCGATGAACCACAGAGACCGTCTTCCCAGTCCCTGGGCCGCCCCGAATCAGGAGATGAGACGCTGCCGGAAGGTCGACCACTGCGCGTTGCTTGGGGTGCAAAAACACCCGCCATTTCTCGGCCGGCAGAGCAAGCGCGAACTCGAGAAGTTCATCATCAACAGCAAGGATGTCGGATGGAGGGCTTGACTCGCTTGACGATGAAGCGACCGCAAGCGCGAGTTCCTGCCATTCAGGACTAAGAGCTGCAATCACATCCAGCAGTTCCTGATCTGTCCGAGCCGCGTTGAGCACTTTCGCCACAGGACCCGGTAGCGTCGCGAAGCGATTCGTCGCGGGAGCCGCGTTCTCGGACTTGGTTGAAATCCGAGCGACTTCGTTCCTGGCCGGCACAACTGCCAACAACATGTCCCCGCCACCGAGAATCGCGCTGTGCCTCTCTCCCCATCGATACGCATCATCGTGGTGATCGACGTGGACCAAGGTGCGACCACCATGTTCCTCAACAGCGAGAATCCTGATGTCCATGCCCGCACTGAAACTCGTGAAGTCCCCCACCTTGTGCTGACGAAGTCCCGGGGTGGATTCACCTTCTGCAAGTTGCACAACCACTGAACGCACTCGCTTCTGCTCGCCTGATGAGAGCAAAGAAAGCGCATCAAGGAACTTTGCATGTAGACGAAGATTCATCGAACTCTCTGAAGGCTAAGCCGACTCGACGTACAGGTGCTGCTGAAAGTCACAGAAGACTTCGCGGATGCCGTCGGCGTCGGCACCGATCGCCCCGATGGCCTCCTCGACGCCCCCGTACTTGATCTCGAGTAGCGGTGGAAGTTTCTCCACGGCGAGCTCCTCAACACCTTCGCTGACGTACTGGTCGAGCACGAAGTCGATGAAGTCGCGCTGACGATCGGTGAACTGCACGCCGATCCGACGCCGCGCTTTGGTCGCGCGCGCTTCCCGGGTGTGGGGCGATGAGGCGAAGCTCACGTATGCCAGCACGTCGAAGAGGTCGCTGTCTTTGGCCGAGATCAGCTCCTGCACC
>VFZO01000536.1 GCA_016871155.1 Acidobacteriota bacterium | reverse complement strand
GACTACGCGCACGCCGGCCAGACTTGCGGATGATATCAGCCACCTCCCAGGGTGGCCGCTTCACGATTGACCCTTCTTCGATGGTTGAGTCTGTCGGGGAAAGTCGGGCACCGTGATCTGGTCGAGAGGATTGACTGCCGCCTGCAAATGTCGTCGTGACAGGTGGAGATAGATCGCAGTCTCTTTGAGACGCCGATGCCCGAGGAGCAGTTGGATCGTGCGCAGGTCGGCGCCCGCCTCGAGCATGTGTGTGGCGAAGCAGTGCCGCAGCGTGTGTGGCCCCAATCGCTTTGTGATGCCTGCTCGAAGCGCAGACTCGTGACAGGCATTCCAAATGGTCTTGTCAGAGATGGGCTTCTCTTCATCGCTGCTCTCCCAATGGCTGGGGAACAGATAGACGCGGGGCTTGACCTTGCACGAACACCAGTAATGGCGCAGCGCGTCAAGCAGCTTCTGGGTAAGTGGCAGTTCCCGATCACGGGCACCCTTGCCTTGACGAACATGGATCAACATAAGGGAACTGTCGATGTCACACAGTTTCAGCGTTGACGCCTCGGCTCGCCGCAATCCGGTGGCGTAGAGCAGCATCAACAATGTGCGGTACAGCAGGTTGGGCGCAGCTTCGATCAGGCGAGTCACTTCCTCTGGACTCAGCACAACCGGGAGCTTCTTCGGCGTTTTGAGCAGCGGCAGATTCTCGAAATCCAAATCACGCCGTTTCAAGACGCGCTTGTAGAGAAAGCGCAAGGCGCCCATGCGCAGTGCGATGGTGTGGAGCGCCAGTTTCTTCTCGTCGAGCAAGTGCAGTTGAAACTGGCCAATCTCTTCGAGTCCCAGGAACTCTGGCGACTTATTAAAGTACTCGGCGAACTGAGCGACGGCATGCACGTAGCCGCGCGTCGTATCAGGGCTGAAGTTACGGCGCCGGAGTTCTTCCAGCATCCGTTGACGAAGTGGGGTCACAGAAAACTCCTTTCTATGACGACACTACCGTTCGCTATCGCTCCAAACACCCACGCCACTGCGTCCGCCGCGCCAGCGGCTTAGTTCTGACGCGCTACTCGGAAAGTGGGCTCCGGAAACACGCCGAACCCGCCAGTCATCCGAGCGTTCGCGTCTAGCAAAAACCCTTACGGCCAACGGCACGAGCAGTGCGAAGCCGTCGATTCTTCGAGCGCTGGATCAGGTGAAAGGGGCTCTCGCGCCGGAGTGATCTGCCGGCGGCAGGGGAACGCTGGGATCACGCCGAGTGGAATCGTTTCGGGCCGCTCGGGGATGGCGGCGGAGGTTCGCTGGAGTTACGAGCGGTCAATTCGCACCAGCCGATTCGTTCGAAGAATCCGCCGATCTCGGCGGCGGCGCGGTCTGGATCTTCGCGGTGGGGGAAGTGGCCGACGCCGGGGAATTGGGCGAAGTCGAGATTGGAGAATGTCTCGGAAAGGCGGTCGGACCAGGCGAAGGGGAGGACGGCGTCGTGCTCGGCCCAGCGGACGCAGGTGGGGATGTCGATTGGCGGGAACGCGGGCAACGCACCCTTCATCATCGCGATGCGGCCGGCGTGAGATCCCTTGTAGTGCGCGAAGCCGCCCTCCAGATTTCCCGGCTTCATGAAGTTGTCGACGAAGACTTCGATCACCGAGTCGAAGGCATCCTTGCGCCAGGACCAGTGGCGAAGGAAGTGGCCGATGTAGGCCTTGCAGGTTTCGCGGCTGGCGCCGACCAGAGCGGGGGCCATGGGCATCTGATTGAACGACTGGTACCAAATTTCGATCAAGGAGTCTGGGGAGCCCATGCGAGAGCCGATGCCCGGATAGGGGAAATCGAAGAAGAACAGCCCGGCGAAGCGATCGGGCGCCAGACGTGCGAGGGGTTGCATGGCGGCGCCTCCGACGTCATGTCCGACGACGCCGATCCTTTCGATCCCAAGTTGGTTCAGCAGGGCGAGGAGATCGTCGGCGTGATTGTGGGGCGCGAAGGGACCAGCGGGTTTGTCGGAATCGCCGAAGCCGCGGAGGTCTGGTGCGATGAGACGGAAGCGATGGGCGAGGCGGGTCATCACCGGCTCCCAGGTAAACCAGAATTCCGGCCAGCCGTGGAGGAGGAGCAAGGGGCGGCCGGCGCCGGTTTCGGCGAGGTGGAAGCGGGCGCCGTTGGCTTCAATGGTTGTGCGTTGGATCATGGCGATGGACGGGTTGGCATTTGTGATCGTAGCGCGGCGATCCGGTTGGGATTGGATCGAACCGCGGCTCGGGTGCGTATTACGATTGAATGAACATGTACCGCTTCTCCCTAGTGCTCCTTGCCGCCGGCGTCCTTTTCGCTGAGGCGCCGAAAAAAGCTGACGAACTGTTTCAGACCTCGAAAGTCTGGACGGTCCACTTGAAATTTACGGCCGAGCAATGGGCGGCGATGGAGCCG
>VFZO01000535.1 GCA_016871155.1 Acidobacteriota bacterium | reverse complement strand
GAGGTGGTGCTAAACCACGGGGCCGCGCCAGCGACCCCAACCAGCCGCTTTGAGCGGCTCACGAACGAAGGCCCCCGGCTCTGCCGGGGGATCGTTACCCGTAATCGCCGCGCCAGCCGCCGCCGCGATTGGCAGTGCACTCGCCAAAGGGCGTCCAAGCGCCGCCGAATTGCGAACGCTCGCCGTGGGGTTTCCGTTCATGGCCGCGATTGACGTTGGGGTCAGTGTCTTCGCATCCGTAACACACGTGATTGGCAATCGCCCGGTTTGGGCGAGCCGGCACAAGGAGGTTGCCGGTCAGAGTGAGTAATCACAACAACTCGCGGCTGACGGTCGTCGTCACGTCGGACTACGCGGCGGGCGAAGCAAAGTCGTGGAACGATTTGCGCACGGCGTTGAAGGCATGGGCGGCGCAGGACGATCTGCCGGCCGATGAGTTCATCGTCGCCGAGGCGGAGAGTCTGCGCGGCGCCGTTCCGGCCGATCTCTTTCAAATCGTTCCCAACTGCCGCTTCGAGTTCTTCGCGGCCGATAGTTCTTACGAACTGAAAAACCTCGCCGTGGAAGCGTCCTCGGGTGACTGGGTCGCGATCGTCGACGCCGATTGCATTCCCAACGCCGGCTGGCTTCAAGCATTGCGCGCGCACATCGCTCGCCACGCAAACGCCGCGGTAATCAGCGCAAAAACAAAGTACCCCGGCCGCACGCGGCTGGAACGTTTGCTCAGTCTGCTCACGCGCGCCTACATCGATCCCGGGGCAGCCGGCGTCTCCGGATTCGTCTCCGGCAACGCGGCCTGCTACCGCCGCGAGGTCTATCGGGCACACCCGCTGCCGTTGGGGCTCGGCGCCTTCGCCGGGCGGATTCAATCGGAGTCGATTCTGCGCGCGGGAGGCGAACTACGCTTCGAGCCCGCGATGGTCGTCGTCCATGACTTCGAAGGCTGGGCGATGGAGCGGGATATTCGGCGCAATCACGGTTTTTGCACCGTCGCCACGCGGCTCGCTGACGAACGCTTGCCCTACGCGGGGCTGATCCGAACGGGTTTCGCCGCGATTCCCCTAATTAGTTTAGGGAAGCTAATCGACGCCTGGCTGGTGTGTCTTCGGAGCTATCGCGACTACGACGTCAAGCTCTGGGAATTGCCGCTGGCTCTCGGGCTCGCGGCGCTGCTTCACTTCCTTGAAATTCCAGGCATGCTCGCCGCCTATCGCGGGGACTTGAACAGCGGCGTTTCCGCTTATCGTTGAGCGTTCCGATTGATCAACCACATCACCAGCGTCAGAACGGCGCTGGCCACAATCGAGGTGGCCAGAGGAAAGTAGAACGTCGTGTTTTTGCCGCGCCAGACCAGATCGCCGGGTAAGCGACCGAGAGGAAGGCCGATGCGCTCGCTGATCAGAATCAGCCCGCCAATCGCAGCGATGACGAGCCCGAGTATGACGAGCGTGCGGCCCATGCCTGTTACACGCTGAACACGCGCCCGCGGTTTTGGCCGACCAGAATTTGAAACAGCCGGTGCGAGATCAACTCATGCAGCGACAGTAGTTCTTTGTTCGCCGCCGCAATGCCCGAAGCGTCGCGCGTATCGGCCACCCGCGGGCCACCGGCCTTCAGCGCATCGGTCGCGCCCTTGATCACGGCGTCCTCCATCGCTTCGCCCGCCATTTCCCACAGCGTGATGAAGCGGTCGATCGCGGTCGGGAAGCTGATATGAAACACGCCGTGTACGCTGGTGGTGCGCGGCGGTTTGTAGTCGAGGTTGAACGGCCCCGAGTAGCCATAGGTGCGCAGCAGGATAAATACGTTCAGCCAGTCGAGCGGATTCACGAGCCCGATCGCGATGTCGACATCGTGCTTTCCGGCGTACCCGTCGTTAATGTCGAAGTGAAACAACTTGCCGCACATGAGCGCGCGCGCCAGCGCCGCGCGCGGCGCCGTTCCCCACATGAGCTCGTGCAGGTATTCCGGATTCAGGCCGACCATGGCCGGATATTTGATCAGCCCCGAAAAGATCAGCGCGAGCATCGAGTCCGAAGTCGGCAGAAGTATTTCGGCGACAGGCTCAAACGGCTTCGCCTCCATGCAGTGTTTCAGCGTTGCGCGGTTTCCCTGCTTGGCCAGCGCGATGTCTTTTTCGCAAGCCGCGTTGATGCACTCGGCGTACCATTTCAGCACCTGGAGTTCGTCCATCGCGCCCTGAATGAAATAGCCGAGCGCGCCCGGCCAGTACACGGCATATTGAGCCCCGAGTTGGTGGCCGATCGAAACCGTTTTTTCGACGCGCCAGTTTGCGTACTCGCGGACCTGATCGGCATGCGCCGCGGGCGAGGCCGCCCACACCGCATTGTGAAACGTCTCGGTAGTTACCATCGAACATTTCAGGCCATGTTTCTTTAAGGATTCGCCGATGCGTCCGA
>VFZO01000534.1 GCA_016871155.1 Acidobacteriota bacterium | reverse complement strand
CGCGAATGAAGCCACGCGGATCCTGGGCGAGCGCAAACACGGCAGCGAAGAGAAAGGCAAGCGTTAATCGCATCAACAAGGCGACCCCCTACGCGCATTATATTGGCGGCACCCTGCTCACGTCTTTCTGCTAGCCTGAAAAGGGTCCCGCAACCTCACGTATGCCTGTGCCCGTATCGCAAGCCTGGACTGTCGCCACCTACGTGCTGAAGCAGAAGCTCGCTGGCCGGCAGCGTTACCCTTTGGTGCTGATGCTGGAGCCACTGTTCCGCTGCAATCTCGCCTGCGCCGGATGCGGCAAGATCCAGTATCCGGCCCATATTCTCAAAGACCATCTCACGCCGGAAGAGTGCTTCCGCGCTGCCGAGGAGTGCGGAGCGCCCACGGTGGCCATTCCAGGCGGCGAGCCACTGCTGCATCCGCAGATGCCGGAGATCGTGGCCGGACTGGTGGCGCGGCGCAAGTACGTGTACATGTGCACCAACGCGCTGCTGCTGAAAGAAAAGTTGGACCAGTTCACGCCGTCGAAGTATCTGTCGTTCTCGGTTCACATGGACGGCCAGCGCGAGCATCACGACTTCGCCGTGTGCCGCGAAGGCGGCTACGACATTGCGCTCGAAGCCATCTGCCTCGCGGTTGCGCGCGGTTTCCGCGTCACCACCAACACCACATTGTTTGCCGGCGCCGAGGCGCGCGGCGTACGGGCATTTTTTGACGACATGATGGACGTGGGCGTCGAAGGCATGATGCTCTCGCCAGGCTACGCCTACGACAAAGCTCCGGACCAAAACAGCTTCCTCGGACGCGAAAGCACGCGCCAGTTGTTTCGCACCATTCTGTCGAACCGGAACCCGAAATGGCGCTTCAACATGTCGCCGTTGTTTCTGGAGTTTCTGATGGGCAGACTGCAATTTGAATGCAAGCCCTGGGGCATGCCCACCTACAATTTGTTTGGCTGGCAGAAGCCCTGCTATCTGCTGCAGGACGGCTACGCCGACACGTTCGAAGAGCTGATGGCCGCGACCGAGTGGCGCCGCTACGGGCATGCCAGCGGCAACCCGAAATGCGCTAACTGCATGGTGCACTCCGGCTTTGAAGCGTCCTCCGTGGACGCCACGTTCGACTCGTTGCGTGGTTTCTGGGATACGGTGAAGGCCACCTTCCGTTCCACTTACCGCGATGAGGACGCACAGCGAGCGCTCGATGCCGCTCCGCCGGCGGACGGGAAGCTTGTGCAGATTCAGTCCACCGGGCAGCGCGAAGAAGAGGTCAACGTCTAGTGCAAGGTACGGCATGGCCGCTGGCCACCGAAGCAGACCTGCTCGCCGGACTCAAAAAAGCCTTCGACTATCGCGGCGACATCACCATCACCACCCGCGACGGCCTCAAGATCGAAGGGTATCTGTTCGATCGCCGCACCGGCCCGACTCTGGAAGCAAGCCTGGTGCGGATCATTCCCAAAGACGGCCCGCGGCGCGAACGCATTGCCATCGCCTACTCCGGCATCGCCGCGATCGAGTTCTCCGGGCGCGATACCGCGGCTGGCAAGAGTTGGGAAGCGTGGGTGAAGAAGTATCAAGAACGAAAAGCCGCCGGCGAAACAGGGATTGCACTTGAGCCCGAAGCGCTGGACTAATATCCGGCCCATCCGGCCCATTCACGATCTTCACGCACCGGATTACTTCGAGTTTTTGCCCCATTATCATCTCAAGTGCCTTGCGACGTAAGAGTACAAAGTATATTCCCGCCCCTGCAACCACTCTCGGCGTGCGATAAAGTGAGCCGAGGAGGACACGCGGGATGCAACGGATCGCGTGCCTGGCGCTGTTGGCCGCCGGTATCCTTGGGGCAGCTAAGGACAAAGAGTGGACGGCCGCCACCAGCGACCATTTCGAACTGGTAACCACCGGTGGAGCCAGAAAAGCGCGCGCCGGCATTCTCCATTTCGAAGAAGTCCGCGACTTTTTCGTGCACGCCCTGGGCTTCGACCCAAAGCTTCGCCAAAAAGTCCGGCTGGTAGCGTTTGACTCCGCCGAGGAATGGAAGCGCTTCCGCCCCAGCGAATCCGCCATCGCCTTCTATCAGTCCGGCCTCGACCGCGACACCATCGCCATGGAGAGTCTGCGCGGCGAGGTTTACGCGACCGCCGTGCAAGAATACGTTCACCTGCTGCTGCGCCACTCTGGCGGATCCTCCCCGCTTTGGCTCAACGTGAGCTTCCGGCGAGGCTGCGTAAGGCCGCGGAATTCACACTTTCTTGCGAGCCGGGAGGCGGCGGACGGACGTTCTGCCGATGCCCAGGCGCCTGGCGATCTCAGATTTGCTGATACCCTCGCGCGCCAACCGCCGCGCATCCGCAGCCACCGTGGCTGGTATCGGCGGGCGGCCGAGGCGTTTGCCGATGCTTCTGGCGTGATCCAGTCCT
>VFZO01000533.1 GCA_016871155.1 Acidobacteriota bacterium | reverse complement strand
TGCGGCCGATGCTGGGACTCACGAGCTTTGAATCGGCGACCATTGTGATCAGCGGTATCGAACTGGCGGAGAAGATCAAGAAAGGGCAGTTCAAATTTGGCAAACTAGGCGGGGCAGGGGCGAGGATGCCGGAGATCTGGCGAGCCGCGTTGGCAGCGTGATCGGAGTCGGGTTCGATCGAGACCCGCGGGCTGAAATGGTACCAACCCAGTGTCAACCCAGATTTTGCACCAGAGCCCTCTCGACGGCCATCTGCGAGGCATCCACTTAACCATACTGCCAAGGGGCGTGGCTTTGCGAGAAAAAACTGCGAAATCCGTGTCAGGGGCGAACTAGTGAGGTCCCGCTGCCGTATAGTGAAGGTATGTACGGGGTTGTGAAACTGACGGCAAGATGTGTTTTGTCCTTGAGCGTTTGCGGCTTGGCCGTTGCCGCACCGAAGCTGACCTACCATCGCGAGATTGCGCCGCCTCTTCAAAAGCACTGCCAAACCTGTCATCGGGCCGGCGAAGCGGTCCCGGTGACCTTGACTAGCTATGCGGAAGTCCGCCCGTGGGCGAAAGCCATCAAACAGGCCGTTGGCTCCCGCAAGATGCCGCCCTGGTTCGCCGATCCGTACGTGGGTCACTTCACCAACGGTGGCCGTATGAGTCCGGCCGATCTGGCGACCTTGACGGCTTGGATTGACCAGGGCGCTCCTGAAGGAAACGCCAAGGATGCTCCTCTGCCGGTCCAATTCGCCGAGGGCTGGGCGATTGGCCAGCCCGACGCCGTCCTCGAGATGCCGGAATCGGTGCCGGTGCCTGCCTCGGGGACGGTGGACTATACCTATATCATTGTTCCGACAGGATTTACCGAGGACAAATGGCATTTTGCCGAGGCGCGGCCGGGTGACCGGTCGGTGGTGCATCACATCATTGTCTTCGCCCGCGAGCCCGGTTCCCGGTGGCTGAGCAAGTATCCGGTGAACAAGGCCTTCGTTCCCCGTGGTGGAGGCGACGGCGGGGGGCAGTTTATCACCGGGTTTGCTCCGGGATCGCCTCCCGAGGCGCTCCGTGAAGGCCAGGGGAAGCTGATCAAAGCTGGTTCGGACCTCGTCTTCCAAATGCACTACACTGCCAACGGCAAGGCCACCGCAGACCGCTCGCGGATTGGAATGCGCTTCGCTAGGACCACCCCCACTCAACGGGTGCTGACCCTGGCGGCCGTCAACTCGAAGTTCGTTATTCCGCCCGGAGCGGCTGCGCATGTGGTCGACGGCGCCACCACTCTGCACCAGGACACCGAACTGATCGGCCTGCTGCCGCATATGCACTTGCGGGGCAAGTTGATGGAGATTCGGGCGGCTTGCCAGAATAGAAAAGTCAATATTTTCCTAAGGTTTCCAGGCTACGAATTCAACTGGCAGTTATGGTATCAGTTGCAGCGTGGCAAGCACCTCCCCGCCGGTACGCGGATTGAGGCCACCGGTACGTTTGACAATTCAGGCAACAATCGCAACAATCCGGACTACAAAGCCGAAGTCCGTCAAGGTGAGCAGAGTTGGGAAGAGATGATGACGGGTTTTTTTAACATCGCCTTCGATGCGCAAATAGACCCCATGTCGGTTATTCGCGCACCGAAGCGGACGCCGCCGGGCCCTTCCGGTGGGAACGATTAGACTCATTGGCGTGTGGGTGCTCCTCGGCTCAGCCGCGAGCGCCCTTGCGCACGATGTCATTTCAACCAAGCTGACCTTCACCCAGGAGATCTCTCGCATCTTGCAACGGCGGTGTCTGGGTTGCCACCGCGACGGCGGAACAGCTCCCATGGCGTTTACGTCCTATGCGCAAGTGCGGCCCTGGGCCAAAGCAATCAAAGAAGAGGTGCTCGAACGCCGCATGCCCCCCTGGGGCGCGGTGGATGGGTTTGGTGAATTTTCTGGCGATATATCATTGACAGCCGACGAGATCCACGTTCTGGCGGATTGGGTGGAAGGCGGCGCGCCAGAGGGCGATGCGCAATACCTTCCGGCTGGCTTCGCAAACCCTCGACCGCTAGCTGCGCCCGCCCCACCGCACGGGTCTTCATTGGTTTTGTCTTCTGACTTCACGCTGACCCGTCCCCTGCACCTGCTGGCAATCCACTCCGATACGCCCGTTCGCGCCACGGCAGAACTGCCGGGTGGCCGCACGATTCCGCTCATCTGGATCCGCCAGGTGCGCCCGCAGCATCCGCCGGCCTACTTGTGGCGTCAGCCGACTTCACTTCCTGCTGCGGCCAGGATTCGGTTGTCAGGCGCGGCGGCGGTTCGAGTGTGGATCAAGCGCTATTGAAAAATCAATGGCTTAGGTCGGCGGTATTTGTTTACCGGGTTGAGCGGCGTAGCAACTGCTGAACGTCGCCGACCAGCGGATAGACAAAGATGTCCTTGACCGGCTCCTTGCGAAGATTGAGACGATCCATG
>VFZO01000532.1 GCA_016871155.1 Acidobacteriota bacterium | reverse complement strand
CACTGGAGACGAGGCAATGCGGGTGGCTCGCGCATGATGGGGCGTCGATTGAGCGACGGCAATCCCTCGTTGTGGCCGCTCATTTGGGTGATCATCCTCGTTTTCGGGACTTTCACCGTTATTCCCGTCGTTCTTCGTCTCGCAGATCCTGTAATGCCGCAAGGCTTTATGGAGGTCGCTGGCTTGGCTGCCCTCTCCACATTCTGGATGGTGGTTGGTTACTCCCTGTTGCCATCTGGACGTAGAGGCTTGCCGCAGCGTCCTGTTGAGATTGGGTCCTTGAGGCGAGTCGCTGCCGGCACCTTACTGGCTTACGTAGTGGTCTTGTCGGTACTCGCCGCGACCGCGCCCTCGATTCCGCTTCTCGACGCCGTGAATGGCGGCGGCGCAGGCGACGTTTCTGAGAGCAGAGAGCAGTTTCTGAAGGCTCGAACTGGATGGTCGACTGCATTTGTCTACGCGCATGCATTGTTGGCGGGATCGCTGGTTCCCTATGCGATCGCCGCATTACTGACATACCACTTGCGCGGCCGAATGGCGGCAATCTGTGTCTTTTTCCTAGGTTGCTTGATATTCGCAGAGAAGGCCTTCTTTCTGAAGTCGACCATTCCGATCGCAACCGTGGCGTTGCGACGTGGTCGAGGCGGGATTGTGCTCGCGATCGGCGCTTTCACTATCGCCTGCCTGATGGCACTCGGCGTTCTCACGATGCGCAACACTTCCGAGGAAAGTTCGGAATCCGACAGTCGACCGCTAAACGTGTACTTCAGCAGCGCGCATGTAGCCGAGACCTCGTTGTCGACGACGGAGTACATGGTTTGGCGCGCTTTAGCAGTGCCGATCTTTACGGCGGTCGATTCGCTCTCGGCCTTTCGCCAAATCTATGGCGCTCAGCATTTTCTCGGCTCGACCAGTTCGTTTGTCTCGGGCGTCTGCGGAAGGGAACGTATCCAGTTCGAGCGATCGGTCTTTGAGTTCCAGTGGGGACAGAACGCGACCGGCACCGGATCATCAAACACCATCTTCTTTATCGAGGCGTTCGTCAACTTCGGCATCCCGGGCGTCATGATCTTTTCGATCATTGCTGGTGCATACCTTGCGTTCTTGGCGCGATCGGCGGATCCTGCTCTCGCGGCACTCTGGCCTCTCTTCTTGTTCGCGGTTTATACTGGAGGCCTCATCGGGACGCTGTTAAGCAACGGCTTTGTCGCTGTCGCGATCTTGTCTCTCTCTGTTCGCTGCCCGAGGGGCTCTCGTGGTACGGGCCTTTGAGCCCTCTGCCGGAAGGAAGGTAGTTTCTTGTTGCTCATCACTGGTGGTGCCGGATTCATCGGATCATGCATCGTGCGGCGATGGATTTCTGCCGGCAGGTCGGTGCGTGTGTTGGACAATCTCTCAGAGCAGATACATGGCAAGGCGGCCGGCGAACCGACATGGGCGTCGCACCCCCTCGTTGATTTCGTCCGGGGCTCCGTCACCGAGCGGTCCGACTGGGTCCGCGCTCTCGACGGTGTTCGGGAAATCGTCCATCTTGCGGCGGAGACTGGAACCGCGCAGTCTATGTACGAGATATCTCGGTATACCACTTGCAACGCTATTGGTACCGGCCTCATGCTCGAGGCCCTTCGGGAATCGACCTCGTCGCGCGTTCGGCGCGTGCTCTTGGCCTCGAGCCGCTCCATCTACGGTGAAGGCGCCTACCGCTGCGATCACTGCGGCCTGGCGCGGACTATCCCCGACGCACGCACCGGCGGTGATCTGGCGGCTGGTCGTTGGGAGCCGCGATGCCCTGTGTGCGCTGCCACGCTGACGGCCATACCGACATCCGAATCCGACCCGCCGCGGACCGCGTCCATCTATGCAGCTACTAAGTGGACCCAGGAGGAATACGTTCGGATCGGCTGTGCATCCTTGGGGATCGACCACGCGATCCTGCGTCTGCAGAACGTGTACGGCGAGGGCCAATCGCTGCAGAATCCCTACACGGGCATCCTCTCGATCTTCTCGAACCGCATTCGGGTCGGTTCGGAGCTGCCGATTTTCGAGGATGGCCTCGAGAGCCGTGACTTCGTGCATGTGGAGGATGTGGCATGGTCGTTCTTGGCAGCGATTGATCGTGCCGACCCTATCGCAGGAGTCATTAATGTGGGTTCTGGTCGCGCAACTTCTGTGGCAGAGGTCGCGCATCAACTAGGGCGGGCGCTCGGTCTCGAGGCGCGGACCCGAGTCACGGGTCAGTACCGGCTAGGCGATATTCGCCACAACTTCGCAGACATTTCGCGGCTTCAGGCGGTACTTGGCTACCGGCCGCAAATTTCCCTCGAGGAAGGTCTCGGGAGGTTTGCTCGCTGGGTGCTTTCCCGGGCCCATGGCGTCGACCGCCTCGATTCTGCGAATCGTGAACTGGTTGAACGAGGCCTCATGGGCGTGTACGAGGGCGAGGCTTGAACGGACGCATGCGGACTCGCGACCTACTGCGCGCAGACCTTGTGCGCTTCCGTTACTTAACGGGGCTGACGCCGTCATCCGGGTTGAAACTTTGGACGGGATTGC
>VFZO01000531.1 GCA_016871155.1 Acidobacteriota bacterium | reverse complement strand
CCGCCTCCTCCCCCCCCAGCGGCCAGCACTGACAAGTTGTCCGCCACGCTCAATTCGATTTCGGTGGTAAAAGGCGACAAGATCAACGTGGCCTTTAAGCTCGGCAGTACCGACTTGACGCAGAGCACTGTTACGATCGGCGCTCTCTCCGCTGGGCAGTGCCAGGCTACGGTAACAAATGCTTGGACAGCCGATCAGAAGTTTCTTGTGGTTGGCGCGAATGCGCTTCCGACGGGAACCAAGAAGCTGGAGTGCAAACAGACGGTTACCGCGAACAGCGATACGACGAAGACGCTTGACCTGGCGATAACCGTCGTCGAAGGCAAACTCTCGGTAACACCGCCGAGCCTGACGCTCGACAACAACGAGCAGCGCAAACTTACATTCAAAGTTGGCAACGATGCGTTGACGAAGGACAGCGTCACCGTGGGAACGCTTGATCCGGAGATCTGCGCCGACAAAGTGAAAATAGGCTGGTCGGCCGATAACTCCACGATGACCGTGACGGCCGGCAAGCTGCCGAACGGCGTGCGGCGACTCGACTGCAAACTAAACGTGAACGAGACCGCTGACGCGAGCAAGAAGGTCACGATCCCAATCAGTGTCGTCGACGAAAAGGCTGGTGAGTGGGAAGCGCGCGCCGTGTTTGGGTTCCATCAGGCGGGCGCAAGTTCGACCGAATCGAAGCAGAATTACTTCTTCGACTTCTTCATCATGCGCGGGTTGGGCAACCATGAGCATGTATACAACTCGCGATTAAACGTTTGGGGCAATGTGCGGATTGCAAGCGCGCCGCAACAGGTGGACACGGGCGTCGCGAATTTCATCACCAACTTTGCCGGGACGGCTGCGCAGATACCGGTAAACAAGCTCGCACAGAGCGGCGAATTTCTGACGGGCCTCGGAGTCCGAATGAAGAAGTGGGACCAAGGCGCGCGCCTGCGCATGTTGGAGTTTGTGACCTTCTGGGGCGCCAACGGTTCGTTTACCGATCCGGCGACGGAGCCTACGAAAATTTTCAAGACCCCGAAAACGGGAAGCACACATTTCACCCCGTTCCAGTCCCAGTTCGCGAACGTCACTTCGGATTACGTCGCCTTCACTCCGCCCGACCGCGAGCGCTTCTACCGCCAATACGGCGGTGGCATTCGTCTGACTGGATGGGAGCTGCAACGCCCATACGCGCCGCCGTCGACGTACATGGTGACGCTCGGCCAAGATCAGTTGGTGACGGGCGGATTCTATCGCGGCGTCGTTGCGCGGGCCGATGTCTTCTACCCGCTTCCGATCGGCAAAGAAGACGGCAAGTGGCAGTTTCTCTACCTGTTCGGAACGGCGAATCTGCGGTTGTCGAAGCCGTCGAACGGGCCGGTGTTTGCATTGGAACCGGCCGGCACACGAGCCGCCGTGCCGCCCGCAACTACCGGAGCTACCGTCAACGTCTATGACCGCGACGTCACCATCGTCTCTCGCCCCAGCTCCCGCGACACCTACCGAATCGGCGTCGGCATCGACTTCGTCAATCTCTTCAACTCCTGGCGCGCCACCCGCACCGTCACCGGAGCCGGCAAATGAGCGGCCCGGTCCACAAAGACATCGACGCGATCATTGCCGAGGAACGCGAACTTCTCGACAAACGCCGCGCCGAAAAAGACGAGCCCCTCGTCGGCCTCGCCATGTCGGGCGGCGGAATCCGCAGCGGCACGTTTAATCTCGGAATCCTGCGGATGCTCGAAAAGCATGGGTTCCTATCGCTAGCCGACTACGTTTCCACCGTCTCCGGCGGCGGCTACATCGGATCGTACTTCCTCGCGAACCGCCTGCGGGGCCGCAAGCTCGATAAAGACGAAACCGATAGCGTAGCCAATTCAGTCGAAGACGCCAAGCCGCTCGAACACCTTCGCAAGTACGGAAATTTCCTCACTCCAGCAATTGGACTGTTTAGCGTCGATACCTGGTCGATGCTCATGGTCTGGTTCCGAAACACCATCGTGATGCAGGCGTTCCTGCTCTGCGCATTCGCAATCATGCTGTTGCTGCCGCGCCTCTGGGGAGCGATGGTTCGAACCCATTTGTTCAACAGTTCCGACGGGCTGGAGACATGGGGCGTGCCGATTTCAATCTGGATCTTCCACACGATCACTCTCGCAATCTGCCGCCTGCTCATCGTCAACTACGAGGGCGTCGAGCACTTCTCCGACTTTCCGAATGCCTGGCGACGTTGGACCGCCGAGGAATCCGAGCCGGCGCTAATGACGCCAACAGAAATGCGATGGCGGTTGTCCGGGATCATCTTCTTCGCTCTGGTCGCAGCGACCCTATTTGCGCTTGGCGGCTTTACCGCGTTCGCAGAGCGGGGCCCTGCCTTTGACGTTCTGAGAATTCAGTTTGGGATCACACTCGGCGTCGCTGGATTCTTTCTTTCGTTGTTCTCGTTGGGCTTTGGCCGAGGACTCAAGACCACGCCTGTCCAAATTAGGCTCTGAAAGAAGAGAGGCAAGGTCCTGGTAGGGTTAGAAGACGTTCCGCCAAGAACAGAATCCAACCCGACGAGGACCAA
>VFZO01000530.1 GCA_016871155.1 Acidobacteriota bacterium | reverse complement strand
CCACTGTCATCATTTCCAACACGCTAACGAATGAGACTTTCAGCGGCGTCACCGGATCGTCAGGCGTCTACTCGATCCCGCTGCTGAGGCCGGGCAACTATGATCTTCGCGTGGAGCAGAGCGGCTTCAAACAGTTCAAGCAAACCGGTATCGTGATCGAGACTGGCGTACCCGCCCGGGCCGACATCCGGCTCGAGGTAGGCGGCGTCACCGAGACCGTGACCGTCGAGGCCGAAGCGCCTTTGCTGAAAACCGAGTCGTCATCCGTCGGGAACGTTGTCCGCCGGGAGACGATCGCCAACATGCCACTGGTGGGCCGGCGAGCCGCCTCGCTGGCGAGCCTTTCCGGCTTCGTTGTTCAGAACGGAACTGGATCGAACTTCACCATGGCGGGCGGCCGGGGCGACAACACGAACTTCACCATTGACGGCGGCAATGCGCAGAACATTCTGCTGGGTGTGGCGTCCCTGAACTTCGATCCGCCCATCGATTCGCTGGAGGAGTTCAGCGTCGAGGTGTCGAACTTCAAGGCCGAACTGGGACGCTCCGGCGGCGGCGTGGTGCAGATGACGACGCGCTCGGGCACCAACAAATGGCACGGCTCGGCGTATGAGTTTCTGCGCAACGACGCCTTGGACGCGCGCAACTTCTTCGCCGCGCGCCGGCCGATTCTGCGCTACAACCAGTACGGCGGCAGCATCTCCGGGCCGGTCATCAAGAACCGGACTTTCTTCTTCGTTAACTCCGAGTGGGTGAAAACGCGAAGCCAACAGGTGCGGCTGCTCGGCGTCCCCAAGCCGGCGGAGGCCGGCGGCCAATTCAACTCCGCGATCACTGATCCGCTGGCGAATCTCGCGCCTTTCCCGGGCAACACGATTCCGCAGACCCGGCAGGATCCAGTGGGCCGTCAGATCGCGGCGTACTATCCGGCGCCGAACGTGGCCGGCGCGGCGTCCCGCGTGAACAACTTCCGGATCAACAACCCCACCGGCACCGACACGAATGTGATCGTCACCCGGCTGGATCATACGTTCTCAGCCAGCGATAGAATTTACTTCCGCTACCTGCGGAACGTAAGTCCGAGCTTCCAACTGCCGGTCTTCCGCGAGAACACCGACCAATTCGGCGAAACGATCACCAACAAGTACTACAGTTGGTCGCCCACTTGGATCCACACGTTCTCGCCAACCACCCTCATGGAAGTCTGCTACGCGTTCGACCGCCGCGCGTTCCGTCCCATCACGGCCGGCAGGGGCCTCGGCATTCCAGAACGCATCGGCCTGAAGGGCACCAATGCGTTGTACTTCCCGCGCGTCAACATCACGGGACTTGAGTCGTTCGGCCGCGGCGAGCAGGAACGGACTCAGGAGCCGATTCGTGGAGACCACTACACGGGCTCGCTCACGAAGGTGAAGGGTTCGCACACTTTGAAGTTCGGTGCCGAGTACCGCAAGTCGCGCAATGACGACACGCCGCTGGGCACTGCGGGCGGGCAATTTAACTTCACACCGGCTGGCACGAACGATGCCCTCGCGTCGCTGCTATTGGGCCATGTGGCCACGGCGTCGCGTGACGAGTCAGCTTCCATCGTGTCGAATGGCACGACGCTCGGGATGTTCGCGCAGGCCGATTGGAAGGTGCGGCAGAACCTGACGCTCAACATCGGCCTGCGTTGGGACCTCGATACGCCGCGCTATGAGAGTAATAATCAACAGAACTCGTTTGATCGCTTCGCGATCAATCCGGTTTGCAACTGCCCGGGCGTGGTGACGTTCAGCGGCCGCAACGGCCTGCGGAAGTACGCCTCGCAACTTGACCGCAACAACTTCGGCCCGCGCTTCGGCTTCGCTTGGCGGTTGCGCGACAAGTGGGTGGTGCGGGGTGGCGGCGGTTTACTGTTCGTCGGTCAATACGATCAGGCAACTCCGCTGGCCGTACGCGCTGGATTCTCCAGGGCCGTTTCCGTGACGTCCGTGGAGGGAGGCCGCACGGCCGCCATTCAGCTTCGCGATGGTCTGCCGCCGACGGCGACCAATACTTTGTCAGCCGGTTTTGGCGCGGTGCCGATTGGGGCGAATCCCAACACGTCGATCGAGTTCTTCGACCCGGGCCGCCGACGGGTCCCCTACATTCAGTCGTTCAACTTGAATATCCAGAGGCTGCTCCGCGGAAATATGGTTGTGGAGATCGGCTACATCGGCACTTTGAGTCACAAGCTCACCTTCCCCGGCACCGTTTCCATCAACCAGGTAGAGCCCTCGCGCATCCGCGCCGGCAACGCCCAATTGGTTCGGCCGTATCCGCAATTCTCCGACGTGCGCGAGCACTCGCCCACCATCGGCAACTCGAACTACCATGGCATGAACGCGCGTCTGGAGAAGCGCTACTCACGCGGTCTGCAGTTCGGCATGAAGTACACCTGGTCGAAACTGATCGACGACATCAACTCGCGCAACGAAATCGGCAGCAGCCCGTCGATTGCGAACTACTACAATCGCCAGGCCGATCGTGGACTGTCCGCCAATCATGTGGGCCACCGATTTATCGGTAATACCGTTTGGGAAGTGCCCGTAGGCAA
>VFZO01000529.1 GCA_016871155.1 Acidobacteriota bacterium | reverse complement strand
AGTAACGCGCGATCCCTGGAAGTCGATCTTGAGAAGGCCGTTGAACGAGAGCTGAAAGGGCTGGTTTTGTTTGTCACCCATTGGGTGCTGTCCTCCGCAGGGGTCTTCGCTGCCTTCAAACCCCTATGGATATTGATGCGGACGAGCATCCGGGAGATTCGCACGCGCGGCTCAAAACGGAAATGTGGGTTAAGGTCTATACTGTGGAAAAAGGGGTGTCGCCCATGGGTTGCCGAATCGGATTTCTAGCATTCGTTTGCTCACTTTCAGCCTTCTCGCAGGTTTCGACCTCGCGTCTGGAAGGCTACGTACTCGACCCCGCCGGGGCCATGGTGCCGGGTGCGGCCGTCACTGCCGTCGCCGGCAAGACGCGCAACACGGTGGCGGTGCGCTCCGACTCGGCGGGGTTCTATGTATTCCCGTCGCTGGCGCCGGACACCTACATGGTCACGGCCGAAAGCCAGGGTTTCCGAAAACTGGTGATCAACGCACTGGAACTGGGCGCCGGGGCGATTGTCAGTCAGAACATCCGCCTGGAAGTCGGCCAGGTCACAGAGAGTGTCACGGTTGAGGCTCGCAGCGAGCAGATTCAGACGGCCGATTCGCAGGTGTCGCGCTCGGTCAGTCTGCGCGAGGTTGAGGGGCTTCCGCAGCTCGGCCGGGGACCTCTGTCGCTCATCAACTATCAAGCCGGTATGTCGGTGGATCCGAACAATTCCAGCTTCACCCGCCTGAACGGCACGCGCCAGGGATCGAACACCATTCTGATCGACGGTATCTCCGGCACGGAACCCGTGACGCCGCGCAGCGGAAACCCGGGCGTCGCGATTAATACCGATACGATCGAGGAACTCCGCGTCGTTTCCGCCGGCGGCAAGGCCGAGTACGGCCGGCAAGGCGGCGGCCAGATCGAACTCATCACCCGGACCGGCACCAACAAATGGAGCGGTTCCCTTTCGAACTTTCACCGCAACACGGTTCTGAACGCGAACAACTGGTTTAATAACGCTTCGGGCGCGGGCCGGCCGTCGCTCGTGCAGAACCTTTTCAGCGGATCGATCGGCGGACCGATCCGGCGCGACAAGACGTTCGTGTTCTTCAACTATCAGGGCCGGCGCACCGCCAATCAAGTGGTCCGGAATCGAACCGTGCCCACTGCGGAGTTCAGGCGCGGTCTGTTCCGCTGGACGGCGCCCGGGTCGGGCGAGATCCGCTCCTTCGATATCACGGCTAACGACCCGCGCCGCATCGGCGTCGACAAAGAGATGCAGCGCCAGTTCGAGTTGATGCCGTTGCCGAACAACTTCGAGAACGGCGACCGCTTGAACACCGCCGGTTTCCGCTGGAACGTCCCGGCGCCTTCCACTGAGGACGCCTACACGGTTCGAGTCGACCATCACCTCACCTCCACCCATCGGGTCTTCTTCCGGGGCAGCCTGCAGGACATTCTTGTCACCGATACGGTTAACAGCAACGAAGCGAGGTTTCCTGGCCGGCCGAACGCCACGCAGCCTAATAAGCGGAAGGGCTTCTCGATCGGTTCGGATTGGACCATCGCTCCAACGCTCATCAACGAACTCCGCGCCGGATATCAGAACGGCGACATCAACTTCGTCCGGCCGGACCGCCTCGCCGGCCCGATGCTGACGTCCAACTCCTGGACCGAGCCGTTGAACACCGCCACCTCCAACCGCCGGCACTCGCCGCTGCGGGAGTTGACCAACAACCTCAGCCATCTGCGCGGCCACCACACCCTGAAGGGCGGAGTCAATATCCGGATGTTGCGCCAGTTCTCGACCAACGACGCGAACATCTTTCCAAACGTCGTACTCACCACGGCCAACGGCAACGTACCGCCCGCGAACATCGGACCCACTGGCGCGGCGATCTCGTCGGCCGACCGCCAACGTTTCGAGAACCTCTATAACGACTTCCTGGGCCGCATGAGCTCGGTAACGGTCACCTACCAGACGGACCTGGAAAAATTCCTGCCCGCCGGCTCTCCGCGCGTCCGGAATAACGATTACCTGGACTTCAGTTGGTTCCTGCAGGACGATTGGAAAGTCACGCCCCGGCTGACGCTCAGCTACGGCCTGCGCTGGGAACTCTTCCGGGCCCCGCGCGAGCGGGACGGCCTGCAGGGCCGGTTCGAAGGCATCGACCGCGTTAGCCCGTTGGGAGGCATCGACAACCTGACCGTCACTCGCGATCCGAACTGGTACGTGAACGACAGGAATAACTTCGCGCCCCGCTTCGGCTTCGCCTGGGACCCGTGGGGAAACGGCAAGACGGCTATTCGCGGCAGCTACGGCATCTACTATGAGCGATCCATCGGTTCGGTGTGGAACACGGTGGACGCCAACACGCCGGGCTTCACGCAGGCCGTAGTTGTATTCCCGAACAACACCGCCAGCTCGGACCTCCGCTGGAGCGACGGTGTTCCTGTCGCGCCCATTCCCGTGCAGACCATCACCCGCCAACCGAACAACCGCCAAACCACGGTTGTCGCCTTCGATCCGAATTTGCGGACGCCCTATGTGCAGCAGTTTACCTTCAACGTCCAGCGGGAGATCTTTCGCAATTCTGTTATCGATGTGGGCTGG
>VFZO01000528.1 GCA_016871155.1 Acidobacteriota bacterium | reverse complement strand
ACCCCGCGATTAATAACTGGGATATGGCGTTTCTCAAAGACACGGCGATTGGCCGCGAGCGGATTAAGCTGCAGTTCCGCGCGGAATTTGTGAATGCCTTCAACCGGGTTTGGTTTGGCGGACTTAATACGGGGATTACCAGCCCGACTTACACTCAGTTGCTCAGTCAGGCTAACCAGCCGCGGAATGTTCAGCTGGGCTTGAAGTTGAGTTTTTAAAGAAATCGGGCACAACGGACTCGGTTCGGCTCGGGCGTCGGGCGGGTTGCGCGCTCGTTCTTGTCGAGGCCAACCGGTGCGTGTTTCTGGCGGAGGCGAACGTGCGCGGCATCGGCGGCTATATCGTCGCGCCACCGTCGGTGCATCCGTCTGGTACTACGTATACATGGCTGGACTGCGACGGACTCGTTCCAGATGGTCCATGCGCAGACGCGCCGCCGGAGATCGTCGCGGCGCTGGCGGCGCACCCGACTGATATCGGTAAATTTGCTCTACCCGCAATCGTTCAGACCGGAACGAGGGATAACACCCTTTATCGCCTCGCGGCTTCGCTACGGGCGTCTGGTTGCGGAGAGATAGAGATCCGCGCTGGACTCGCTGCGGCGAATATGCGGTGCTCGCCTCCGATGGCCGAGAACGACCTCGACCGGATCACAAAATCGATACTATCAAAACCCGCCGGCCTCTCGCCCGCCTACGCCGCGCGCGCGCTCGAACTTGTAGTGGACGAATCATCCGACAACGTCGGCAACCGCGCGCCGCGCAAAGCAGGCAACGCCAAAACATTCATGCGCAACGACACTGGCAACGCGGACCGGCTGGTAGACGCTCATGGCGACGACCTGATGTTCTCCGAACAGCGGGAATCGTTCGCGGTGTGGGACGGCAAGCGGTGGAAATTGGACCGATACATTCTCGTGTCGCGACAGGCGGAGTCAGTCATCAGGGCGTGTTTTGCCGAAGCAGGCAAAATCGCCGACGCCGACAAACGGAAAGCCTTCCTGGGGTTTCTGAACAAATCGCTTTCGCGCGCGGGCATCGGCAACATGATCGAAGTAGCGAAACGAAAGCTACGGCAAATTTCCGCTTCTGAGTTTGACTCTTGCGATGAACTTCTGAACTTTCAAAATGGAACCCTGGATCTACGCACCGGGCAGTTGCGGAAACACAGACGCGACGATCTAATCACGAAGATCCTTCCGTACGAATTCGATGCGGCGGCAACGTGCCCCACATTCCTGAAGTTCTTGGGGCGAATCATGGGCGACAAGCCGAACGCCAGCACACAAGAAAAGGAACGCGCAGAACGGCTAATTCTGTTCCTGCAACGCTCCCTAGGTTTTGCGATCACTGGCCTCCCCGGCAAGGTGTTGTTCCTTTGGTGGGGCGGCGGCAACAACGGGAAGACGACGCTCGCGGAGATCATCCGCTGCGCGCTTGGCGGCAATCAGTACGCGGGCCAACTGCAAATCGAATCGCTCATGGCGGACCAGCGGCAGGCAGCGGGCAATAACGCCATCGGCGCTGATATCGCGGACTTGCAGGGCGTTCGGTTCGTAGTGGCATCCGAACCGGAAGCGGGCATGAAGTTCAATCTCTCCCGCGTGAAGTACTTGACCGGCATGGGTGAAATCAAAGCCCGATACCTGCGCGAAAATCCGTTCAGCTTCAGACCGTCACACAAGCTGTTCGTCGACGGCAATCATCGCCCCCTCGTCAACAATCCCAACGATGCCGTTTGGAACCGGATCAAGCTGGTTCCGTTTAGCGTCACGATTCCCGACGATGAGATCAACCCGTACCTGCTGGACAAGATGCGCGCCGAACTTCCCGGAATCATGAATTGGCTGGCACAGGGCGCGGCGGATTACCTGCGTCACGGGCTGGGCGATCCCCCGGAAGTCTCGGCAGCGACCGAAGGCTACCGCGCCGATTCGGATCGGCTGAAGGAGTTTCTGGAGGATGAATGTATTGTGGGGCCGACCGTCTGGGGGAG
Source organism: Acidobacteriota bacterium (assembly GCA_016871155.1). Lineage (GTDB taxonomy): Bacteria > Acidobacteriota > Terriglobia > Bryobacterales > Bryobacteraceae. The sequence continues at coordinate 609 of VFZO01000528.1, read as the reverse complement.
TGTTACCGGCATGTGGACGGCGTACCAAGATTGGGAGAGTTCCAACGCGGTGCGCTTCCCGCTAACGAAATCGCAGTTTGATGATCGAATCCAGCGAATCCCCGGTGTTCGGAAGGCAAAAAAAAGCGGCGGCGCGATCCGCGCATGGGAAGGGATCGCGATTCGCGCGGCGGGACAACGGGACAAGGCGGGACAGTGATTTCACTATCTCCCTATAGAAAACCAGCCTCATGAGAACGATACCGAAATTCTTGTCCCGTGCTGTCCCGTTGTCCCGTTTTTCGCAGTACCCGGACACTCGAAGTACTACACAGAAAAGAAACCATGACTGACGACCAAGCCCGCGCGGCGATCAAAACGACGATGAACCAATACCTGGAACTTTGCTCGCACGGCTTCGGCAGTTCCCGCGATGCCGGGTTCAGCGATTAGCGGGACCCCGCGCCACGGGCGACAGAACCCACGCAATGCGGGATCGCGACGGCGGGCGGCGCGGCATGAGGAGGAGGGGTGAGTGAAATCTCTGGCACCCTCATTCGTTGCACCGTCTGAGAGGTCTGCGCAAGCCAAACCAAAACCCATAAGGAACCAAAATGCCAAGACCCCCAA
>VFZO01000527.1 GCA_016871155.1 Acidobacteriota bacterium | reverse complement strand
CAGTTTCATCTCGCCGATGGCGATCAATTCCCCGCCCTGGCCGATGGCTCGCACATACCGCGCGCCGGACTTCACCCGGAATGGCGAGGTCCGAAAATCGCGGCCGTGGCGGATCATCGCCGCGACAGTGTCGTCGACGATCTCGGCCGGGAACTCGGGCAGTAAGTCAGCGGCGGGAAGCAGCGCTTCTGCTAACCGGTTTTCGGCGCTCAGCGCCGCTAGCGCGTCTAATGTATAAGCCCTGGCGATGTCGAACGGGCCCGCGCGCAATCGCCGTAAAGACGCCAAGTGTGCACCGCAGCCGAGCTTCTGGCCGGCGTCGTGGGCGATTCGGCGGATATAAGTACCGGAACTGCAATGCACCTGAATGCGCACCGAATCGGCGGTGACATCCCAAAGATCGATTGAGAACACCGTGACGCGCGATGGCGGAAGCTCGACGGGCTCGGCGCGCCGAGCGAGTTTGTATGCGGGAACGCCGTTGATCTTCTTCGCAGAGACCGGCGGCGGGATTTGATCGAGTTCGCCCATGAATTCGGCAAACACCATGGGATCGATAACAGGTGTTTGGGGATCGCCGATCGGCTCACCCTCGGCGTCATATGTATCGGTCGCGAAGCCGAAGCGGACGACGGCTTCATAGACCTTGTCGGCCTTCATCAGGAACTGCGACAGCCTCGTGGCGCGGTTGATGACGACGGGCAAGACGCCAGTGGCCATCGGGTCGAGCGTGCCGAGATGGCCAACTCTTCGCGTCCCGGCAATCCGCCGCATCTTGCCAACTACGTCGTGCGAGGTCCAGCCCGCCGGCTTATCTACAATGATCGCGCCATCCATGTGCAATCTTTTAGGCTATCAGGCGGAGTTATAAACAGGAGCCGCCGTTCGGCAATCGCACACGTAAGAAGTTCGTCCGCTTGTTCATCGGCAGCGCCAGCTTTCGGCGGATCATGCCAATCAGTTCCTGCTCACTGTTTTGGCGCATGATCTCCAGCGCCAGTTCGCGCTTGGTTGGCTTGCGCGTTTTGCTGCTCTTTGAGGGTATGGTCGAGGACATGGAGCACCGCGATGTCTTTAGGGCGATTCGCCGCCCTCTTGCTTTTGATTATATCGCCGAGAGCGGCGACCAGAACAGATCGCCCTTTGAAATCAGCACGAACCGCCCGGCTCCGCAGACTGTTAAACGAACTCACTCCGTGTACTTGGCTGGTGAAGTCGATTTGTAACTCCGATTCGGCATGTTCGATCCGAAACACAGTCGATAGGGCCGGGAAGGGTTGCGTAAGCGATGCGCCCAACTCTTCCGCTACGATTCGCAATTTCGCTTGATTGGCCGGCGTGTCCCGGTAGAAGAAGTCGAAATCGAGTGTCGTAACCGGTGCCCCGTTTAGCGCGGCGCCGGCGTTGCCGATGAGGATCGCTTCGAGTTTGGCGGCCGCCAGTGCATCGGCGATCCGGATCAGATGTGGCGCAGCGTCCATAAGGGTACGATACACTATCCGAAAATGCCCGCCCCCGGCGAAAAGTTCGGCCCATACGACATCGTCGCTAAACTCGGCGCGGGTGGGATGGGCGAGGTTTACAAAGCGCACGATCCGAAGCTGAACCGAGACGTTGCGATCAAAGTTCTGCCGATCGCGCTGGCCAACGACGCCGATTACCTTGCCCGCTTTCAACGCGAGGCCCAGACGCTGGCCGCGCTGAATCATCCAAACATCGCCACGATTTTTGGGCTTGAAGGTCGCGGCATCGTTATGGAGTTTGTCGAGGGGCAGACCTTACGGGGTCCGCTGCCTTTGGCGGAAGCGCTGGCCATCGCCAGGCAGATCGCCGAGGCGCTTGAGGCCGCGCACGAGAAGAACATCATCCATCGCGATTTGAAGCCGGGCAACGTGATGGTCACGGCCGAGGGCGTCGTTAAGGTGCTCGATTTCGGCTTGGCGAAGGCGGTGTCGGAGCGGCCTACTCAGGTCGGTCCCGATTCGCCGACGCTTACGCTGCGGGCGACCGAAGCGGGTCTTATTCTCGGGACTGCCGGTTATATGTCGCCGGAGCAGGCGGCGGGGAAACAGGTCGATCGCCGCGCCGATATATGGAGCTTCGGCGTGGTGCTACATGAACTGCTCACCGGCGCGCGGTTGTTCGATGGCGAGACCGTTTCGCACACGCTGGCGGGCGTGCTGAAGGACGAGATCGACCTGACGAAGATTCCCGAAGGCCCGGTGCGTGATCTGGTGCGGCGCTGTCTCGACCGCAACATCAAGAACCGCTTGCAGCACATTGGCGAGGCGCGGATTGCGATTGACAACATTGGGGCGGCGCCTGCGCCCGTGGTTGTGGCCCCTGCGGCGAAGTCGAGTTGGTGGCCATGGGCGGTCGCCTCGCTGGCGCTGATTGCGGCGGGCTCAGGCTGGTACTCCGCCACCCGCCCGGCGCCGCTGCGCCCACTCATCCGGCTGCACGCCGAAATCGCAGCCGACATCCCGCTCGCCCGATCCAACAACAGTGGCAACATGATGGCGATCTCTCCCGACGGCACGCGCCTCGCACTCACGCTTCGCGCGGCCGACGGCAGGGTTCGCCTGCATACACGCCTGCTGCACCAGAGCCAAGTCA
>VFZO01000526.1 GCA_016871155.1 Acidobacteriota bacterium | reverse complement strand
GGTTAGCCCGCTTTGCCTGCCACATTTCGCTCTTTTTGCCCATTAGCTGCGAAGGTTGGGTTAAGGGCGTTATAGCGGGTCAGGTGGAACAGCACCGTGCCGGTCTCGCTTCGGCCCAACACTGAGAGGTCGAAATAGAGCATCTTCCCGGTTATGCTTGGGTCGCGTTTCTTATGGATCTCCGCAGCGTACCCATTGCGTTTGAACAGGCTGGCGTAGCTTTGCAAAAGGTCGTCCGCATCGGTCATGAACGCGATCGCCTTTGGCATCTCACTCGCCAAACAGCCTCGGTCCGAGAGCTTCGGTTCCGGCATCTCGGGCAGCGGATCCAGCGACACAAAAAACGCGGGCCAAGTCAGAGGAGCGCGCCTCTGCGGAGTGCTGGAAGTGGAAGTGGCGGAATAACGTGACGCCCGGCTCGAACTACTCACTGACGCGCCTTCGGACGACTGCGCCGCCGCCGACTGCGTGATGATCAACGCGCCGCCATCGCGCTCGCGGACCTTTAGGACAACGCTCACACCATCCTTGTGCGCCTTGATCACCGTACCGATTCCGTCCGAGGTCACCGGCGCCGCAATGGCCGCCGTCTGGAAGGCACTGGCAAAGAACTCGACCACCGCGCCGGGCGCCGCCGTTACCTCGCAGGGACTCGCCGTACAGCCAGGGTAAACGGGTATCCACTCCGGTTGGCCAAACGCCGCAAGGGCCAAAAGACCTGTCATTCGTTTCATGTTCCGGATCCGATCGATAATCGGCAGTTCCCGCGATTTCCATTAGTGCGGCGTTCGGCATCGGCTTCGTGGGCTGAGCAGTCTCGTTACGGCTCTGTTCCCAAACGTGCGATCGGATTCCCGACAGTAGGCCCTAATTGCATGCTCATGGCCATCAGGGATTCCCGATCGACTGACAACGACCGATTCTGCCGAAAGCGTCTTCCATTAGTCTGTTAGGGTCTTCGATTCAAGTATGCGGCCCCTGGAGTTCCCGCGGCGGCTCTGACGCGAGCGATGATCCTTCCGGAAGCACGTTGACGACTGCGAGCCCAGCTCTGCGGAGTCCACTGAGCAGTAGTTCTACGTGCGAATTCTCGAAGAACCAGCGGGCGATCCTCGCGGGACCTGCCGTCGCGAAATCCGGTTCGAGGGCAAGCAGTTCGTCGACTGCGGCCGAGGCTTCCGAAGCATGGCCAAGATGCGCGTGGGCGACGGCCTGCACCAAGTGCGTCCAGTATTGCCCCGGCATATTGATGCGGAGCGCGTACTCAAGGGCCTTTGAGTAGTCTTTCTGCCGCAAGGCGTGGTGGGCGAGAGGATACCAGCAGGATCCAATATGCCGTGGGTTGAGCTGTCTGGCCCGATCCACCAGCGCACAGCCTTCCTGCCAGTCGCCGCTGTAGGCTTTCCACATTCCGACGACGAAGACTGCCACGCCATTGAGGGGGTTCAACTCGAGAACCCGTTCGCCCTCCGTGCGCATTCCGGCGATCTCCTTGCGGCACGCGTGCGCGTAGAGCAGCGCCACGTGCGCCAATTGGTAGGACGGCTCCACCTCCACGGCGCGGCGCGAGTAGGTTAAGGCGAGGCTTTCCGGAGCGGCTTCGGTGGTGTTGGTATCCCAACCGAAAAGATAGCCGAGTGAGTATAGCCAGGACAGGGTCGCCAGACAGCCGGCATGGTTCGGTTCCTCTTCGATCGCCCGTCGTAGCGAGGCAATCGCAATCCGGTGCTCGGCAACCGTATGCAGCACGAAGAAGCCGCGGCTTCGCAGCAGCGCCTGGTAGGGAGTCAAAGTTAGCGGATCGCGATCGCGCAGCGCGAGCCACATTTGGTGCTCCAGCACGCCGTTGGTTTCGGCGACCGGGGACACGATGACCGGCACCAAGTCATCCTGTATCTCGAAAATCCGATCGGGCGAGTAGGCTCGCGAAAACGTTTCGGCCCAGAGATTGGCGCCCGTGGAAGCATCGACAAGCCTGACCGCGACCCGCAGTTGTGCTCCCGCCTGTCGCAGCGACCCTTCGAGTACATAGCGCGCGCCGGTTGTGCCGTTGCCGAGGACGCGCAGGTAATGGAACCGGGACAGCGCTGTGACGATGTCTACGGATAATCCGGAGGCTAAGGCCGGGAGTTCAGGCAGTGCTCCGGACTCAACGCGGAATGGGGCGACGGCGACCCAGAAGCCCTCCTCTTCCGCGGCGGCGGCCGCCGTGGCCGCGCCCCCGGCCACTCCGCTTGCCTCACCGGCGAACACTGCCTTGCTAAGCCCCTCTATCAGGCGATCAACGTGCTCGCCGGACCACCACCGCGACATGTGCGACCGGATGCGGTCCGGGGCCTCTGGCCGGAGTTCGACGAAGCGCGCCAGCGATCGTGCCGCCGCTTCCCGCTGCCCCAAATGCCCGAGGACGGATGCTTTGAACAGATGCAGGGCGTAGTGCTTGTCGAGCTGAATCCGGTTCAGATACCCGAGGGCGGCAACCGAATCGCGCAAGTTGAACTCGGCGTGGAAAGTGTCCGTATACCAGTACCACCCCGTGTGGTTCGGAGCCAGCCGCTTTGCGGCGGTCGAGAGTTCCAGTCCCCGAGCGGAATCTCCGCGGTACATCAATAGTTCACCGACGAAGGCGAGCGTTTCGGCGTCCTG
>VFZO01000525.1 GCA_016871155.1 Acidobacteriota bacterium | reverse complement strand
CCTGTCTTTGGCCATCCTCGTCCTGCTCCTTCGTGAAAGTCTTTGAATCCTTCCACTGGATCATGGCGATGGGTGGCCTTGTTCGGCCCTCCTTTTACACCCTAAATTTTACGCGGCCTACGTTTTTTGGGGTCAGACCATCAACAGCGCTCGAAACCAAATGGGAAACCGCCTGAATATTCTGCGGCGTCAGCTTCGCCGCCGGTCTCAACTTCACCAGAACGCTGGCCTTCGCCGGCTGTTGGTTCTCGAGGAACAGACTCTTGCGAGGGAAGGTAATGTGAACGCGGGCGGACTCCACCTCTTGTATGGAGAGAATTGACCTCTCCAGTTCGCCTTCGACGGCCCGGTGATAGTTCACCTGCTCAGTGAACTCGCTAACTCCGAAGTTCGTCTTGTCGAAGATCTCAAAGCCGATTCGACCGGACTTTGGCAGCCCAGCCGCGGCGAGTTGAATCCGAGTCTCGTCGATCTTCTCGCTTGGTATCCGAATCGTCGACCCGTTGTCCGCCAAGCGGTATTCGACGTTCCTCTCGCGCAGCACGCTCAGGACCTGGCCGGCGTCCTCGCCCCCAAGATTTTGAAATAGCGGTTTGTAGTTCTTCTCCGTGTGCCAATACCGGAGGCCCATGATGCCGGCCACGACCGCCACCGCCGCCGTGCCAATCAGTATCCGTTGGCGCGGCGTCAGACGTTCATACAGAGCTCGAAGCTGTTCCAGGTAGGGCGTCATTTAGACTACATCTGCATCCGCATAACTTCTTGATAGGCCTGAACAACCTTGTTCCGGACCTGCAGGAAGGTCTCAAATGCAATTTCGGCTCGTTGCGATTCGAGTACCATCTGGTGGATCTCCTGCGTCTCGCCGGTGAGAAACCGGTTCGTGGCAGCCTCGGAGTTCAGCCGGTACTTTTCGACCTCTCCGATAGCCTGCGTCAGAAGCTTGTCGAAGCCGCCGCCTTCTGACGTCTTCGGCGCATCGACGTGTTCGGGGCGAATCGGTGGTGCGATGGGGGTAACGGAGGAGAGTGGCATGGCTACCTCATCAGATCCAGGGATTTTTGAATCATGTCTTTCACCGCGGACATAGCGGCGACGTTGGTGTGGTAACCGCGGGTGGCGTTCAGTAGGTCGACCATATCCTCCGCGGGATTCACCCGGGGGAAGGCGACGTAACCCTGGGCGTCGGCGTCGGGGTGGCCCGGAAGGTAGCGCTTCTCCGGATCGCGGGTGTCTTCGACGACATCCGCGATCCGGACGCCCTTGGGACCGCCGCCGAGTTCTTTTTGGAACACGTTCTGGAACGGCTGTTCCGGTTTGGACGCCTCGAAGATGACATCTTTTCGCCGGTAGGGGCCTCCCTGAGGAGTTCTCGTCGTTTCGGCGTTGGCAAGGTTCTCGACCAACACTTCGGCGCGGCGGCGTTGCGCTTCGAGACCCGACGAACTGACCGAGAGAAGGTGAAAGAGACTCATTAGCCCCTCCCTTCGCTCAGGGCGCTCTTCACGGCCCGGAACTGGCCTTTGGCCATCATGCTAACCATCTGAAAACGCAGGGCGTTTTCGGAAAGCAGGCGCACCTCCCGATCCAGACTGACATCGTTTCCGTCGTTGCGCACGTCGAGCCCTTCCGGGGTCAGGACCTCCGCCGGACGGCCCTTCACCAACTTGGCGAATTCAGACTGAAAGTCGAGGTCCTGCGTCCGGTAGCCGGGCGTCTCAGAGTTTGCCAGATTGGACGCGACCAGCTTTTGCCGGGCGCTGAGCAGGTCCATGTAGTGTTCATGCTTAGCGGCGATTCGGTCGAACATGCCGAATTCTAAAGCAGGAATCGTGCCAAACCTATTGCGGCCGTCGCGCAACCAGCAAAGCCGTGGGCCTCCTGCCCGTGCCGTAGCCCATTGAGAAGCTTTTTTCCTTCACGGCAGGCGCGTTGGCGTAGGCCGCCTCCAGGTCCGGCTGGAGCTTTCCGGTGAATGGCGCTAACGGCCGCGAATAACCGCCGTAGAGGGACACGTTCCACTTCCGTGCGGTAAAGTTTCGGAATGGGATACCGGAGTCGTCCTGCACTACCATTTGCGCGTGGTCCAAGATGTAGTCGCGCATAACCGCGAAGTTGGCCGAATGCAACAGGAACGACGCGCTTTTCAGCAGGACGCGGGGATTCTCATACCCGCCCAGGAACCGGAGAAAAGCGCTATTTGCTTGCAGTTTCGGGCCCATGTCGAGCCGGAAAAAGAACAATGTCCGCGACGCCGTCTCACCGTCGCGATGGAAGCGAATTTGAAATCCATCCGGCAGAGGGCCGCGCGACTCCGGTGATTTTTCGATTTCGACGAGCTTCCCGGCCTCGTCGATGGAGACCATCCGAAGTCCGTCGATGACGTTGCCGGAGCGGGCCATCAGCATCAGCACCACAGGCAGAAGTCCATCCATAAGCTGGCCGCGAAACTGCTGCGACATCTCGTTGGTCACAAAGAAGCTGCGATGGAGCAAGGAGGCGCTGCCCTGGCGGATCGCGCCAAGCTGCTGGCCGAGAGCTTCGGCCTTGAAATCCTTTACATCGAGATACTCAACTCACGAAGCAGGTTGGCGGGCGCCTTGTGGCGGCTGAGGTCTGTAGACGCGGGTTCATTGCCACGACCTTCACGGGCAACGTGCCGCATTACGACATCATCGCCTCGAACG
>VFZO01000524.1 GCA_016871155.1 Acidobacteriota bacterium | reverse complement strand
GTTTACGCGCGCAAAAAAAACGGCGAGGATTGCTCCTCGCCGCTTTCGTCGATCGAAGTGATCTTACTTGGTCTTCTTCTTCACCACGCCCTTGGGCGCGGCTTTCTTGCCGGGCGCGGGCCGCGTGGCGACGCCGGTCCAACCGTAAATGGTGTCCTTGTCGATTTCCAGAGTCAGCATGAAGGGCTCTTTGACGAACTCCTTGCCAACACCCTCGAACTCGATCTCGCCGCCCGCTTCCATCTTGCCGGGCAGGAAGGTTTTATCTTCCATGACCAGCGTCACTTCGGCGACGTTGCCGTCCGAGATACCGACCACGACTTTCTTCGGGTTGACTTCCGGCTCATGGGAAATGATCTTGCCCTTCAACTTCGCCAACTTGGCTTCCTTAACGTCGGAACCAAAGTAGGCCTCGCCGTTGGCGGCGGTCAACGCCTGCTTGGTCTGCACCCAGATCGCCAGTTGCGGATTGGTCTTGATCAGTTCATTCAACTTTTCGATCTGCTCCTGTTGCAGCGTCTTGATCGCGAACTCTTTCGGCGGGAACGGCTCGGCCGAAGTTCCCGCTGTCTTCTGCAGCTCTTCCATGCCCGATTTGTCGCCGCGGAACTGCGGATACACCTTCTGGAAGTAGCCGCAGAACGCCGTCTTCTGCTGCGCGGGCGCCTCGCCCGGGCCGGTGAGGCCACACGCGCGCGCGAAGTGCCAAATCGCTTCGGCCTGCCGCTCGACTTTGCGCTGGCCGATGATCGTCGATCCAAGCTGATAGGTCACGATCGCGTTCTTCGGATTGATAATTCTCAACAGGTCGCCGAGCCGCTTTTCGAGCAGCGGCAAATCCTTCTTCAATTGCGCCAGCAGCGTCAGCGTCTGCAAGCTCTTGTCGCGCGCGTCGGTCTTCTGCGCGGTCCAGGCAGCCTCGGGCAACTGCGCCGGCTTATTTGCCGCGGCGAAGAAGTCGTCGAGGTTGGCAAGAATCAAGTTCGACGTCTTCTCGGCGTCGTCGTGCACCGCGGGGTTGGTCGGCGCGAGCGACTGGCCCAACAGCATGATCCAGTAGTGGCCGAGAATGCGCTTCGGTTCGGCCGCGGCAATCTCCTTGGCGACCACCAGCATTTCCGGCGCCTTGTTCAACGCCTGATAGGTCACCAGAAATTGTTCGCGGCGGGCGGTCTCGAATGCCGTCTTCAAATACTTTTGTTTCCATACGTTCAAAAGTTCCAACTTTTTGTTCGGGTCAGTCGCCTTGCCGAGTTGCTCGACGACGAGCTCGTACTCAGCGCGGTCCACCCATTGCGGCTCTTGGCCGGTCAGGAGCGCCGCAGCCAATACCAGCCCGGCCGCCCATTTCATAGTTGATTTCAGAAACACCGAATGCCTCCCGTCGAATGTGTCGCGGCCTGGCCCGTTACGAACCGCCGCAACAAAGTGCAAAGCCGGAGTATAACGAAGTCACCCGCTCGGAAGCAACACGGGTATTCTGATCGTTCGTCCGGCCGTGATCCACGTCTGACCCTTAGATGCCGGTGAAAAGACATTTGTTCCCGACTCCCCACGGCCGGGACGAGTATATTACGCGCGCGTGCCGAATGAAGAGCCGCTATGCTAGACTCACCGTTTTTCCCCATGCGGCTACTCGACCTGTCGGTGATCATCGCTTATCTGATCGGCATCACCTGGTTCGGCGCGCGATTCCGCGACTCGAAACAGTCGCTTAAGGATTACTTCCTCGGCGGCCGCAACGCGCCCTGGTGGGCGATTGCCTTTTCGATCGTTTCCGCCGAAACGAGCACCCTCACCGTGATCGGTACGCCGGGCATCGCATTCCGCGGCGACCTCGGCTTTTTGCAGGTCGTACTGGGTTACTTGTTCGCGCGCATCGTGATCGTCACGCTTTTCCTGCCGCACTACTTCAAGGGCGAGATGTACACGGCGTACGAACTGATGCAGCGCCGGTTCGGCCCCAACATCCGCAAACTCACCGCCGGCAGTTTTCTCGTGCTCCGCTCGCTCGCCGAAGGCGTGCGCGTCTTCGCGATCTCAATCGTAATCTCGATCATCCTTGGCACCGGCGAGATGAGTTCAATTTTGTTGATTGTCGCGCTCACGCTGTTCTACACGTTCGAGGGCGGCATGGAAGCCGTGATCTGGACCGATGTCATCCAAATGGTCCTCTACGTCGGCGGCGCGATCCTCTCGCTCATTGTGATCCTGCAACAGATCCCTGGCGGTCTCGATCATGTTTGGCAAACCGCGGATGCCGCCAACAAGCTGCGCATCTTCGATTTCCGCTTCGAGATGTCGCAAGAGTTCTTCTCGCGCCCGTACAGCTTCTGGGGCGGCGTGATCGGCGGATGCTTCCTCACCACGGCTTCACACGGCACCGAGCAGTTGATGGTGCAGCGGCTGTTGTCGGCCAAGTCGCAAACGGAAAGCCGCATGGCGCTGCTGGGCAGTTGGTTTGTGATCTTCTTTCAGTTCTCGTTGTTCCTGGTGATCGGATTGATCCTGTACGTGTTCTATAAGGACACCGGCCGCCCGACTCCCGAAGTGATGGACCGCGTGTACCCACAGTTCATCTGGGACTTCCTGCCGCACGGCGTCGCGGGCCTTGTGATGGCGGCGATCCTCGCCGCCGCGATGTCGAACCTGAGCGCGGCGCTAAACTCGCTTGCTTCGACCACGGTGATGG
>VFZO01000523.1 GCA_016871155.1 Acidobacteriota bacterium | reverse complement strand
CGTGGCCCGTATACCGCAAATCCTCGCTCGCGCTCATCAGTTCCCGGATCTTGTCCAGGCTCACCTTCTCCCCGCCATGCATCGTGATGATCAATCACCAGATTCCGCTACCTCGATTCCTTCAGGCTCATCTTGTATGAGACAAGACTACGGCTTGACCGCCGTCGAGTATAATCCAAGAGTGTCGATACTGGATCAGGCGAAAACCGACCCGCGCGCCGCCCGGCGGCTGGCCATTGGCATTGTATTCGTGCAAACGCTATTCGGCGCTGCCGCCCAGATTCTCATGAAGGGTGGGACGCAAGTGCAACCGAGCGACGGCGTCATCGACATGTTCATCGGTATTTTCACGACGCCGCAGTTGTTCATCGGGTATGCTCTCTGTGGCGTTAGTACGCTATTGCTGATCGCAGCGCTGAGGTACGGCGAGTTGTCCGTCCTCTATCCCGTCATTGCGATGACTTATGTTTGGGTGACGATGCTGTCGGTGTTCATCCATAGCGAGTCGCTTCGCCTGCTGAAGCTCGCGGGACTGGCCAGCATCGTGCTGGGAGTGGCCGTCCTCGGAATGTCGAGAACCTCGCGCCAGTGACCTCGACGCCGTTTTCTTCCATTCTGCTCGTGTTTCTCGCCTCTTTTGTCGGCTCGATCGGTGCGGCGTTTTTGAAGTCCGGCGCGGACCGTCTGCACCGGCAGATCTTCTCCATCTGGACCAACTGGCACTTGGCCGCCGGAATCGTTCTGTTTGTACTGTCTTCGCTCCTGTATCTGAAGGGGCTGAAAAAAGGCGAACTAACTATCCTTTACCCGATGGTGTCGTTCGGGTATTTCTGGACGCTGCTATGGTCGCGGATCTTTTTCGGCGAACCGCTCACGTCGTCCAAACTCGGCGGACTGGCGCTGATTGCCGCCGGAATTGTGTTGCTCGCGCTGGCTGCGTCCAGTTAAGTCCAGTTAGTGAGGCGCGCAGCTACTCAATATTGAGATATGGGTTGTAGGTGTAGTCCACCGACGGTGCTTCGCCGGCGGGAAACGTGATGAACTTGCTGACGGCATAAGCGGGGTCGAGTCCCCACTGGCCGGTGGCGATGAGCCCCTTCTTGCGCGACGCCGTGTCATGCCAGCCCCAGAACGGCTTGGCCTTGTTGGACGACTCCTTGCGTCCGAGGAAGGTGCCGCCCATTTTGCGGCCATTGCCCGCAGGCCGCCCGCCGAACGGGGCGTAAACGTAGGCCTCGTCAAAAGTGCGGTCCGTCCAGCTCTCCGACGCCGACTTTTTCCACCAGTGGTCGAGAATCGGCAGTAGTTCGTACCCCACCAACCGGTCGTTGCCATGCTTGGCGCGTTCGGCCACGCCTTTGTAGACGAAAGTCATACCCAGCCCGCTGGTGAACTTGTCATTCGCCAGATCGTACTTGGAGTGCGAACTGGTGGATCCGTAGATGCCGTGGCCGCCGCTTTCGACATAAGCGACCGGGTGTGACTGCTGCCAGAACTCGATGCGCCCGTCAATGCTGTGCGCGCCCTTGCGAAGCCGGGAATCGTTGACGAACGAGTAAACGTTGTTGTGGGCCAGCGTCTCCATGACCTCCAATTTGCCAAACTCCGAGCCATCCTTACGGACCGTGAGGATCAACCCTTCGTTGTCGTTCTCGTGGCAGGAGCCGGCCACGCACTTGTCGGAATAGACGCGCGGGTGGAAGGCGTTGTAGCTAAGAAACCAGTGGGACTGGGTTTCCATGGCCGCGTAGTAGACGTAGGCCTGAGAAGTGCCGGTCTCCATGTTGTCCCAGTTGTTGTCGCCATGCCAGTCGTTGTCGAAGTCAAAGCGGGTGGGGATGTCGGCCTTCGGCTGGAACCAACTCTCCTGCGCGAACATCGGCGCCCAGTGTTCGGCAAGCAGACGATATGGATCCAAGACGTGGGTCTCGGGCGGGAACTGGGTGGTTTCGGCGGGCCTGCGCGACGGTGCACCGGCTGCCACCTCGATGGTGATCCGGCCCTTCTTGCCATCGAGGTCTGCCTCGATTTCATACTTTCCCGGTTGCTCGGGTGCGGTGTATAGGTTCGCGTCCTGGAGGAGAAAGTGTTTGTTCGCCATACCGAAGATGGCGGCGAACTTGCCAGAGGCATCCTGATAGAACGACTCGCCGTCGCGGCCCTGGAACTTGAACGGCTTGCTGACCCATCCGCCGTTCGGCGTGAGAACAGAGAGCTTGGCACCGGCTCGCTGTAGCCGCACCCTGTCTTTGCCTTCACCGGTGTCCTTGGCCACCTCGCCGTAAGCCCGAACCTGCAGTTGGACGGATTCAAGCGGCCTCAGGCGCACCACGTCGCCGTCGGCCTTGAGCACGACTTCCGTTACGCCGATGGAGTTCTGCTGCGGGTGGACAGTGCCAGCCGAAACCAGGAGCAGGGAGAGCAGCGAGAGGGGAAGGCACCGGTTGCGCATAACCTCTCATTTTAGCGGCAGTGCTCAGCCGTTGGCAGCCTTGCGCACCGAATCGCCCACCACGTTCAGGGGCCGGGCGCTCGCCTCGGGTTTCCGCGCTTCGACCTGGTCGGCCAGTTTTTCAATGAACTTCGGCAGTTCGGTGGCCATGTGCACGTTGCCGGGCCGCAGCTTTGCCGCCAGACAGTCCCCCTCGCGATTGAACAGCAGCAGCGGGTGATAGCAGGTGGACTCGAAGTGGCCGTTGT
>VFZO01000522.1 GCA_016871155.1 Acidobacteriota bacterium | reverse complement strand
TCATCTTGTATGAGACAAGACTCGTCATAGACGCCGAGCGTAGCGGTCTTCGACGATGTGAGATCGGCAATCAGGGCCTCTCGCGTTCGCTCCGCGGCCCGGCGGTAGGTGCCGTCGAAGGCTACGGACCAGGTTCGCCCGCTGTCGTTGGTCTGCTCCCAGTACTGTCGAACCGACCCATCTCTGTTTGGCGTAAATGTGAGACGCGAGATGGGACTAGCGAACCGGAGAGCCGCACCTTCCCACTTGCCTTCCACCTTGAGCACGCCTCCCGGGGCGACCCACACCTGACGCCAGACCGTGCGGGCCGAATCCCAGAAGTTCAGGCTGATGCCAGTGGTTAGGCCGGCGGCGGTCCAATTTTCCACCAGCGCGCAGCCGCGGGCGGCGCTGTAGATGTGGTTGGTTCCGGCGAGCGCGCCTCTTGGGTTGAAGACTTCCCAGGAGCCCAACCAAAAGTCGAACTGCCGGTGTTCCGGGGTGTCACAGTGCCGAGTCTCGCTCGACTGAGCGGATGGGTAGCTTGCCTTTGTATACGTCTGTTTCCAGGCGCCGTCCTGGGCGATCGACCACGTGTCGCCGGCGGCGGAGAGCCGGAAGTTGGCGCCTGAGGCCGTGAAAACGCCGGCGGCCGTTTCGTGGCCCTCCAGCAATCCGTCGGTCCCGGAAACGACGATCTCCCACCGCGCCGCCCGGGGTTCGTAATACAGCAACCCCTTGCGCGAGACGCCGCCCGGTCCGGCGTAGTCCTCGACGATCGCGCAGCCGTGTACGGCTTTGCGATACCGAACATTGCCCACCGCTTTTCCGTCGCGGCTTACCGCCCACTCGCCGAGGACGTAGTCGTATCGTTTGAAGGTGTCGGAGGCGCATGGCCCCTGAGCAAACACCGTTAGGCCGGCTGCGCACAGCAAGAACCTGAACATGGGCCGAGAATGACACACGGCGGGCCGGGCCGCAAGAAATATGGGGCGAAATTCCGGCTAGGAAAGACCTTCGGCCAGGTACAACTCGGCCGAGACACGGCGCAGCCAGAACCCGGCCGATTTCCCGTCGGTCGAGACCACCGCGGCGGCGATCGTCCCGACGCCACGCGAACGCGTCGGCGTCAGGTTCCAGCGAGGCTCTTCGGTAAGCCGCCCATCGTCCACGACAAAAAGCGAAAGCCGGCCGCTGGAAGACTCTTTCGACGCGGCGCGCACGATATATTGGCCTTCTTCGTCAAAGCCCATCAGATTACAGGTCGTATCGATACGCACCTGGCGCGGCGCTTCGTCCCATTTATCCCAGCGGAGAATCATGCCGCGTCCGGCGGCGACGAATTTCCCGCCTGGCCCGACACGCGCATTGCCGGAGCCTTCGCTGAACGGCAAGACTTCGACCGATCCACCGGATGTAGGATGCACGGCGAGAAACGGAACCGCTTTCATGCGGTCCTTCCACCTCGCCGTGGCGAGAACCGATCTGCCGTCCGGGAACAGTGCCGCCGATTCATAGACGAGTCCCCGTTCATCAATTCCGGTTCGTCGCCCGGAGGCGGTATCCACAAGCGAGAGCTTCGAGCGGGAGTCCTGGTCGAGAACGAGGGCGGTTTTCCCATCGGGGCTGATGCTTTGTGCGCAGCCTGGGCCGAGGTCTTTGATCACGCGTGAGGCGGTCCAATAAGCATACGCGCGATAGCGGTTTTGGACCGCTTCGTTGCTTTCGTCAAAAAGCGCCACCGCTCCGCGATCGGAGATAGCGCTGAGCCGGGTCCAACCGAGGTGAAGCAACTCGCGGTTGGAGGGTTCGCCCTCAAGAAGCAACTGGGACTCGACCCGCGCGGCGTTCTTGATGAAGGTGACATTGCCGTTCCGGTGAATATCGAAAGACGCATCCGCCATGCCGGGCAGCCCTACCATGCGCGTATTGCCGGCGCGGTCGACGGCCCAGAGTGCGACTGTCGAGCCGTCCTTTGAACCGGTGAACCACACTTCCTGACCGTTTGGGTGCCAGCCGATGCCGGCCAGATGCGGCCAGTGATCGATGAGCTTGCGAGGTGCCTTGTTCCGTTCGAGCACCAGGATGTAGCCGCCAGTATCTCCGCGCACAGGCTTTTCGATGACAGCGACGGCGCCATCGGTCGGCGAGACGCGGACCGGACCGAGTACTCCGCGCGTGGAATGCAGTACGCGCCCAGCCGGATACTCTACCTGGTCTTCCTTTTCATCGGTGCGCACACAGGCGATGTGTTTGCCGTCGAGCGCCCAGTCGACCGACTTGATGTGCTCGTCGATATATTGCGGCGGACCTCCGTCAAGTTCGGCGCGGACGATCGTACCTGGGCGGGAGACGCTGGGATCGTAGGCGAACAGGACGAGTTCGTCGTTGTCGGAAATCGCAGCCACGCCATAACCCGCGAGTTTGAGTGGCGCGTGTTCGGCGGATCCGATGCGATGCAGGTAGGTGTTCCAGGTATCGCCGGACCAGCGCGCGGAGTAGACGATGGACTTGCCGTCGCGCGTGAAGAAGGCGTTGCTAATGGCGCCGTCGCCGAAGCTCAAGCGTCGCAGTTTCAACTCGGCGGGACGGGGGCGCGAAATATAACCGAGTCCTCCGATGCTGGCCGCGATCGCGCTTCCGGCGGCCCAAAACCAGCGGCGTCGTGAGGGCGGAGCGGGCGGCGGCGCTTCGACCACGGGCGGAATTGGACTAACACGCGG
>VFZO01000521.1 GCA_016871155.1 Acidobacteriota bacterium | reverse complement strand
GGGCCCGGACGGAACTCTATCATTTGAAGGACGATCCGAGCGAGACGCGCGACCTGGCATCGGCCCGGCCCGCTAAGACGGCGGAGTTGATGGGTCGCTTGCAGGCGTGGTGGCGGGAGACGGGGGGCGAGGGCGCCGGTGAAGAATCCGAACTTCGATCCAGCGAAGTGGCCGCCGGCGCGGTGGGCTTCGCGGATTCTTCGATCCTGCGGTTCATCATTTCGATGACCCGCTGGGACCCTCCGTCACTTTTTGAATATTTGCGTATGTCGTTGAGGAGTTTGACCAAGCGGGCGATGTCGCGGGTGTGCGCGCGGGCTCTGCGCTCAAGTCTTTCGGCCGCGGCGCAGCCTTCGGTCTCGACGCGGATATAGGCTTCCTCCGGCGTCTGGTCGGTCGGGCAGTTTCTCAGGAATTCCTGCATTTGGTTTGCGGTGACCTGCTGGGCGGCGCGGCTCAGGCGGCGGGCGGCCCATTGATGGTTGACGATTTCGTCGACGATACCGTACTCGAAGGCGTTGCCGGGGTGGAACTGGTCGACGATGGTGGCCCAGAGTAGCTCGTAGGCGTTTGGATCTTCTTGCGGGAGGACGGTGGCCTTGGCCGCGTAGGCGGCGTGCTTGAGATTCACCTTGGCACACTTCTCCTTGCCCTCTTCGGTTTTGGGGCCTTTTGACTTGGCGCCGTTGATGCGGGCTTGCTCGGACCGCGATCGCTTTTGCTGTTGCATGATAGAGCCTCCGTGAAACGGCGAAAGCCCCTGGTTTTTGGCCAGGGGCTTTCGCGTGGGCGCTTTACGCTCCACAAGACCATTGTAGAGGAGCGTCCAAAATTTTCGAGGCTCTCTTGGGGCGCGAGTGGCTGCAAGTCATTGGATCAATTGAGGATGACTTTTTTCGAAGTTTGGTGAACGCGTTTGGCGGAGGTGGGTTTTTCTCGAGGGTTGGGCGGTTGCGACGTTGATTCCGGAGGCGGCCCGCTTGGAAACAGATGGTACGCCGCGGCGGGGAGTTGCGGTCTACGGTCGAGCACGCGACTACACGCGAGTCTGCCGGAAGAATCGGCAGAAGAGAGTTCTGTATCAACGATTCGCGTTGATTGAACGTCTGGATTTGGCGTGATGCCAATAATGGCGAATCTTCACACTGACCTTCGATACGCTCTCCGGTCGCTGTCGGCCGCCCCCGGGTTCACGGCAACGGCGGTCCTCACCCTTGTCCTGGGAATGGGCGCGACGACTGCCATCTTCAGTATTGTGTACGCCGTCTTGTTCCGCCCGCTCCCATATAAGGATCCTCAACGGCTCGTCCATATTGTCGCGAACGAGCCTGCTGACAATAGGTCCGGTGTCCCCCTGAGTCTTCACGACTCTTTGCTTGGTCAAAGCGGCGGCTTGGAGCAGGTGGCCGTTTACTACCGGAATACCGGGTGGTCGCGCGCCTTCGTCGGAGGACGAGCGAATCCGGAGCAAGTCCAAGCGGGCTTCGTTAGCACAGGATTGTTCTCTGTCCTGGGAGTAACGCCATTGGTTGGGCGAACTTTCGAAGATGCAGAGGTGCGCCGCGCGGAACGCGTCGCGGTCATCAGTCACGCCCTTTGGTTAAGAAGGTTTGGCGGAACGGAAGACGTGCTGGGTAAGTCGATTGAGGTCGATGACAAGCCCGTCACCATAATTGGCGTAATGCCGCACGCCTTTCAGTTCCCTGGCGCCGACACGCAACTCTGGCTTCCGATCTCGACCAGCGCATATTGGTTAGAACGACCCGCGCCTGACACTGTTCATTCGCGTGGATTCTTCATGAGGTGGAATTTGGTTGCGAGGCTAAAGCCGGAAGTCACAGTCGCAAGGGTACAAACCGAGTTGCTGGACCTGGACCGGCGAATGACCCTACGGGACCGGAACTGGAACATGGGTTTGTCCATCAAAGCGCTCCCGCTCAGCATAGAAGTTGGTGAACGCGCCAAGCTCTCGCTTTGGCTACTGTTCGGTGCCGTTGCGCTCGTGTTGCTCATAGCTTGCGCAAACGTAGCAAACCTTCTACTCGCCCGGGGAGCGTCGCGGACGAAAGAGATGGCCGTGCGGCTCGCGCTCGGGGCATCCCGAAGACGAATCGCTCAACAGATTCTAACCGAATGCTTGGTCTTGGTATCGCTGGCGAGCGCCCTCGCGCTGGTATTGGCGAATGGGCTGATACGCCTCCTCGTCGCTTGGGGTCCGCCCGGTCTGCCGAGGCTTGAGCAGGCCAGGCTGGATGCGCCCGTTATGCTGTTCTCTCTCATCGCGGCTCTGTTGACGGCGATATCGTTTGGAGTCGCGCCCGCCCTGAACGCAGCGAGGAACGATCCGCAAAGCGGCCTTCGGATCGGCGCGGGTCGGAACATGAGCGCCGGAGATTCAAGGGCAAGTGCATTCCTGGTGGTTGCCGAGTTTGCCATAGCGATCGTCTTGACCACCTCAGCCGGTCTCTTGTTGCAGAGCCTGTGGCAAGTCGAGTCCATCGATTTGGGCTACGAACCACAACGAATCCTCACCATGCGGCTCCAGTTTCCTTCAGCATTCTCCAATTCTCAACGGTTGGCTTCCAATGATGGGCTCAAGGAACGATTGCAAGCCTTTCCCGGTGTTGAACCCACATTTCCGTTTTGAGCCGCGCGTGCGAATCTCCCGGATGCTCGTCCGCATCAATATCCATAGGGGTTTGAAGGCAGCGAAGACCCCTGCGGAGGACAGCACCC
>VFZO01000520.1 GCA_016871155.1 Acidobacteriota bacterium | reverse complement strand
GACAGCTCTCGGCCCGCGCGATGTGGAGATGCCTTGCAAGAGCTTGATCGACGCGGCAAAGCAGATGCGGCGATCCAAGGGCCGCGTGGCGTTGCTGTTCGGCTCGGAGAAGTTCGGGTTGTCCAAGGACGACATGTCGCATTGCCATCTGCTGACGCGCATTCCGACGCGGCTGGAGCACCGGGCGATGAACCTGGGTCAGGCGGTGGCGATCACGTTGTATGAGCTGATTCGAAGCGGCGCCGAACCGCTGGCCGAGAAGCCTGTGGTGGAAGCGGCGGCAGGGTCGAACGAACGCATCGGAGAACTTCTCATCGAAGCGTTGACGTTGAGCGGGTATGCCAAACAGGCCGGCGGACTCTCCCAGGAGAGGAAGATCCGGCAGCTTATCCGGCGTATGGGGCTCTCGGAAAAAGACGCGATGGCCGTGCAGGGGATGCTGCGGCAGATGCTCTGGAAGCTGCGCGGTTAGCGGTTGGCCTTTTCCATCGCGATGGCGCGCGGAAAGAGAATGTTGTTCTCCAAGTGGATATGGAGATGGAGGTCCTGTTCGAGTTCGCGGAGGCCTTCGAGGAGCGAACGGTAGGTTATGCAGGCGTAATCGGGAACGGCGTAGTTGTTGGTCGTTTCGCGCATGCGGCGTAGAGCTACACCGGCGCCGTCGTGCTCCTGTTCCATCATCGCGATCGGATTCGCGACGGAACCGAAGGGTGCGGCCGGCGCGGGCAGGCCGGCATGGATCGCGGCTTCGGCTTTTTCGATGAACGGGAAGAGCACCATTTCCTCCTTGCGCATGTGGAGTTCGAGTTCGGAGCGGAGTCCGTCCAGGAGCGCGGGTAAAGGCGCGAGCGTGTGATTGTCGCGCTGGCCGTAGACGCGCATCACCTTTTCCAAGCGCTGGGAGAGACGGGGTAATTCGAGCCGGAGATACACGTGATGCGTTCCGACGATGTGGCCAATCAGGCTGTGCAGCGGCGCTTTGCTCCAATCGGTTTCGTTGGCCGGGCGGGCGGCCATGGCCAGGTCGAGTTCCGAGAGCACGGCGGAGGCGTCGAGGCCGAAGTCTCTACATGCAGCTTCGACGGGCCGCTTGCCGCCACAGCAGTAGTCGATGCCGAGCCGTTCGAAGACGCGAACGGCGCCGAGGGATTGCGCCGCGATCTCGGAGACGGTCAGGCTGGGTGACAGGTGGGAATTTGGAGTCATGCGGTGATCGTAAGGGAGCACGCAAGGTTCGGGCAGTGACCGAGGTCACAGTTTCGAAAACGCTGTCAGTACGCGATACACGCCGACGGCGGCGCGCGCCAGTTCCACGAAGGGCAGGACAAACGTCGCGGTCGCGAAGAAAAGGGTTAAGACCGCCAGGAATTTTCCCGGTTGATCGGCGAGTGTTGGCTTCGGAGGGTCGAAGTGCGAAGCGATGAGGGCGGCGAGAACGAATGCGAGAACGATCGACGCGATCAACGCATGAAATTTGATGGCGGTGAGCGCCTCGGTTTTGGCGAGGCCGGGAGCAGCCGCGGCCCAAATGGGCACCGGAACCACGAGTCCAGCGAACGCCATGTAGATTCCGATTGAAAATGCCTTCGGAAAGTCCCACCCGGCCCCGCCGGTGAACGAGAAGGGTGTCAGCCATAACGCGAAACCGAGCAGCGGAGCGGCGTTGGCCAGCATGGCGAGCCACATGACCGACATTAGAGCATGAGATTCTGTGGGAATGCGTTACCTCTCTATTTTGCTGGTGCTGACTTCGTGCGGGGACTCGAAGAAGGCCGAAAAAACGGTAGTCGACAAGGCCTCGCCCGCCTATGACGCCGCGTTCTGGAAGTCGTGGAGCGACGGGCAGGCCGAGGTGACGTCGTATGCGTTGAAGTATCCGCGCTACGGAGCAATGCGGGAAGGGACGGCGGTTTCGATCTTTGTCACGGAAACGATGGCGAAGTCGTTGGGCGTGAAGAGCGATCCGGGCGTGCGGGATAAGTCCGATGAATTTCCGGTGATGAAGCTGAATCTGATCGAGACCTTTCAGACGGGGATTTACGACTACAAGCTGATGCTGCAGACGTTTGTGGCGCTGGCCGAAGCGCATGGGCGGCCGGCGGGTGTGACGGCGAAGGTGGCGTGGTCAAGCCAGGAGTGGTGCGGGAATCTGTTCAAGATCGCGCGGTTCGACGACGGGAATGTGCATGTGGTGAGTCACAGTTATTTCGATGGCGAGGGCGATCAGGAGCAGACGAATCCGTCGCCGGGGGCGGCGGTGCTGAGCGAAGACGCGTTACTGTTGTGGGCGCGCGGGATGGCATGGCCGGTAGTGGCGGCTGGAGAGACGCGGGAGGCGCCGGTGTTGCTGGCGCTGCAGCATTCACGGCAGAAGAAAGGGCCGTCGCAGTGGGGGACGGTAAAGCTGTCGCGCGCGGCGAAGGGTGAGGTTGAAGAGGCGACGGCGGTGTTGAGCGATGGGAGGACGCGGACGTACGTGGTGGAGAAGGCGGCGCCGCACCGCGTGATTTCTTATTCGACATCGGAGGGGGTGGAGGCGAAGCGGATCGCGTCGGTGAGGAATAAGTATTGGGAGTTGAACAAGCCGGAAGGGGTGGAGGCGTTGCGGGAGTTGGGGCTGCGGGGGGTGGGACGGTGAGTTCGCCGGCCGTGAGAGAATACAGAGCGGGCAACGGCAATGGACACTCTATCGAAGGCTGAGCGATCCGAGCGAACGGGCCGCGTCCGCTCGAAGGACACGCAACCCG
>VFZO01000519.1 GCA_016871155.1 Acidobacteriota bacterium | reverse complement strand
CGACTGCGTGTTGCGATGCTTTCTTGTAGATCGGGTCCAAAGCGTCCAGCAACGGCCGCTGCCCTTGCCAGAACGGAAACGGGCCCAGCCGGCGGGGCAGCGCGGCCGATTGGGTCGGTGGCGTTACGTCGCCCATTACCTCCTCCGGCAGCCGCACCAGCCCTCGCCAATAGATGTCGGGATCGACGGGCAGCATCTGCTTGGGCTCTTCCTGTTTTTCTTCCGGCGCCGCGTCGCCGTTACGGGCCTCTTGTTCCCCGTTTTGCCCCACCAGCGGCAACTGTTTTTCGATCATCGCCAGCAGCTTCTCCCGCCGCATGCCGCGAAGCGTGAATAGCAGGAACGGGTCGCGGTCGAACTCCTCGCCGAGCAGCAGGTATACGGCCGCGCAATGCTTGCAGGGATTCGCCGTGTCCGGACAACTGCACTTCGCCTGCAGGTCGCCCGCTGAAATCGGGTAGAGCGACAGGCCCTCTTCCTCAAAGATCTCTTCGATCTCGTCCGGCATCTCGCCGGCAAGCAACCGGGCCGGGAACACCGCCTGGCGCGCCAGGCGCGCGGCGACCTTCGCCCAATCGGCGTCGGGCATCGTCTGCATCCGGACATCGATTTCATAGGGCTTGGGCCGGGATCCCTGCACACGCGCCAGCGCCTGGCCCTCTTCGATCTGAATCGAGAGAACGTGACCCTTCTTGGCGTACTCGCGGCCCCGGTTCAGCCGCGAACCCATCTCGAAACTCTCCAGCACTTCGATCCACCGCTTCGCCCACCAGTTCTCGCCGAACTTCCCGCCCTTGCCTTGCGCGCGAATTCCCGTCGAGCGTTGCGGTTGGCGGTTGCCGTTGGCGACGGAATTGCGGCTGTTCCGGTTGCTCTGGCGATTGCGCGGGCCGGGCCGGCGCGGCCCGCGGCTCTGTTGCGCATCCAACTGCGGAGGTTGTGGCGGCGCCGCGGACTCCGCCGTGCCCTCGGTCCCCGGTTTCGCGGCCGTGCGGCGCGGACGGAAGAACTTCTTCTTCGGAAAGCCGCGGCCCCGGCCGCGCGGGCGATCATTCATCAGGTCTCCTCCATGGCTTCGCTGGTCAACGCAAAGACGGACTTCAGCTCTTCGTTGGAAAGCTCGGTGATCCACTGCTCGCCCGTGCCGATGACTTCCTGCACAATTCCCTTTTTGCGCTCGATCATCTCGTCGATGCGCTCCTCCAAAGTGCCGCCGCAGATGAACTTGTGCACCTGGACGTTGCTTTTTTGGCCGATGCGGAACGCGCGGTCGGTGGCTTGATCTTCCACCGCGGGGTTCCACCATCGATCGTAGTGGAAAACGTGGTTCGCCTGCGTTAAGTTCAGGCCGGTTCCCCCGGCCTTCAGGGAAAGAATGAAAATGCGGGGGCCGTTGGCGGGGTTCTGGAATCGTTCCACCATCATTTCCCGCTGGCGCTGCGGCGTGCCGCCGTGCAGGAACAACACCTCTTCGCCAAAGCACTGCAGCAGGTGGTGCTGCAGGATCTTGCCCATCTCGGTGAACTGGCTAAAGACCAGAGCCCGGTCGCCGGAAGCGATCACCTCCTCCAGCATTTCGGTCAATCGCGCCAGCTTGCCGCTGCGCCCGGTGGCGGGCGAACCATCGGCCAGAAAGTGAGCGGGATGGTTGCAGACCTGTTTGAGCTTGGAAAGCGTCGCCAGAATAACGCCCCGGCGTCCGATGCCGTCGGCGGTTTCGATGAGTTTGTAGGCGTCTTTGGCCACCTGTTCGTAGAGGGACACCTGCTCCTGCGTCAGTACGCAGAAGACCTTGGCCTCCATCTTTTCCGGCAGGTCGGCGATGATGCTCGTGTCGGTCTTCAAGCGGCGCAGAATAAAAGGCGAGGTCAGGCGGCGGAGACTGCCCGCCACGGAGGTGTCGCGCCCGGTTTGAATCGGCAGAAAGAAGTTCTTGCGGAACTGTTCCTTGGTGCCAAGAAATCCGGGGTTCAGGAACTCCATGACGCTCCAAAGTTCGCCCACGTTGTTTTCGACCGGCGTGCCGGTCAATGCCATGCGGTAGTCGCCTTCCAGGGCGCGTGCCGAGCGGGCCTGCCGGGTATCGGGGTTCTTGATGTTCTGCGCTTCGTCCAGGATCAGGCCTGCCCATTGAACCTGTTTGATCGTTTCCAGGTCGCGCTGCAACAGACCGTACGTGGTGATGACCAGCGTGTTCTTGAACGCGGCCTTGACGAAGTCGATACCTTTGGCGCGATTCGGGCCATGATGCAGGAGGACCTTCAGCTTCGGCGTGAAGCGGAAGGCCTCCTTCTGCCAGTTGCCGGCCACCGACGTGGGGCAGATCAGCAGCGTGGGCCGCGTCACGCCCTCTTCCTTGTCCAGCTCTAACAGCGCCAGCGCCTGCACGGTCTTGCCGAGGCCCATATCGTCGGCCAGGCAGGCGCCCAGTCCCCACTTGCGCAGGAATTTGAGCCAGGAGTAGCCGCGGATCTGATACGGACGAAGCGTACCCTTGAAGTCCGCGGGCGGCGCGAGTTCCTCCAGCACGGTCCGGCCCTGTAACTGATCCAACAGCGCCGCCACCCAGCCGGTGGCGATGACGCCTTCGATGGCAAGCGCGCCGTTCGTATGGTAGTTCCCAAGCGCCATCTGGATCACTTCCCGCACCGTGGCCGAACCGGTGACGTGGCGGCGCCAGAAGTCGAGGGCGATCGAAAGCTCCTGTGGCGTCACATGCACCCACTGCCCGTGGACCTTAACCAGCGGCGACCG
>VFZO01000518.1 GCA_016871155.1 Acidobacteriota bacterium | reverse complement strand
CACATCGAGGTGCCGCAGAAACCGGGTATGAATATTCACCTGAATCCGGATGTCGTCCGCGCGCACCTCGCTCCGGGTGAGACTTGGTGGGGGTGAGGCTCGGGCTCTTAGTAACGATCCCCCGGCTCTGCCGGGGGATCGTTACCGAGCGCGGAATCGCTGCTTTACTATCCGCATGGCATCGCGTTCCATAACGCTTGGGTGGGTGGACCGGCGAACGGACTGAAGTATCTGGCCGACTCCAATCTGGACTGGGGGCAGGACCTGCGCTCGCTGAAGGAGTGGGCGCGTGCGAACCGGGTGGACTTTCTGAATGTCTCCTACTTCGGCGGCGACACGCCGTGGAGATATTTCACCGATAAAGAGGCGCGCCAGTTGCCGCCGCCGTGGAGCGACGCCCATACGAATGGCAGAACCGAACTGCCAGCCGGGCCCGGCGTGTACGCGATCAGCGCTTCCGTGCTGCCCGGCCAATACTTCGCGCCGAAATACCGCGACTACTACCGGCAGTTTCGCGACCGCTTACCCACGGCGCGGGCCGGCTGGTCGATCTATATCTACGACCTGCGCGGTGGACCCTAATTTCTTCACGCGCGTCCCGGTTCCCACAACCTGCATCCATTGAAAGAACCAGCCCTCTTTCTCGCCTTGCCGCGCTTGGACTCCGCGTTCCAGCGAGCCGCCGGAGCTGCCCACCATGCTGTAACGCACGCCATCCAGCTCCAACTGGAGCAATTGGTGCACGTGGCCGCTAAAGACATGACTCACTCTGTGGCGGACCATCAGCTTGTGGAACGGATCGCCGGTCACCCGCAGGCGCACGGGGAACAGCCAGCTTGGGCGGTGAAGGAAGACGAACTTCGCGTCCGCCTCCGCCTGAAGTTCCTTCGCGCAGAACGCCATGTCCGCGGCCGGCAGCGAGTCGGCGCGGCTATTGTCGAGCACAACGAACAGTGCGCCCTTGTGCCGGAACGAGTACCGCAGGCCTCGCCGCTGGCGCTTCAAATACTCGCGTTCCGAATGCGCGCTAAAGACGTCGTGATTGCCGGCCACATGATAGAACGGAATCGACCGGTAGCGGCTAAATACGCGGCGATCCAAGTCGTCCCACTGAGGCACGACCGTTGCATCGTCGCCGCCCTGAATCGTATCTCCGATCGAGATCACGAGATCCGGCTGCCAGGCCGCCACTTCTTCCCAGACACGTTCATAGACGCCCGGCTGCGCGCCTCCTGTGCGATCCCCGACGATGGCCCATCGCGCGGCCGGGGCCATTGCCGCCAGAACGGCGCGGCGTGTTAGAGAGTCCGGATCCGGATGTTTCGAAACCATGCATCACCGCCGTGGTGGGTCAGTACGATCGGGTACGCCTTCGCCGGATGGGACTTCAATTCGTCAAGGTGCGCCGGCTTCGGAACGTCGTTACGTTTGCCCTCACCCATCGCCGCGTAGAGCGCGGGCGATTGCAGGTCCGCCTCCATCACCCGGACGCCGTTGATCCAATGCTCCACGCGGCGGCCGCGCACCACGAGGCGCGCCTTGTGCCACACGCCGGACGGATGCGCGGGAACATTCGAGGGTTTGACGTACATGTACATCGCGCCCGTACCGAGTTCCGGAGCCATGGTGGACTCCTTGTTCTCCGGCGCCAGTAGTTGGAACTCCAAGCCCAGCGCCTTTGGAACCTCGGGATCGATGCGGCCAACGGCCGGGTTCGGCCGCATGCCGAACACCAGGTACTTCAGTCCGCTGTTCACATTCGGCGCGAGCTTCCATTCGAACTCCAGCTCAAAGTTCCGGAAGCTGCGGGCGGTGGAGAGGTCCACGCGGGGCGCCGCCGCGATGGACATCAGGGCTCCATCGTCGATCTTCCATGCATTCGACGGAAAGGCATCTTTACTCTGCGTGCGCCAACCCGCGGTGCTCTTGCCATCGAAGAGCGGCTCCCATTTTTGGGCCGCGCACACAAGCGAAGCCAGCAGGAGCGCACGTATCAACGGGGCGCTCCCTTTGGAATCTCCACGCTTACGGCCGGCTCAAAAAGGCCGAAAGCGTACACGGCCGACGCCGTTGCGATCGCCACATACTGCTTTCCTTCTACCGAATACGTCATCGGCGCGGCGTACAGATCCTCGCCCATCTGGAAGTTCCAGAGATGCTTTCCACTCTTGGCGTCGAGGGCAACTAAGCTGCCGTCGTCGTCGCCGGCGAACACCACGCCGCCCGCCGTGGAAACCGTGCCGGACCACGCCACCGCCGGCCCCGGCATCGGATACTGCCACATTCGCTTGCCCGTCGCCGCGTCCAACGCGCGCAGGTAGATGGTCCCAACGTCGCGCGGTTTCGCGCCCGCGCCGCCGCCGGAGAATCCGGCCTTCGGCTCCGGCTTCTTTGCGGAGCTCGTGTAAATATCACACTGTTCAACCGTCACGACGTAGAGATACCCGGTGGCCGGAACATACGTCGGCGCCATCCAATTCGCGCCGCCGCGAACGCCGGGGCAGGCCCGCGTTCCGGACGGCGAGGGGTCTTTATCGGGGATCAGAATCGGCCGGCCTTTGTCGTCGATACCGCTGGCCCAATCCACCAGATCGTTCAATTTCGTCGCTTGCAGGAACTTGCCGGTAACGCGGTCGAGCACATAGTAGAAGCCGTTGCGGTTCGGATGCAGCAGCAGCTTCCGCGGTTCGCCGCGAAACGTCTTGTCGATCAACACGGGCCAGGATTGCCCGTCCCAGTCGTGCGTGTCGCCCGGAGAGA
>VFZO01000517.1 GCA_016871155.1 Acidobacteriota bacterium | reverse complement strand
TTGTTCGAGTTGTTGTCGATGTCGACGTTGCGCAGCTCATCGGTGAACTGGGCGCGCAGCGGATAGTTCGCCGGGAAGCGGAGCTTGCCGGTCTCCATTGCGAGGCGAACGCGGGACAGCAGGCCGCGGCGGGCGACGCTGTAGACGCCCTTGACGGGATGGTCGCCGTTGCCGGAGCGAGTGATGGCCGCGGGCAGCAGTCTAACGGGCAGTTGCGCTTCGCGCAGCATGTTGACGACGGGCAGACCGGGACCGGTGGCGTCGACGGCTAGCGTGCGCGGCGCGTTGCCGGGCAGACAAGTTGTGAGCCGGCGGACGGCGCCGCCCACCTCCGTGTAGGCCATCCCGAGCGGGAAACGGTGGAGGTGGAGAAGGCGGATGTGCTCGCCGTTCTGCGAATCAAACGTTGCCGCGAGTGCGGCGATGGCCGTGTGGTCGCGGCGCTGACCAAGGTCGAGGCCGATATAGTGATGATCAATTCGCTGGGTAGCCATACTTCACCTCGAAGTGTTCAAAGCTTGGGTCGTGAGCGGACTCGATGAGACCGTCGTCGACGAATTGGCGGCGGCCGGATTGGAATTCGCAGAAGTACTCGCGGCGGAAGATCGCGTCGCTCCGGAGACGCTGCTCGCGTTCCAGAAATTCGAACGAGATGCGCGGGCAATCCGCGGCCGTTGCCTTGAATATTCGCCAGCCTTCGGGACGTTCCTGCCACATGCGGTAGAAGAATCCACTTTTGGTGTAGGCCGAACTGAGCAGCCACAGGTGGCCGTTGGTGGCGGCAATCGCCGGACCAATGGCGTCGAAGACCTCGTCAGGCGTGAAGGCGGCTTCATCGATGACAACAAGATCCGCCGCATAGCCGCGGATGGTTCGAAAATTTTGCGGCAACGCGAGGATTCGGCTTTGATTGCCAAGAAGACGGATGCCCGTGGCGGTGTCCGCCTTGGAACGCACGCCGGCGGTCTCCGCGAAGAGCACCACCTTCTTCAAGAGTTCGTGCGACTGGCGCAAGGACGCCGAGGCGATGAGCGTTGTGGATTTCGGGCGCACGGCTGCGAAGTGGAGCGCTTTTGCGGCGGTGACAGTAGATTTCCCCCATTGCCGGGAACAGCAAAGCAGCAGGCGCGGCGAGGCTGCATTCAGGACTTCGGCTTGCAGCGGATCGGGACGGAAATGGAGTTTTGACTCGGCGAATTCCGCAGCGTTTAGAGACACTTCGCCTGTCACTCTTCTAAGCCTTGGCAAGACCGGGCGCGATCTTGGGCCGACGAGACTCACTGGAGCGGGTCCGGATCGACGGGAAGCGGGTATTCCGCGGGCGGCGGGGCGAGCGGGGTCCAGATGGCGGTGTCCATGGGGCGGGTGATGCGCGTTTCGGGGCGGTCGGCGGCGCGTTCCTTGGCGACGAGATCCTTTAGTTCGTTATAGTTTTGGGACCCTGCTATGGAAGTGGAATGCTTGCGCGCTTCCTGCAGAGTTTTGATGGCGCGGGCGTGCTCACGGGCATGGTGGCGGGCGCGGCGCTCGAGGGTTTCGATGTGGCGGGCGTCGATTTCGGCGCGGACGTGGCATTCGTCGTCATGCTGACCGGCGGGCGAGTTGTCGCGATTGGCAGCCATCTGCTGGCGGAGATACACGTTGCCCGCGTTGACAAGCCGCTGGTGGTTCCAAGCGTGGTCGACGATCATGTCGACGATCATGCCTTCATAGGCGTTGGCGGGGCGGTACTGGTCGTGCGCGGCTGACCAGATGGCGGCGTAGGCGTCGGGGTCCTCGTGATCGAGGACGGTGACGGTGGCGGCGTAGGCGCCGTGGGTGAGATTGACCTGACCGCAGCGGCGCAGGCCGTCGTTGGTCCTGGGACCTTTCGACTTTGCGCCGTTGATGCGTGCCTGTTCGGACCGGGTGTTTTTTTCTTGTGACATGATGCAGCTCCTGAATTAGAAAAGCCCCCGGTTTTTAGCCGGAGGCTTTTGGGTGGGCGCGTTGCGCTCCACAGGCACATGATACATAGCTGTCCAGCGTTTTCGTGCCGTTTTGGGGATGGATTGGCTGGAAGTGGCTGGAAAGACTACGGAAGATTTTTTTCGAAAGTTTGTGACTGGGTTTCGGGAGGGTGTGGATTTTGGAGAAGGGGGAAGGTTTGGGAGGGGTCTAACACGAGGGCTTCGGGTTGGGCGCCGGGGCGGTTGGGCAGGCGGATGGCGTAGCACGCGCGGGTTTCGGCGGTGGTGACGAGCACGATTTTTTCGATGGCGCAGGGGACCGGAACCGCGAAGCCGGGTACGCCGCAGTCTCCGTAGGTTGGCCGCGTGACGACGATGACGGAGGCCGAGGGCCGGGCGTGGGCGCGGATGCCGGCTTCGAGTTTGCGCATGGGGCCTCGGTTGACGGCGGGATTTTGGGGAACGACATTTGAGATCAGAAATGTTTGCTCGTCGCCGGGCAGATCGCGGGCCGGGACGAGGTGGCCGCGGTCGAAGCCTGAGTTGGTGAAGGCGGCGGCGGAGTGGCTGTTGAGTTCGCGGTCCTTGCGAAAGCGGGTGCGGCGTTTGGAGGCGTTGGCCGTTTCGGGTTGGAGTTCGTGGGCGGTCCAGAGCGGGGCGCGCAGTTGAGTGTCGAAGCAGACGACGTAGTGGACACGGCGGGCGAGATGGCCAGGGCAGGAGGGCAGGCCGAAGCGGTCCGGCTGGGCTTGGAGGGTTTGGATCGATACGAGGAGGAGAAAAATCGTTCGCACATTTTATAGATCGGATG
>VFZO01000516.1 GCA_016871155.1 Acidobacteriota bacterium | reverse complement strand
GACAAACGCTTCACGCGCCTTCAGGTCCGGTGCCGGCGCGCCCTTCGGCGGCATCTCGTGTTCGCGGACCCGCACCAGCATTCGATTCCACCGGCGCGGCTCTTCCAGCAGCGTTTGCAACGTAGCGAGCTTGGCCACATGGAACCCGGCCGACGGTTTCTCTCCCTGGTGACAGGAGTGGCAGTAGTTCCGCAGGAACTTTTGCGCGTCGTCGAAGGTGTAGGCGGCGGCCGGCAGGCCCAGGACCAAGAGAGAAAACAGCTTCACGATCACGAGAATATCAGGCTACGATTGGGAAATGCTGTATGAGTTGGAGATTCGGCGCGACGGCGTGGTGCAACGGCTCCTAAGCTTCTTGACCTTGGAGGAGATCAACGCGGCCGGGGCGCTGGACCCTCGCGGAATTGTCGCTGCGGTGGCCGAGAACGGAGCGGTCCAGATCAATTCGGTGTTTCGCGAATATCTTCACAAGACGATCGCGCGGCTGGCGCCGCTCGAACTGGCCGATGCCGCGCAGCACGCCGGAAACGGCCGCGTCGTCTACATCGACGACCGTGCGCCGGCGGACCGGGAGCCAACGGCTGTCGACATTATTGGCTGGTTCCGCGTGGTTGACGGCGTGGCCGTCGACTACGAGCCAAATCCTGAGCATCGCCTAAAGAGCGATCGCGGCTGGTCCCAGGCAATCGGCAAGTTTCGCGAAGCGATGCGGGAGGAGCTGGCTAGTCGTTCCGCAGCGCCGCCGCCGGCTGAATCCTAGTCACCCGGAGCGCTGGGAGAAGGCAGGCGAGCAGCGTTACCAGGGCCAGGACGGAGGCCGAGGACGCGAAGGTCCCCAAGGAACCGGGCTGCACGCCGTATAGCATCGACTCAATCTTAGTCCGCAGCACCCACGCGCCAACCACTCCCGCCGCGAGGCCGGCGCCACACACCATCATTTGTATCCCCGTTACTTCGCCCATCACCCGCACTGGCGTGGCGCCTAACGCCATCCGAATCGCGAACTCTTTCCGGCGCCGGGCAACCGCATACCCCGTTACACCCGCCACGCCCACCGCGCCCAGTAGCAGCGCCATTCCCGCGTAGACGGTGAGCAGCAAGGCCCTCATGCGCTGACCCGCCGCACTCTCAGCCAGATGTTCCTCCATCGTTCGGACGCCGAACAGAGGTTGAGCCGGATCCACGCGGCGCACCGCTGCCTCCACGGCCGGTGCGATCGAGAGAGGCGCCACGCGCGTCCGCACCGTCAACGTCATCGTCTCCCATACAAGGAGGTCCGACGGAAAGTAGAGCGTGTTCGTGGGCGAGCGCTCCTCCACCGCAATTTGGCGGACGTCCCCCACCAGGCCTATCACGTAGACGGATCTCCCGTTTCCGAGGCGGATCGACCGTCCGACAGGATCCTCCCCGGCCGGCCACAGCCGTCTGGCCAGTTCGGCATTGATAACAACGGGCAGCAATCGCGGATCTTCTCCGTCGTGCCAGAACCTGCCCCGCAGCAGTCTAACTCCGAGCGTTTGCAAGTAGCCGTCTGTCACAATTCGCCAATTGGAGCGCACCGCATCAGTCTGGAACCGCGCCCCGTTCTCCTCCGCGATCATCCGCATCTCGGTCGTCATGCTTCCAAGCGGGATCTCACTCGTAATGCCGGCCGACTCCACGCCTGGTATCGCCCGCACCTCTCTCAGAATCGACGTATAGAGATTGTGGGCCTTTTCTCCCGTATCGTAACGCTTGGGAGATGGACTGAACTTCGCCACGTACAGGTTCTTTTTTTGAAATCCCAGGTCCGCGTCTAGCATTCGAACCAAGGTCTGAACCAGAAGTAAGGCTCCTGTGACCAACACCATTGCGACCGCGACCTGTGAGCCGATCAGCAATTGGCGCACAGGAGTTCGCCTTGGGCCTGGCAGCGCGCGCCCGTCCCGAACCTTGAGCGCGGGCGCCAAGCCAAACAGAAGTCCTGTCGCCATGGTCGCACCCGCGGAGAACGCGACCACATCGAAGTCAATAGTAGCGCCGCCGGGCAGCAACAGCCGGACCGCCACGCCTACAAGGGCCAGCCCGGCCGCTCCGCCGATGACCGCGATTACCAGACTCTCCGTCACCATCTGGCGCGTCAGTCTTGCCCGGTTCGCGCCCGCCGCCAGCCGGATGCCGATCTCCTTCTCTCTCGCCGCCGCCCTGGCCAGCAGGAGATTCGCGACGTTGACGCAGGCCACGAGCAGCAACAGTCCGGCCGCCGCCAGTAACAGGTTGTAGGTTTCTCGCGTCCGGCTGTCGACAAGCCAATCCCGAATACTCTGCAAGCGGACTCGCCAACCACGGTTTGGCTTGGGAAACTCAGTTTCCAACTGCGTGCAGATTCGCAGCATCTCGTCCAGAGCCTCTCCCGTAGATACGCCGCGCCGCATTCGCGCTAACGCAAACACGCGGTGATCGCCATGCCCCTCTCGTTCCAGCACAGGCGCCATCGGAATCACGGCGTCGGTACCCTTTGCCAAGCCAAGGAAATCCGGCAGCACTCCCACAATCGTCCGTTTCTCCCCATTCACTTCGATCGATTCGCCGATGTGCCATCCGCGGCGCTCACTCAACCGTTCGCTGATCAGAATTACCCTGTCCTTTCCCGGCTTGTCCTCGTCCTCAGTGAACCACCGCCCCAGTCTTGGCCGGATTCCAAGTACGTCTCCAAACGCCCCATATGTTGCGAGCCCCGCTACTCTCTCTGGGTTGCCATCCCCCGTCAGATTGATGTCCTT
>VFZO01000515.1 GCA_016871155.1 Acidobacteriota bacterium | reverse complement strand
GCCTCCCGCAGGGTCCGGATCTTTTCCTCAGTCGTGTGTCGTTTGCCTTTCATGATCTGCGTTCCTTTCTACACGCCCCAGACTGTCACCGCCAGCGGATCAATTATCGGCGGTCACCTCACTCGCGTGTCACCCACTTCCAGCTTTTCGGGTCTTCGTAGTGACGGTGGATTCGAGTGTAGAATTCGCTCGCCAGGCCGCCGATGATCTGCGGCCATCCGCCGGTATCGGTCGTGCCGAGACCGCTGGCGGTCAGGCCGCCCAGATTTCGCGTCGGGGAGACCAGCACGACCTTACGGCCCATTTTCGCAGCTTGGACGGCGGCGATTACGCCGCCGGAGGTGCCACCGTAGACCACAAGATCGTAACCCGGCTCTTTCGCTGGAGAAGCGGACTGCGCCGCGTGCAGCGGAAAAGCAATGTTCATCAGCAGGAAGCAAACTATGACAAAGGATGGGGAACTTTTCATTTGCGGGGTGCAGTATCCGAATTTTTCAGAGAGCGTTGGGACATTGGGGAGGGACGGGGTTCGTGCGTGTGAAGTTCGGCGGCTATTTCTTCTGGTTCTTCTTCATGTAACCGGGCGAACCATCGCGGAGTTGGGCGGGTACGCTCAGGTCTTCCGTGCCTTGGCGTTGCGCTTTCTCCAATTCAGGGGGCGCCCAGCCGGGGCGGAACGTCGGCTTTAGAAACTGGTTAAGCTCGGGCAGGTTGGTGACGGCCATCTGGGCTCCGTCCCACAGGATTTTCTTGCCCGGCGCACGCAGCGCGAAATTGCCCAGGACCACGAATTCGGTCAACCGCGTCGAGTAGGCGAAGTGCGAACCAGCCCACTCGGGGTCGCCCTTGCGGATGGCCTGCGTCCAAGCGAGGTAGGGGTTGCCCAGGGGATCAGGCCGCCGGAGCGTCTTGGGCGGCAGACTGGGTTGAAGCTCCCGCATTCTCGCCTCCGGGATGATGCGCGGGCTGTTGCAGTAATCCTGGCCGTCGAAAATCGTGCCCTTCTCGCCGACATAATACTGGCCGCTCTTTGTGAGTGTACGCCCGGCGTCGAAATCCTTCGGCCGCGGTGGCAGTTTGCCGCCGTCGGACCACGTCACTTTCACCGGTGGCATTTTCCCGCGGGCCGGAAATTCATAGGTGATGGCCGACCACGCCGGAAAGCTCTCGACCACCGCCTGGGGGGACTCGGCTTGGATGCTGATCGGGTCGCCGAGATTCAAGGCGTAGAACGCGGCATCCATCGTGTGGCAGCCCATGTCGCCCAGCGCACCGGCGCCAAACTCGGACCAACCGCGCCAGTCGTGTGGATGATAGGCGATGTTGTAGGGCCGCTCAGGAGCATGCCCGAGAAAGAGGTCCCAGTCCAAGCCCGCGGGAATCGGTTGCGGGGCGGGACGGTCGGTCCAGCCCTGCGGCCAGATCGGACGGTTGGTCCAGATGTGGACCTCGCGGATGGGCCCGATCACGTCGGCGTCGATCCACTCCTTCACCAAACGAATGCCTTCCATTTGGTGGCCTTGGTTGCCCATCTGCGTGCAGACTTTGGGATTCTGCTCGGCCAGGCGGCGCAGTTCACGCGACTCCCAGACCGTGCGCACCAGCGGTTTCTGGACGTAGACGTGAATGCCCATCGCAACCGCCATGTAGGCTGGCAGGAAGTGCATGTGGTCCGGCGTGCTGATGACGAGCGCGTCGATCTGGTCGCTCATCTCGAGCAGCATCTTCCGGAAATCCTTGTAGCGTTTGGCGCGCGGAAACGCCGCGAAGGTCTCCTGCACCTTCTGCAAACCCCAATCGATATCGCACAACGCGACGATTTCCTCGTCGGGAAAGGATCGAATGTCGGCGAATCCCTTATTGTTGAAGCCCATGCCGGCGATGCGGAGCTTGGCGCCGGGTTGAATTGGGCGCGGCGGGCGAACCTTCGGCGCGTCGGCGATCGTGACGCCGGCGCAACCGGCGAGGCCGAGCATGGCCGCGGCCGAGGCGGTGAGTTGGAGGAATTCGCGGCGAGAAACGGGGGAACGAGGCTTCATGGCAGTAATGAGAGAGGTGGCTTCAGGACTTGGTGCGCAGGGCCGCACCGAGGTGTTTTTGCAGCAGGCGCTTGGTGGCGAGCGCCCCGTCGCGTTCGCCGAGTGCGGGGCCGGGGGTGCGATTGGGCGG
This sequence comes from Acidobacteriota bacterium, assembly GCA_016871155.1. GTDB lineage: Bacteria > Acidobacteriota > Terriglobia > Bryobacterales > Bryobacteraceae. The sequence goes on along the minus strand of VFZO01000515.1, from coordinate 594 downwards.
CGGGGTGCGGGGTGAGCCACCCGGGCCTTCGTATTCGACTTCGATCCATCCCCGGTAGCCGGAGTCGGCGACCAGCCGCAGCATCCGGGCATAGTCAGTGTAGCACTCTTCGCCGTTGGCATCGAAATCATGCGCTTTGGCGCAGACACACTTGGCGTAGGGCAGCATCGCCGCGACCCCCGCGTAACGATCATGAAACTCGCCGCGCGCGCGGTCTTTTTGGAAGTTGCCGAAGTCAGGCAAGGTGCCGCAGCGGGGGTTGCCGACCTGCTTGACGATCGAGGCGATCCAGGCGCCGTCGCAATAGGTCCCCTGGCCGTGGTTCTCGATCATCACGTCCAAGTTCAGCGGCCCGCTCAACGCGAGCAGTCGGGACATGCCATCGGCGACCAAGCGCGCTTGTTCGTCGGCCGGGAGTTTGAGGTCACTGCGGGCGTTCACCCGGATTCCGCTGCAACCGAGGGTGGCGGCGGCCTCCAGCCACGGACGAAACTTCTCGGCGGACTGGCGGCGCCCGGCCTCGGTCGGTGCTCCGAGCGGGTCGTAGAGATCGACCAAGATGAGCACATTTTTCACGCCGGCGTCGGCTGCACG
>VFZO01000514.1 GCA_016871155.1 Acidobacteriota bacterium | reverse complement strand
TACGCCGTGGCCCGAGATACTCACCCGGATCTATCGCGACTTTGCGGGTTTTGCCTTCGCCGCGGAGCGCGTTACGCCCGTTGGGGTCGCCGCCAACTGCCGGATTTAGGGTAATCAACATCGCGCCGGGGGATTCTAGCTTTTCGGCTCTGAACGCGATTATAGTTCCGGCCGGAAAGCGGGCCGTCATTGAGCATTTGTCGTGCGCCGCGTTCACGCCGTCCGACACCAAAGTTCTGACCTTTTGGGTCCGCTACACATCTCTACAGTCGGACCATCTGCTGTACGGGGTTCCCTCCCAGACTGGCACGTTACAGGGCGGAGCAATCTGGGTTGCTTCCCAGCCGGCGCGGGCCTATGCGGACGCGGGTTTCGGTGTGCAAATCGGCGGCGAACTGCAAAACGGCTCCATGGGGCAAGGAAATGCGAGATGCATGATTTCCGGCCACTACGTGGATTTGGCTTATTAAGGAGAAACAATGTCGACTTACTTTTCGAAACGCTTAGTGTGGCTTGCGGCCGGAACGGTCTCGCTCGGCCTCATCATTCACACGTTCGCCGCACCGCTGGCCGCCCAGGTTCGCGCTGTTCTGATGAAGGATGCCGATCACCCAGCCCGGCAACCGTTTGCCAAGAGTCTAATCGTCTCGGCACCCATCGGGTCGTTCAGGTTTCTAAATCAAGACCTGCTTGTAGTTCCCGCGGGAAAACGGGCAGTTCTGGAACACTTGGCGTGCACGGGGAGAACTGCAACCGACTCCAGGGTATGGACGATGTGGCTCTATTTTTACTCCTCAGGGAAAGATCACTTCTTCACTACTATACCCGTCCAGATCGGTACCGACCCGGTTTCACAACGCTGGGTTATCAATCAGCCGGTGAAGGCATACGCCGACCCCGGTACCACCGTTCAGTTGGGAGGAGAAGTGATCACTCCCTCCCTCCTTGACTCGGGCGCCTCAGGCTGCCTGCTCACCGGGCATTTTATCGACCTGGCGCTTTAGCTGTTTTCTTAAAAGGAGCGCTCTCAATCGCCGAACTGGCGTCTGCCCGGCAGGCGCCAGTTCGGGACGTTCCGGCGGCGAGCTTCGCGTGTTGGCAGGAAGCCGGCCCTCTGTCGAGGATTCACGGCTCCGCACTGCCGGACGGAATGGGAACGCAACGCTGACGCCGTCTACTTTCTCATCCCCCGCAACGCCGCCCCAGCCTTTCCTCGAATCTCCGTATCCGTCCCTGCCGCCGCTCTGCGCAACTGCACGATCGCCGCGGCTCTGTCGCCCGAGGCCGCCAGCGCGACGCCCCACCCAAATACGGCGCGCATGGACGCCGGCCGCAAGCGCACGGCTTCACGAAACCGTGCAGCAGCACCTGCAGAGTCGCCACGCGCCAGCAGCAACTCTCCCAACAGTTCGTAGGCGTCGCCAAACGCGGAATCCACGCGCAGACACGCCTCAAGCTCTCGCTGGGCGTCGTCGTAACGTCGCAATCGCCCGAGCAGCATCGCGTAGTTGTACCGCGCGCCGGCATCGTTCGGCCGCAGCCGCAGCGCGATTTCAAACTCCGGTTCCGCCTCCACGAATCGCCCAGCCGCGCTCAACAGACTCGCCAAATTCCCATGCGCATCGGCGTAGTCGGGCTGAATGCGTATCGCCTCACGGAAAGACGCTTCGCCCGCCGCCATCCGCAAAATTCCCAAATTGTTGTGCGCCTCCGGCATATCCGGATCGCGCGCAATCGCCTTTTCGAACGCCGCGGCCGACTCCGCCATTCTGCCCAGCGCACGGTATGTCAGACCCAGTTCATGCCACGTCAACGCGCGGCCGCCCGACAACGCCGCGGACCGCTGCAACGCCGAAACTGATTCGGCGTGTCGCGCGGATCGCCGCAGCGCCGTCCCCAACTTCTGCCAGCTTACGGCCGACGAAGGGTCTCGCCGCACCGCCTCGCGATACCAAGGCAGCGCCCGGGACAACAGGCCGTCGTTCTCCAGAGCCTCCGCCAACTCCAAATACCACTCCGCGCGGGCCGGCCGGTGACGCTGGATCGCCGCCGTCAATTGTGCGATCCCCGCTTTCAGGTTGCTCCGCTGTTTCACTTGTGCGACGGCCCGGTACAATTCATCCGCCTCCGCTGGGTAGTACGGCACGACCTTGCCGCGATACTCCTCGTGCGTCTCCGCCCGCTCGGCAAGCAAGTTCCCTGCCGGCTTGTGGCGCTGAATCAGATGATCGGTAACCGCGGCGTGGACGACATCGCTTGTCCGCCGTTTCGGCATGTGACAGCCGGTGCATCCTCCCGGCGACTGCGCATGAGTCGAGTCGTGGCACTGACGGCAGGCTTGGGTGTAATGCCGCTCGGTTTCCGCACCGCGCGGCGCCTGATGGGGATCATGGCACGTTGTGCATAACATCCTGCCTTCGCTCTTCGTAAAGCACGCCGACTTCCGCAGCCGGTAGGCCGAGCTTACGATTTCGAACTTGCCGTCGTGTCCCGTGCCCGGCGCGTGGTCGAAGTTCAGGATGTAGTTGGCCAGCGGCTCGCCGGGGCGAAACGAGAATGGTGTCCGGTCGTAGCGAAGAATGGCGTTCGGCAGCGGAGAACTCGTAGTCTCCAGATGGCATGCCATGCAAAGCTCCAGTTGGCGCTCGCCGGTCACTCGATTGATCGCCTTGCGAACCTGTTCAAGCGCGGCACCGGGCTTGCGCGCCAGTTCCACGTGCCGTCCGCCGGGACCGTGGCAGCGCTGACAATCGATGCCTTCGGGCAGAGCGCCAACGTACACCGGCTCTTCGACGCGCC
>VFZO01000513.1 GCA_016871155.1 Acidobacteriota bacterium | reverse complement strand
GCCGCCAACCCCTGCGGCCCGGCAAGAAATTCTGCGTCGCCTGCGGCGCCAAAGTCCCGTAGACGAGGAGCCTCTCATGGATCAATCCGAGCTTTGGTTAGAGTCCATCAAATCGATAGTGTTGATCGCCCTTCCGATCTCCATCTTGATGTATGTGTACTTTTCCTACTGCCTGATGACCATCGCGAAGAAGACGAATACACCGGGCGCGGGAATGGCGTGGATCCCCATCGCCAACGTCGTCCTGATGTGCCGTATCGCCGGCAAACCCGGCTGGTGGTTTCTGCTCTTCTGCGTGCCGCTTGCGAACTTATTCATCATTGCGAAAGTTTGGATGGAAATGGCGAAAGCGCGCGGGAAGAGCCCCGCCCTCGGCCTCCTGATCTTCGTCCCGCTCATCAACCTGCTTGTACCGCTAATTCTCGCCCTCGGCCCTGGAGCCGCGCCCTCGGCCGCCGCGCAAAGCGCCTCGGGTGGGCCGGTTCTCCGCTGTTCCCAATGCGGTGCCGCCGCCGAACCCGGAGCCGCCTTTTGCGGAGACTGCGGCGGCCGCTACGTAGCGGTACCTGCGGCCGCTCCCGCTCAACAGCAGGCGCCTTCATCGTCGATGGCCCCCATCGTCGGCCTCGCCGTTGTTGGCGTCATCGTGATCGGCGCGGGCCTCTGGTTTGTCTGGGGCAAATTCTCGAAAGGCGCCATGCCCACGCCCGCTCTCTCCCAGCGAACCGCCGGTGCAATCCGCGAATTTCCCGTCGACACCGCCGCTTCCAAACCCGCCAAGCCCGCCTCTGTGACGAAGGTCAATCTGAGGGCAGGCGCGAACAAAGGCGGTACGATCCCAACCGGTTCGCTACCGCCCGGAGTCACGCAGGCCAGGCTCTCGCAATCGGCGGTCTCGAGCACTTCGACGGCATACCGCTCCGAGCCTAAGGACCCGCCAGTCAATGTCCACGTGCTCGAGACCGATCCACGACGAAACAACCCCGGACAAGAGATCATGGAGCAGGTTCGCGCCGGCGCCGGCGCTTCGGCCCAGACGACAGGCCTTGAAGTGAAGAGCCCCGACGGCGACCAGTACCAGGGCTGGAAGGTGAAGTCGCCTAAGTCCGAGACGATTGTCCTCGAAAAACAACAGGAGCCCGTCGTAATCGTCATTTACCCCAAATCCGGCAGTTGCCCCGGCTCAACAGAGCAGCGGCGCCTCCTCCTGAGCCCGTTTCGGAAAGAACTCGCGCAGAATAATCCGAACCAGCCTGGCCCAGCGTTGTTTCCTGTTCAACTGCTCCGCAGCGGCGGTAAACCGAAGCAGAAACCGGTTGACGTTATCCAGTAACTTCGCGATCACTTCCGCCTTGCCATGGCAACTCGTGATCGTCACTCTGGACTGATTCCCGTGCGTGGTCCGTTTGGCAACTCCATAGACCAGCGCCGGCCGGCTCGTCACCGCCTCGGTATGGCGGCCCGGCACCGCCAATCGCACCCACAAACTCCACCAGTTGAAGACCAGCGCCACGATCCGCGCCATCAACTGGCTCCGCTTCAAATCGTGCGTCGTGAACCCCGTCCATGCCCACTGGTTCTTCAGCTCGTCGAAGATGTTCTCGGCATCGCCACGGTCCCGATACTGCTGCGCCACCGTCAACACATCCTCCTCCGGCAACGAGGTCACCAGCACTGCGTACTCAAACAGCCGCTGCGTCTTCGGCAACACCGCCATCCCCGCCAGCACCTTCTGCCCGCTTGGTGTCTCCGTCTCACACCCGACACTCTGTTCCGGCAGCGGCCTGCGAAGCACCACCACGCGCCGCTTCTTCGTCCACCCCTGCAACTGCAATTCGCTGGTCACCGCGCGCCATCCGCCACCGGCGAACCGCCATTCTCTCCGACGTGACAACTCCACCAGATGCTTCACCACGCCCTCTGTCTGCCGCAGTTTGAAGAGAAACGGCAGCCCGCGGGCTTCGCATTCACACATCGTCTTTTCCGTGCCCCAGGCAATGTCACCGCGCAGCATCGCCGGCCATTGCTCGCGCGGCCGCGCGTCGAGCCAGCCCCACAGCCCGGCATGCGCGTACTCGGAAGCGATCTGGTTGCCGGCCTGTACGTCGACGTTCAGCAGCATCCGCAACCGCGCAATGCAGTAGGCATGATAAACATGCGACGGCCGCCCGGGCTTCATCGGGTTATACCCGATACGCGCCTCCTCCTGTTTGCCGTACAACGTCTTGACCGTCGCGTCCACATCGAGCACCCACGGCTCGCTCAGCAGTGGCTCAAACACCGTGTTCATGCAACGGTCCAGCCACAGCGTCAACTCTTCGTCGGAGGCATGGGTGAAGGCGCGGCGCACGGAGTCTTCGCTGGCGAGGCCTTCGATACCGAGCAACTCCGGCAGCACCTTGTCGGAGCGGACCGTGGTGATGTGGGCATAGCGCTTGTGCCCGGCGAGGATGGAGAGCAGAACCGTGCCGAGGATCTTCTGCTTTGACGGCGCGTTGTTACTGGTAAACCGCAGTGGACATAACTCCACCCACTCGTCCCACAATCCGCTGGTCTTGAGAAAGTGGATGAAGTAGCTCAGCGGGCCGAATGCGGTGACTTTCGCGGAAGGGTCCCAATCGACGTGAACACGGCCCCCATAGGTCTCCAGGTGAGACTCCGCCGCCCCCGCGACGCCGAGCCATTCCAGATCACCCGGAGGGTGAACCTCCAGCGAATCCAGTTCGTCTTCCATCCCTCCCAGTTTCAACATCTTCCGGCGCTTTGCAAGCCTGCGCCGCTATTCAACTGCCGGAAATAGGTTTACG
>VFZO01000512.1 GCA_016871155.1 Acidobacteriota bacterium | reverse complement strand
TGGACAAGCGGCGATTAAAACCGGAACCGGTGGAGGAAGAAGAAGAAGCGGATGCGCCGTCACAGCGGTTTCCGTGGATAATCGCCGCAGCAGTCGCTGCGATTTGCGTGGTGGGTTGGATCTTCTGGAAACCGGGTTACCCGCCGCCAGATGCACCCGTACCCTTCACGGCGCTTCCCGGCGGAGAATATCATCCAAGCTTCTCTCCCGATGGGAAACGGGTCGTGTTCTTCTGGGCGCATCCGGATGAGGCGAAATCAGGTATTTACATCAAAGAGGTTGGCGCGAAGTCGGACGAGGTTACGCCATTGGTGACGGCGCCGGGCTACAACCTTTGCCCGCAGTGGTCGCCGGACGGGAGGACGATCGCCTTCGTTAGACGGTCGCGGGACCACGAGGTCTGGTTACACACGATTTCATCGGATGGGAGTGGGGAGAAGCGCATCGCAATGCTGGGTTCTCACGCGCGGTTCAACGCGCACAACCTGAACATGAGTTGGGGACCGGATGGCAAATGGCTTCTGGTGCGAACGGCGGAGAATAGTGAGCGATCAATCGCGCGGGTGACGCTCGACGGCCAGGTGCGGGCGATTGTGAAAGGGCCCGGCGCATTCTATTCGCCTGCCGTGGCGCCGGACGGTCATGCCGTGGTGTATCAGCGCCGGGTTGGCACGGCGCGGTCGGCGGACTCCGAGGTGATCTACCAGCGCATTGACGCTGAAGGAATGCCGCAAGGCGAGGCCCGTGTCGTGTTTGAGACACCCGGAGGTACGCGAGGCCTCGCGTGGGCAGCCGATAGCAAGAGCGTTCTGATGTGTGTTGCCAGGCCGGGAATCGGCTTCCGGCTGCACCGTGTCGCGATGGACGGAAGCGGCGGGAAAATAATGGACGCGGAGCGCGACTGCATGACTGTTTCCATATCTCATCCCAGCGCGGATGGGTCTTCAATGCTGATCTACGGTTCGGCGAGTTCGGGCGGTAATTCTCAATTGATGCAATCCGAATTGGCTGCGACCGAGCGTGCGCAGCCGTTCGCGCCATCAAGCCGTTCGGACTTGTACCCCGCGTTTTCACCGGACGGAAGATCGGTGGTTTTCCAATCGGAACGAAACGGGCAATTGGAGATCTGGGTGGCGAAAACGGAGGGCGGGCCGCCCGTGCGCATTACGAGCGATGCGAAGCCTCTCGGGGAAATGTCCTGGTCCCCGGACGGGAGGTCGATCGCATTCGCGTCAGGGAAGTACTCACCGACAGCCGCGGAGTCGGTCGATGTCGTCAGCGGAGAGTTGAAGAGGATCAACTCGGGCAACCAGTTGGCGACACATCCGACGTGGTCGCGCCGGGGAGAGCATCTTTACTACACCTCGGGATTGCAGGTGTGGCGCGTGCGGCCGGATGGGCGTGACGGCGCACTAATGTTTGACGGGAGAGCGGCAGTAATCGTCGGGGAGACGCCGGACGGAAAGACCGCGTACGGTTTGACAGACTCACAGAACTTTGGGCTGTTTCGAGTCCCTTCAGTTGGCGGAGCCCCCCAGATGCTCGAACTGGATCTTGCACCGAGGGCGGTCTCGCTGACAAACAGCGGCGCCTACTTCCTGCGCGAACAGGACGCGACTTTGTACAAGCTACCTTTCGCCGGTGGGCCGGCCGTAAAAGTAGGAACGATCCCACTCCCGAACGACGGCGCGAGCACGGCATTGACAATCCGCGGTTTCACGGTGTCGCCGGATGATAAGCGGGTGATCTGGTCGACGAAGGACCCGCAGTTTGATTTGGAGTTAGTTCGGAATTTCCGGTAGGGATGCCATGCGACACGTAGCAGAACGGATTACCGCGAAGAGCGCGCCAGTGGGTGACTTGGTTGTGCTGCGCGCGCTGCCGACGGCGAAGCGCCGGTCGGTGGGGCCGTTTGTTTTTCTCGATCACTTCGGACCATTTACAGTGAAGCCGGGGCCTGGGATTCCTGCGCATCCGCATGCGGGAATCGAGGTGATCACGTACCTCTTCGAGGGCGAGCAGGTGCATCGCGACTCGCTCGGCAACGAAAGCCGCGTCGGAGCGGGCGGCGCGCAGTGGATTACGGCGGGCCGCGGCATCATTCATGCCGAGAAGCCCGAACCCGGTGTGGTGCTGCATGGCGTGCAGATGTGGACGAGCTTGCCTCGCGTACGCAAGCTCGTCGAGCCTCGCTATCGGGCTGTGCAGGCGGAAGAGATTCCGGTGGTCGATCTCGGCGGCGCGCGGCTGCGGTTGGTGGCGGGGACGCTAGATGGCTCGACTGGTCCGGCGGTGTTAGCGCAGCCGGCGTTGTTGGCGCATGTGATCGCGGAGGCGAATGTCGAATTGAAGATCGACGCAGCGTTCGAGTTGGCGATCTATCGATTCAACGGTGCGCTGGAGGTGTTGTCGGCCGGCGAGTCGGTGATGCTCGATGCGGGTGAGTATCTAGTGTTCGGCGGAGAGCCGGCCGAGGGTCCGCTGTTGTTCGGCGGGCCGTTTGTGATGGACAGCGAGGAGCGATTGGCGCAAGCGCAACTCGACTACCTGCGTGGACGTATGGGCACGCTTGACGGCGTACCATATTGAGATGCTTTCCCGCCGCAACTTTCTGCATGCACTTGGAATGGCCGCGCTGCCGGCTCAACCGGCCAAGCGTCCGAATATTCTCTTCGTCATCGCCGACGATTGGGGACACGGCCACGCCGGCGCCTACGGCGCGAAGTGGGTAAAGACGCCGAACTTCGATCGCGTGGCGCGCGAGGGCGCGTTGTTCCATAACTGCTTCACTTCGAATCCGAAGTGCAGCCCG
>VFZO01000511.1 GCA_016871155.1 Acidobacteriota bacterium | reverse complement strand
GTGGCGTTCGACCCATTCCGGTGCATCTACAACTACAGGTGGTTCAAGAGCTACTCCGGCGGGCAGATGACAAACTGGGGGGCGCACAGCCTGGACATAGCGCGGTGGGCTCTGGGCGCGAAGGCGCCGGACGCGGTGGCGAGTTTCGGAGCGCGCTATGTCCTGAATGACGGAGGCGAGACGCCGGACGTGCAGCAGGCCATCTACTCCTTTCCCGGGTGTGTCGTGAGCTGGGTGAGCCGGGAAGTGAACGCGGGCAGTACGACTCTGCTGGACTTTCACGGCACGAAGGGCACGATGACGCTGACGCGGGAAGGTTTTTCGGTGGCGCCGGAGATCTGGACCGGCGCGGGAGCAAACGGGAAGGACGGCGCGATGGCCCCGATGCGGGAATCCGGAGGGAATCTCGACAGCCTTCATATTGATAATTTTCTGGCGTGCGTAAAGTCCCGGCAGCGGCCGAACGCGGATATCGAAGAAGGTCACCGGACGGCGGTGATGTGCCAGTTGGGCAACGCGGCGATGCAAACCGGGCGGGTGCTGCGGTGGGATCCGGAGGCGGAAACGGTGATCGGCGACGCGGAGGCGAATGCAGCGCTGCGATGGGAGTACCGGGAGCCTTGGACTTTGGCCGAGTAGGGCCGCGGTTGGACCTGTTGATAGATTGGAATTAATGGCCGTTACATTGAAGGACATCGCCCGCGCCGCCGGTGTTAACGCATCGACGGCATCCCGTTGCCTGAGCGGTTTTCAGGGTGTAAACGAGGGGACGCGCCAGAGAGTGATGCAGGTGGCGGCGGAGATGAACTATCGCCTGAATCGGGTTGCCCGGGGGTTGGTGACTGGCCGGTCCCACACGCTGGCCCTGCTGATCAGCGACATTCGAAATCCGTACTTTGCCGAGGTCGCGCGGGGCGCCGAGGATGCGGCGCACGCGTCGGGCTGCGACCTGATACTTTGCAACAGCGACTTTGACGGCGACAAGCAGATGAACTATCTGCGGTCCCTGAGTGAAAAGCGTGTGGATGGCATTCTGATGAACTCGGTGGCGTCTTTGCGCCGGGAACAGTTGAAACAGTTGATCGACTTGCGAATCCCCATTGTGCTGCTCAACAAGCCGCCTGTGCGCACGGAATTCAGCACCGTTTTGGCCGACAACCACGAAGGCGGCCGATTGGCGGGAAGCTATCTGGCGCAGTTGGGGCACCGGACGATCGCCCATTTTACCGGCCCGAAGCATCACGGGAATTTGACGGAGCGGTTACGGGGCTTTTCGGCCGCGTTGAATTCAGCCCGGGTACCGCCTCCATTGGTCTTCCACGGACAGAACAGCTTCTCCGGCGGGTACCAACTAGCACGCAGGATTCTCGCGGACCACACGGGGATCACGGCGATTTTCGCGGGCAACGACGCGATGGCGTTCGGCGTCGGCCTGGCAGCGCGGGAGTTGAAGATTCCGATTCCGGAGCGGATCTCGCTGATCGGGTTTGACGATGTGGATCTGTCGCAGATTGTGAATCCGCCGCTGACCACGATTCAGACGCCCAAGTACGAGATTGGACAGGCGGCGGTTGAGACGTTGTTGAGACACGTCCGGGCGGGCGGGAGCCAGCCGGCCGAACAGCGGATTCTGAGCGTGAAACTTGTAATCCGCGAATCCTGCGCGCCGCTCGCGGCGAAGTTGACCGCTGCGCGCCAGGCGGATGTTGGCGGAATGCACGAGGATTGAGAGAAGAGCGCTGTTGTTGGCCCCCAAAGACGGGAGGCCGGGCAATTAGACGGTCCGAAAGCCGCCGCGACAGGCTCGCCGCGAAGCTATATGGGACGAAATGATGAGATCGGCGCAGCAGCAGCCTATTCAGCAAAGCTCGAGCGCATTATCACTCCCCACCGGCCACCTTCGAAAGCCAGGATGTGGAGCGACTCGTAGGAACCTATGACCGAGCCGTCGGCCCGATAACGGGTAAATTTGGTGTCGACGTGGATTTTGTCTTTCGTTGCGTGAACGAACTTGCGATGATCCCACTTGCCGTGATGCCAACCGCTCTCGGCCATCCGTTGAAAGAGAGACCATCAGCGCGTCAAACAGCAAAGGCGGCGGCGCGCGGATCGAGATCCGCCTGCCCGTGCCGGGTTAGTCGAACCAGTCTTCGATGATGAGCCCAGCCACGCGCTCGAACTCGCGAACATTGTGCGTAACAAGAATCGCGCCATGCGCCAGCGCCGTCGCCGCGATCAGCGTATCGATTGGCCCAATCGGCGAACCACGGGCCTCGAGATCCAGGCGAATCCGGGCAGCCGTTCGCGCCGCCATCTCATCGAAGGGCAGTACACGGCACGCGCCGACGAGCATCGAGAACTGACGTCGCCGGCGTGTCTGATTCTCGCTTCCCAGAAGCCCGCGTTCGATCTCCTATCGCACGGGCTCTGGGATTGCGATCAATTCGGCGAAATCGCGGACTACCATTTCCCTACAACGTCTGAAGAATCGCGTTCGCGCCGATGGAGAACTTCTCTAATCCAAAAAGCGCACGCGGCAGATCTTCACCATCGTTCTTGCGAATCTCTTCCAGCGACGGAAAGTCTTTCCAGGTTCCTAGCTCGGCCAGCGCCTCCGGCGACCACTGCTTCCGCGGACCGGCTTCGATACGATTCGCGATCCACTTCGAAACGGAAATCCCCTGCTGACGCGCCTCTCGCCGCGCCCGCTCTTCGAGTTGGTCGTCAAGATAGATCGTAAATTGACCCATATGTTCGTATTTTTATCCCACCGGCGCGCCCGCCACCTTCTTCACCGGCGCCTGCGGCGGAAACCCACTGTCGCTATG
>VFZO01000510.1 GCA_016871155.1 Acidobacteriota bacterium | reverse complement strand
GCGGAGCTTGTTGATGACCTGCTCAGGGGTGTGTCGTGTCCGTTTCATCGAGAGTCTCGAAGCCTCACTTGGCCCAGCCGGGGCCGGTCGGGACTCTCATAGCGGATGGATCAGTTTTCGGGGGGCCGGTCACGTCCAGCACGATGACGAGCCGCTCGGTTCTCGGGTGTTCTGAGTGAGCCGCGTCGAGTGCGCGGGTTTCGCGCTGCCACGTGGCGGCGTCAGTCGGGTCGGCGCAGACCTGGATCAGCTCCTGCCGCCCGTCGGGGTGGCGCGCAAGGAAGTCGACCTCGAACCCGTCCTTGGTCTTCACGTAGGCGATGTCCGCACCGCGCCGAGACAGCTCGTTGTAGACGGCGGTCTCGAGCGCGTGGCCGGTGTTCGATCGTCCGCTCGTGTCGAAGGCGTCGATCAGGCCGGGATCCGCGGGGTAGACCTTCCGTGGGTTCGTGTTTCGTCGGCGCTCGGAATCCGTGGCGACCGGCACCGCGGCAATGACGAAGGCGTCGATCAGGTGGTCGAGCAGCGCGTGGACGGTGTCCTTCGCCACGTTGTGGCCTTGCGAACGAAGGTCGTCGTGCAGCTTGGTCGCGCTGAAGCTGCCGCATGGGTTTCGCAGCGCGTGGCGGATGATCCAGCGCAGCGCGGCGACCTGCGACACCGCGTGCCGTTCGATCACGTCGCGGAACAGCACGTTGTCGACGTAGCCCTGCAAGAGCGCGATCCGGGTGGCTCGGTCGAGCGGCCGCTTGCCCGAACCTTGCGCTTCGGGAAACCCACCCACCACGAGGTACTCGCGCAGGCGCTTCTCGACCGCGCTCCTGGCCGCTGCTGTCAGTCGCTCCGCTCGCACCGTCGGCTCCTCGCCACGGTGGCGGAGCGCCTCGCGGAAGCTGAAAGGCGCGATTCCCGTGGTCATGGCGCGGCCGCGGAGGGAGCTGTGGATCTCGTGCGAAAGCATGCGCGCAGAAGAGCCGGACACGACGATGTCGATCGACTCGGTGTCGAGCACGCGTCGGACGAAACGATCCCAGCCTTCCACCAGCTGGATCTCGTCAAGGAACCACGCAGCGCGGCCCTTCGTCGCACCCTTGCGGCGGATTTCCGGATGGCGGCGGAAGTACTCCTCGAGCAGGGCGTCTAGCTGAGACGCGTCGATTCCGGCAAGGCGGTCATCGTCGAAGCTCAGATAGATCGATCGTTCCGGCGGACCGTCTGACCTTCCCCCGCTGTTGAGTCCACAGTTTACGCAGTAGTCCTTCCCATCGGAAGCCGCTGCTGGACGGCCCGGAGCGAAGCGGAGGGCGGTCCAGCAGCGATCGCCTCCGGTGCCGGCGGGCGGTACCCGAGCGCGCCGTTCGGGCGCACAATAGTGGGACGAAAGGATGCTTCATGCCAGCTGAAGCGTCCCCGAACACCCGGGGCATGCTGACCCCGAAGGTTGAAACATGGAGATTCGCCGAACTCAGTCAGAGGAATGCAGGCCGCTGATGGCCTGAACTCCTCGCAGCTCGAGTGGTCTCAAGACTGGGTGAAGACCAAATGAAACATGAGCGGCTTCGCCTACTTGGAGACTCCGGAGGAACTCAGGGCAACGCGCAAGCCGATGCCGGCGTCATCGCTGAGGATCGACTCGAAGTCCCAGTGCCGGAACGCCGATCGAGAGCCCGCGGCGGTGTCGTGCCAACAGCCGCCACGGCCCACGCGGAGCAATCCCTCACTTGGTCCAGTGGGATCAAGCACGGCAACCGTGGGGTACTCCCCGTACCAGTCACTGCACCATTCCCAGACGTTTCCATGCATGTCGAAGAGCCCCCAGGCGTTGGCCAGCTTCTTGCCTACCGGATGGGTCGTGCAACCCGCTGTCAACAAAACGCCTAGGTACTCATGCGGATTGTCTTTCAACCGAGCCCAAAGCGCAGTGGAATCGAGTTCCTTGCTGCCACTGTTATCGCCGTACCAAGCATACATCTCCAAATCGCGGCTGTTCTCGCCAAAGTAATAAGCAGTTCGACTACCAGCTCGGCAAGCATGTTCCCATTCCGCCTCGGTCGGTAGTCGATACACGCGACCAGCTTTCTTTTCCTCAGGCAAGTCTGAGAGCTTCTTACAGAACTCCACGGCCTTGTCCCACGACACTTGTTCGACCGGATACATCGAAGTGTCGCTCGTGCGGATGACTTGCTCCTGAAAGTAACTAGGGTTGTTTCCCATCACCTTCTTGTATTGCTCTTGAGTGACTTCCGTCATTCCCAAGTAATAGTCCTTGCTGAGAGTGACCCGATGCAACCTTTCGTCGTCATCAGCGCCTGCTTCTCCGATGGGTGATCCCATCTCAAACGTCCCTCCAGGGATCAGCACGAGTTCCATCCCGATGCTATTGGTGATCGTTTTTGGAGGCTTCGCACTCGCCTGACAACCCAGTTGGATCATCAAAAAGAATGGCAAGGCTAAAAAGAGTATTGAGATTTGACGCGGCATCGCTGTAGGCCCTTGTTCGGTCGGTGGATTCGGCGGATTGATAGTTCAGTCGGATGACTTTCGACGGTGGTGGCCCTCATCAGCCATCGGAAGAAGGCTCTCCGCAGGCCGCAGGCGTGTCAAGGGGGTGCACGGTGGCCAACGCGGGCGTCGGTGGGCCTGGCATGCGAGGCTTGCGAGGAGCGTGCTCGGCAGCGTCGGCGGCGAGACCAACCCGGCGACATGAGAAATCGCCCCTTTGGTTGCGCGCATCATCGCCTTCGTGGAGCGCGTCGACAGCGTGATGCTGATGTCGTAGGCCAGCACGGCGTCCGCGACCTGCGTGACCACAAAGCCAAGCTTCCCGATGTCGGCTTCG
>VFZO01000509.1 GCA_016871155.1 Acidobacteriota bacterium | reverse complement strand
CGTCCCCACGATGATGTGATTGCCGACCACAATCGGCGCCATCGTCGAAAAATACTGCCGTTCGAACGGCGCGATTTCCTTATGCCAACGCTCTTTACCCGTCGCCGCGTCGAGCGATACCAAGTAATTGTCCGGCGTCTCCATGTAGAGCCATTTGCCCCACATGCCGAGGCCTCTGTTGCCAATATGCGTGCCGCCGCGAGTCCGCCAGTAGTAGTGCCACAAGATTCGTCCATCGCGCGCATCGACGGCCCAAGCATTGTCTGGCGTCGAAAAATACAGCGTGCCGTCAACCACCAGCACCGACGCCCGAATATTCGCGTTCCCGCCAAAGTCGTTCTTGCCGACTCCGCCGATGTGCGTCTCATACGTCGGCCCGCCGAATCCTCGGAATCCGCCAAACCCGCCGCCTTGCGCCGGCGGTCCAGCCGTGACCCGAGTCGTCCATGCCAGCGTCAGCCCTTTCACATTGGCCTGTGTAATCTGGGTGAGCTTGCTGTACCGCTTGCCCGAATAGTCGCCCGAGTACGTCGGCCAGTCGTTGGCCAGCGGTTTGTGCAGGGTCGCCGTATCAAGCGATTGCGCCGCCGCGCAAATCGAAACAGCTAGTAGGAGGCGCTTCATTTCACGGTCACCAGGTACGCAGTCAGATTGTGAATATCGTCGTCGGTATACTTCGCCAACAGATCTTTATGCGGTTTTAGCGGATCGTGAAGTTCAACCCGCGGAACGTCGCCAACACGCGTAAACGTCCTCGGCGGACCGTCGGAGCCTGCGACCGTCACCAGAAAATCGTCGATCCGAACCAGCCGCCCGTTCGTCTTCTTGCCACTCGCCTCTGTCACGGTCACCGTCGTCGGCGACACCCGGCGCGCCCCCGCTCCCCTTCCCGATCCCGGCATGATCCACGTCTGCTGCAAAACTTTCGGGTCCGTGATCCGTCCGCCGATCCCCTTCAGATCGCCCGTCACCGAGTGACAACCCGCACACGTCGACGCGAAGTGCGATTTGCCGGCATCCGCCTTGCCGACGACAATCGTCTCGGGCGTCATCCGCGAAGCGTCATACCCGCCAACCTTGAAACTGTGAATAAACGCCGCAATATCGGATACCTGCGCATCGGTGAGGTTCATCTTCGGCATCCCCTCGCGCCCTTCGCGAACGACTTTGGCGATCAGTTCGCCGTCCTGATCTTTCAGGACGACCTCATTGCGAATCAGATTCGGACCGCCCGATCCCCCGCGTGCATCGGTCCCATGGCAGAACGTGCAGTTCACACCGTAGACCGCCTTTCCTCGCTCGACCTTTTCCGCCGGCGCCGGTGGCCGGTCCGGATAAGCCTGGGGCCGGACCCTTACGGGCGGCTTCGACGGAGCTGGCGCGGGCGGCTGCGCGTGCAGCAACGCAACAGGAAGAATCGCTAGTAAAATTCGCATGGAAGTAGCTCGAACCAGCTACCTACCTTACTACGACTTGAATCCAAACAGATGGTCCACACGAATACGTTCCGCCACCGGCGGCGGCACATACCGTTCCCAACTCATGTCGCCGCCCTGAATCCGGTCCAAAATCTCGGCCGGCATAATCGGCAGATCCGCCTGATCGAACACCGGTAGCGAAAAGATCCGCTTGTTCTCGATCAAATGCGCATAGAGGTGCCGCAAATGCGGCGCGACCGCCAACTCATCCGCCGTCATGAGCGTATCCTTCGCCGTATCCCACTTCGGATAGATATACAGATCGGTGTCGCCGTTGAGCAATAGCGCCGTGCCTTCAAGGATTCCGCCCCCCAGTTCCTGGTAGTACACATCGTCGAATAGCCGCTCCAGAGTTCCGAGCCCCATTACATACCCGACCGGCATCTTCGTATATCGCCGCAGGTACGGCGTCAATTGATGCGATGCGGTGAAATTCGAAATCATCACCGGATGCCCGAGCGCTCCCAACATGTCGACGCGCGCCATAAAGTCTTCGTGATTCAGCTCCGACGACTCCATCAGGTTGGCCAGGCTCATCTCCATCAACACCGCCAACTTTCCTTCGTCGACACCCTTCTCCGCAATCATACGTTCGCTGGCGCAATACAACATGTCGAGCGTTACGTTTGCGACCGGCCGAAACCTCCCGCGCTGCAACAACACAGGCTTCCCGAACAAGATCTCCGCCGGCTCCACCGCCTCGCCCGAAGCCGTAAACACTGCGGCGTCGGTCAGTCCTTGCGACACAAGCTGCAAGCTCATCAACCGGTTGTCGACGCCCGCGAACGCCGGCCCCGAAAACTTGATCATATCCACTTCCAACCGCACACGGCTTAGCCCGTCCATCAACCCCGCGATCAACTCCGCCGGCTTGTCGTTCAAATAAAACGCACCATGAATCAGGTTCACGCCGAGGATGCCGATGACCTCCTGCTCCCGCAGGGTCACCGGATCGAGCAACCGCACGTGAATCAAAATCTCGGACGGCTCGGCCCGCGGTTCATTCTGAAAACGAATCCCCAACCACCCATGCCCGCTCCCCGGTTTCGACCGCCGGTTTGTCGCCACCGTATCGGCGAACGCGAAAAACTTGGTCGTCCCCCCGCGCTGCTCGTCCAACCTCTGTTGCAGCAACGAATACTCGTGCCCCAGCATCGACTGCAACCGCTGCCGGCTTACATACCGCTGCGTTGCGCCATAAATCGCGTCCGACACCACCATGTCGTAGGCCGACATCGATTTCGCCACCGTCCCCGATGCCCTTCCCGACCGGAAGAACCACGCCACCACCTCCTGCGCCGCGCCAATCTCCGCAAACGCTCCGTACGTCGACGGATCGTGATTCAGCCTCGCTGCTTTTTGATGGGTGCTCACTAGATTCTTGAATCAAC
>VFZO01000508.1 GCA_016871155.1 Acidobacteriota bacterium | reverse complement strand
GCGTTGCGGTGCAAGTGGACGCGCAAGGCAGCGCCCACGTGGCAGGCTTCAGCGGTGAACGCGATATTCAGGCTTTCGTGACAAAGTTCTCTCCGGATGGCAGCCGCATCCTCTACACGACGTACTTCGGCGGCTCCGGCCTGGACGTCGCAACCGGATTGGCGCTCGACGCGCAGGGCAACGTCTATGTGTGCGGATCGACCTCCTCGGAGAACTTCCCCGTTCCCGGCGGACTCCAGCGCACCTATAGCGGCGGACCGACTCCGCTGGAGGGCGACGGTTTCCTGGTGAAACTGAGTGCCGACGGCGCGTCGATCCTCTACGGGAGCTATATCGGCGGATCGGCCGGCGATACGGTGAAGGGTGTTGGCCTGGACCGGGACGGCAATGTGTTCCTGGCTGGATTTACCTCGTCGCTCGATTTTCCCGTTCGCGGCGCGATTCAAGCCACGCAGCGCGGCGGCGTATTTGCAAAGAGCGATGCGTTTGTGATGAAGCTGAATCCGCCGGGCAATGCGCTCCTGTAATCGACCTACCTGGGCGGTTCCGGAGACGACTCCGGGCTCGGCCTGGCGGTTGATGCAGCGGGGAACGCATATGTCACCGGCGTCACATACTCAACGAATTTCCCGGTCACGAACAGCTATCAACGGGCCTTGCGGGGCGCATCGGACGTTTTCGTGGCGAAGCTGAATCCCGCAGGCAGCGCGCTGGTATATTCCACTTACATCGGCGGCACTTCCGCCGATTCCGGTGTCGCGATCGCTATCGATGCGGCAGGCGCCGCGTATGTCGCCGGCGCCACTGGCTCCGGTAACTTTCCGGTGACAAGCGCCGTGCAGCCTCGAAGCGGTTCCGTTGACGGACTGGGCTTCGACGGGTTCGCGGCGAAGCTGAATCCGGCCGGAGATCAGTTGGTATTCGCGACGTTCCTGGGCGGATCGGGGACGGATCTGGCGCATGGAATCGCGGTGGACGGCAGGGGATCCGCGGTAATTGTTGGGGAAACCGATTCCGCGAATTTTCCCGCTCTGAATGCGCTGCGTGTTGCAGGCGCGGGCTCGGACAGCTTCGTTGTGAAGTTGACGCCGGCGGGCTCGGCAATCGAATACGCCAGCTATCTGGGAGGGCAGTCGCTTGACGCGGCGGCCGGCGTGGCCGTGGATGCGGCGGGGAATGTGTACGTGACCGGGTCGACGATGTCGCCGGATAACGCCGCGACACCGGGCGCGGCGCGTACACAACTGGCGGGCCGCAGCGACGCTTTCGCGATCAAGATCGCGCCCGGCGCTTCCAGGCCTTTGGCAGCAGCGGTATCGGCGGCGAGTTTGTTGCGCGGCGAACCGTTGGCGAAGGACTCGATCGTCAGCGTGTACGGAACGAATTTCACGACGGGCGCCGGCGAGACGGCCGTACAGGTGCGGGATAGCGCGGGCACGGTGCGTACCGCCGAGTTGTACTTTGTGTCCGCAAGCCAAATCAATTTCATTCTGCCGGCGGCGACGGCGGCGGGCGTCGGCGAGGTTTTGGTTCAGCGCGGAGGTCAACTCCTGGGCGCCGCTCCAATTCGCGTGACGGCGACAGCGCCGGGATTGTTCACTGCCAACGCAGCGGGCACGGGCGCGCCGCTGGGCTGGGCGATTCGCGAAGGGGCGGACCCGGTTGCGCTCGCCGCCGGCGAAGTGGACGTATCGAGCCCCGTTTTTCTCACGTTGTTTGGAACAGGTATCCGCGGACGTCTAGGTCTGGACAGCGTCCAGATCACGATCGGCGGCGTGTCCGTTCCCGTGACGTATGCCGGGGCGCAGGGCGAGTTTCCCGCGTTCGATCAGGTGAACGCGGGTCCGCTGCCGGCCGCGCTGCAGGGGCGTGGAACGGTGGAGCTCCAGTTGGCGATCGGTGGCGTCCGGGCAAATCCCGTAACGATCCAGGTGAAATGAGATGCGGCTCTTTCTAATCGCGGCAATGAGCATTTCGCTCCGTGCAGCGGACTACACATCGGAAGACAAGTCGTTCACGATCACGGTACCGGATGGATGGCGGGTTCGAACGGCCCCGATCCTTGGCCAGACGATGACAATCCTCGAACCGGCCAGCGGCGGCGAGGAGCGTGTGATCGCGGGGACAGGTGTAGCGGCGGCCACCAATATTCAGGAATTGAGCCAGCATGCCGCCGCGTTGACGGGATTGTTGATTCCCGGCGCAACACTCTCGACGCAGCCGCGGTTTACAACCTCCGGATCGTCTCCGGCGGCCGAACAGAGCTATCGCGGAGGCGGGTTGTCGGCCTGGAACGGAATGACGCTGACGGGCGAGTTCTACTTCTCCGTGCTCGCCATTGCCCGAGGCGCCCGTGAGCAGGCCCTGGAACCGGTTGGCCGCGCCATTCTGCGCAGTGCCCGCTTTCATGGACTCGGGCGCAACTCCGGAGCCGAGCGGATGCTGGTGGGACGCTGGCTGAATACCGATAACCGGTCCCGCCGCACCGGCGTGCGGGACACGTTGAACTACATCTCGAACTGGTCCGTCGTCTTCACACCGAACGGCCAGTTCCGGTCGGAAAAGGAGTCCTGGGTGGACACGAACAGCGACCTGAACGGTGGTGGCAACACAAACGCCGCGGCGGTGCATACGGGCGCATACCGGGTGTATGGTTCGACTTTGGTGGCCGACACGGTCGGGCTGGGCAAGCAGCTCTATTCAATCGAGTGGTATCCGAACGGCGCGGGTGTGAAGTTGAACGGTCAGTTGTTCACGCGGCAGTAGACGGACTACAATGCGGAGGTGTTCAGCGGTTTACTGTTGGGGTTACTGCTGTGGCAGGACAAAGCCGGTGAAGTTGCGCGCGCGGAGCAACTGCACGAACAGGGTGTTCGCG
>VFZO01000507.1 GCA_016871155.1 Acidobacteriota bacterium | reverse complement strand
ATCACCCGCGCCCACGCCATTCTCTTCCAACGTCCCCCGACCGCGAAGGAACTCGCGATGGCCACGCGCTTCCTCACCGGCCGCGAGACCGACAGGAAAGCGTGGTCCGAATACGCCCAAGCCCTGATCGCGAGCAACGAGCTGGCCTTTGTGGATTGAGAAGCCCCGTTGTCACCGCACCCGATTCGTAGTAACAGGAAGCCATGAACGCTGACGCCCTCATCACCGTGGACTCGGAGATTCTCGGCGGCACGCCGGTCTTCACCGGCACGCGCGTCCCCGTGAACACTCTCTTCGAGTATCTGGAGGACGATTACTCGCTCGACGAATTCCTGGAGTGCTTTCCCACCGTGACACGAGCGATGGCCTGCTGTGTCTTGGAGCGGTCCGAGTCCTCGCAGCTGACCAGCAATGCACAGTAGTTTGCGCATGGAACAGCTCCGTTCGTCCAAGAACTCCCTCGCACGAAACTGGTAAAATCTATGTCCTTCATCCCCAACGCAGAAGGAGAAGCGCGGCAGGCAATGGTTTCAGCCGGGCGCCCGGAGTTGGCAGAGAAATTTATGACGGTGATTCGTTTTCTGGCCGCTAACCCGAAAGCAGCGTCAAATCTGCGCAGGAAAACACTTACGATTGGCAGCTTCGACTACATCCAAGCGGCGGCAGCCGCCTTTGCCGCTGGGCGAGTTCCGAGGAAACCAGAGCCGCCTTCCACGGTTCCGGATGAAATGGTGAGCTACATCTTGCAGGAGTATTTCGGAATCCCGGCAGCGGACTTGGAGAAAATCAAAAGAGGGCACCTGATTTCGATGAGGGCCGAGAACATGGTTGGCGATTTGCTCGAACGGTATTTGGCTGACAGCCTTGAAAAAGAGGGGTGGGTTTGGATTTCCGGTTCGCTGGTCAAAGGCGCTGACTTCTTGAAACCGCCGCCGCCATCGAAGCGGAAGTGGCAGGTGCTCCAAGTCAAGAACCGCGACAATAGTGAAAACTCGTCGAGCAGTGCCATCCGCGAGGGGACGAGCATCCAAAAATGGTTTCGCACCTTCTCCAAGCAACCCGGCAGCAACTGGGGCGAGTTTCCCGATGCGGTGCTGAAGGCAGACTTTTCTGAGGACGGCTTCAAGGAGTTCGTCCGGAAATATCTGCTTGCCCTGAAGAAGGGCTGAGTTGTGCGCTTTTTGATTGCGGCTGTCGGGACTAAAAATTAGTTTCGTTGCCGAAACAAAATGAGCGACTTCCTTACCACCCAGCAAGCGGCCCGGCACTTGGGCTGCACGGAACAATACGTCCGCCGGCTCATCAAGAACGGACAAGTGCCCGCAAGCCGCCACGGCACGGCATGGTTGATTCCCGAGGAGACACTCAACGGACACCGCATGAAGGCAGACTTGAGAAATGAATCCGTGGGCGACCACGGACGAGACAAAAAATCGAAAAGTCAGTTCAAGGCGCTGTCGTTCTTCTCGGGCGCGCTGGGTTTGGATCTGGGACTGGAGCGGGCGGGGTTGGAAGTCTTGCTCATGTCTGAGATAGACAAGGCGTGCCGGGAGACCATCGCACTGAACAGACCGCACGCGGCGTTAATCGGCGACATCAACGAGTATTCCAGCGAACGAATCCGCGAGTTGGCGGGGTTGGGGAAGAGGGAGCAAATTCACCTCGTCGTAGGTGGCCCGCCCTGTCAGGCGTTCAGCACGGCTGGGAAACGCGAGGGCTTTCACGACGACCGGGGCAACGTGTTCCTAACCTACATCCAGCGGATTCTGGAACTCCAACCGCACTTCGCGGTCATCGAAAACGTGCGCGGGCTGCTCTCTGCGCCGCTGGAGCACCGGCCACATGAGCGGCGAGGCTTCGGCTTTCCGCCACTAACGACTGACGAGCAAAAGGGCGGGGCGCTCAAACACGTCATCAGTATGTTGCGCGATGGCGGCTATGAAATCTCGTTCAACCTCTACAACGCGGCGAACTTTGGTGTCCCGCAGTCGCGCGAGCGGGTCATCATCATCTGTTCCCGCAATGGAAAGAAGGCACCCTACCTGACACCGACGCATTCCGAGGGCGGCGTTCATGGGCTTCCGAAGTGGCGGACGGTTCGCGAGGCGTTCGCGGGATTGCAGGACGTGGAACATCACCACGTCCGTTTCCCCGAGAAGCGGCTGAAGTATTACCGGCTCTTGAAGCACGGCGAGTATTGGAAGCACCTTCCAACAAAAATGCAGAAAGAGGCGCTCGGGGCCAGCTACTTTGCGGGGGGTGGGAAAACCGGGTTCTTCCGCCGTCTCTCATGGGACAAGCCAAGCCCGACACTGGTCACACACCCGGCCATGCCCGCCACTGACCTGTGCCATCCCGACCAAGACAGGCCACTGTCCATCGAGGAATACAAGCGTATCCAGCAATTTCCCGACGACTGGAAGATGTCCGGTTCGTTGGTTGACCAATATCGGCAGATTGGCAACGCGGTGCCCGTCGGCTTGGGCGAAGCGGTCGGCACACTTGTCCTCTCCCTGCTGCGAAAGGACAATCGCCTGCCGGTTCCAAACTTCGCTTACTCGCGTTATCTCGCGACCGATGACGTAGCTTGGGAAACTCAGTTTGATGAGCGAAGAAGGCCAGAACCGCAACTCGCCTTGTTCTGATTCTGCGAACACGGCTACGGCGCGACGGTCAACTTCAAGACCCGCATGAGCAACAGCGTGTGGCAGGCGAAAAGTGCGGTGAAGAGCGTGGTGGTGACGTAGCGTCAAGAGAGGAGCATGAACCTCCCGCTCCCGCTCTCCCGCCGCGACGCCATCGCCCGATTCGGCGGTGGCTTGGGCACGCTCGGTTTGATGGCCGCGCTGCCCGGTGTAGCAACGGCGTTGCCGAATGCCGTTGCGTCCACGAAGACCTTGCCCCACTTCCGGCCGC
>VFZO01000506.1 GCA_016871155.1 Acidobacteriota bacterium | reverse complement strand
GCCGTTGCTGCTGAACTGGTCCTTCCAGTCGATTGCGCGCGCCCCGGAAGACGAGCCTTTGCGAATCGAATGAAACTGCTGCGAACAATAGCGCTCGACGGCCCTTTGCATCACGTGCAGGGGATCGACGTTGATGGCGGCACGCTGTGGGTCTCGTCGGTCGACCGGGTGGCACGCAGCGGCCATTTGTTCTCCATTGCGCTTCCCTCCGGCAGGATTCAGAACAGAACCGGAGTGGCCGACGGCGACCGCTTCCACCCCGGCGGCTTGCAGTTGGACGGCGATGACCTCTGGTTGCCCGTAGCCGAGTACCGCCGCTCCAGCACCACGCAAATGCAGCGCCGCGACCGCCGCACGCTGCGGCTGCTCACGGCCTGGACCGTCAACGACCACATCGGCTGCGTCGCGGTCGGGCGGGACCGTCTGTTCGGCGGCAACTGGGACAGCCTTGACATCTATGAATGGGCCCGCAGCGGCAAGCCTCTCTCCAAACGGACGAACATCACAGGCACCCGTTACCAGGACATGAAGCTGAAGGACGGGCGTCTGGCCGCCAGCGGCCTGCGCGGCAAGGGCAAGGGTGCGATCGACTGGTTGGACCCGAAGTCGCTGGAGCTGGTCCGCCGCGTCGATGTCGAAACGACGGACCGCGGCGTTGTTTTGACCAATGAAGGGATGGCGCTGAAGGGCGAGACGCTGTATTTATTGCCCGAAGACGACCCCTCCCGGCTGTTCGTATTCTCGTTGGCCTGAGCGGCGGCGCCGGCTAGCATAAGGAGGTGACCAGGCGCACCCTGCTTTCGCTCACCGCCGCCGTTGCCGCGCAACCTGCGCGCCGGCCGAACGTGATCCTCATCATCTCCGACGATCAGGGCTACGGCGACCTTTCGCTGCACGGCAACCAGCACCTTCGGACGCCCAATCTGGACCGCATCGGCACCGAAGGCGCGCAGTTCACTCAGTTCCAGGTCTGCCCCGTTTGCTCTCCGACGCGATCGAGTCTGATGACGGGACGCTACAACTACCGCACCGGAGTGGTCGACACCTTTCTTGGGCGCTCTCTGATGGACCCGCGGGAGACCACGGCCGCCGAAGTCTTTGCCGCGAACGGCTACCGGACCGGCATCTTCGGCAAGTGGCATCTGGGAGATAACTACCCGATGCGCGCGCACGATCAGGGCTTTCAGGAGTCGCTCGTCCACGGGGGCGGTGGGCTCTCTCAGCCGGCGGACCCTCCTCCGGGAAACCATTACTTCGACCCTGTGCTGCTTCGCAACGGGAAGTTCGAGAAGACTCCCGGCTACTGCACGGACATATTCTTCAACGAAGCGATGCGTTTCGTGGAACAGAACAAGTCACGCCCGTTCTTCGTCTACCTGCCCACCAACGCGCCGCACACGCCGCTCGAGGTGGACGGCTCCTACGTCGCTCCGTTCCGCGCCAAGGGGCTCGACGAGACAACGGAGAAGGTCTACGGCATGGTCAAGAATTTGGATGACAACGCCGGCCGGCTGCTCGCGCACCTGGATAAGCACGGTCTGGCGGCGAACACCATAGTGATCTTCATGACCGACAACGGCCCACAACAGCCTCGCTACGTTGCCGGCATGCGCGGACGCAAAGGCACCGTGTACCAGGGCGGCATTCGCGTGCCGTTCTTCCTGCGTTGGCCGGAGCGCGTGCGGCCCGGCGCGAAAGTGGGCCGGATCGCGGCGCATATCGATGTGCTGCCGACGCTGATCGAAGCGTGCGGGCTGAAGCCGCCGAAGGGTGTAAAGTTCGACGGCATGAGTATTTGGCCTCTACTGCAAGGGGAACCCGCCTCATGGCCCGACCGTGCCCTGCACACGCAGTGGCACCGGGGCGACCAGCCCGAACTGTTCCGCGCGCACGCGGCACGTTCGCAAAAGTGGAAGCTGGTGCACGGCATCGAGCTCTATGACATGGAGAACGATCCAGCCGAAGCCACCGATGTCGCCGCGAAAAATCCAGACGTGGTGGCGAAGCTGCGGGCAGAGACGGAACGCTGGTTCGCCGACGTGGCTTCGACGCGCGGCGGCTATGCTCCTCCCCGGATTTTCATCGGCACGCCGCACGAGAACCCGGTCCTGCTGACCCGGCAGGATTGGCGGGAAACGACACGCTGCTGGGAGGTGGATGTAAGGACGAAGGGCGTTTACGACGCGACGCTGCTATTTCCCGCCGCCGCGGAGGGTGGCGCCGTGACGCTGAAGTTCGCGGGCGTGGAAGTATCGGCGCCGGTTCCCAAGGGAGCGGCCCGGCATGAATTCAAGGGCCTGAAACTGAAGCAGGGTCCCAGCCGCGTCGAGGCCGAGCTGAGGGTAGGGAATCAACCCGGCGTCGTGCAGTATATAGAGGTGCGGAAAATCAATGCTTGACGGCAATGTTGTCATGATCACTGGCGCGTCCGGCGGTCTCGGCGCGACCGTTACGAAGGCGTTCCTGGACGCCGGAGCGCGCGTCGCAGGCGTGGACCGCGGCGCCCACTCCAAGACGGCGGACCATCCGAACCTGAGCCATTTCGCCGTTGCGCTGGATAGCGTGGAGGCCGTCGACAGCTTGGTGGCTAGCGTCTTGGCGTTATATGGGCGCCTGGACGCTGTCGTGCATCTAGTGGGCGGGTTCGCGGGCGGCCAGCGGGTCGATGAAACCGGCGACGAAACCTGGGAGAAAATGCTGGCCGTGAATCTGAAACCGGCCTGGATTCTTTCACGGGCCGTACTGCCCCACATGCGGGCAGCCCGGCGAGGCGCGTTCCTCGCGATCGGTACCGCGGCGGCGCTGGAACCAGTCCCTACGCTCGGTGCCTACGGTGCGTCGAAGGCAGCCCTCATCAGTCTGATCCGGACCATCGCCGCGGAGAACCGCGCCTACGGAATCCGCGCTAATATCGTCTCG
>VFZO01000505.1 GCA_016871155.1 Acidobacteriota bacterium | reverse complement strand
CTAATGATTCGATTTGCCACCACCTTGCTCGCTTTCGCCGTGTTCGCCTTCGCCGAAGACGTTAACCTTCCCGCGCCCGAACTCGAAGTGAAGATGGAGAGCGGCCAGATCGTGAAGCTGAGTTCGCTGAAGGGCAGCCCGGTTCTGGTCGAGTTCTTTTCGACGACCTGTCCGCACTGTCAGCAGTCGGCCGCGTCGATTGAAAAAATGCTACGAAACTATGGGCCCAAGGGGCTGAAGATCGTCGCGGTTGTGACTGACGAGGTGCAGCGGCTCGGTTTCGCCGAGTTCCGGCAGAAGTACGGCGCTACCTATCCGATGGGCGTCGTCCAGCGCGACGATTCCTACCGCTTCTTCAATCTTTCCGTGATGAAGCCGTTCTACGTTCCCTCGTATGCGTTTATCGACAAGAACGGGATCATGAAGACGCGCTTTGTCGGCGGCATTCAGCTTCCTCCCGGCAGTACGGAGCTGATTGAGTTGACCAAGAACGTCGAAGCGATCATGAAGCCAGCCGGCGCGCCGGCGGCGAAAGCGTCCGCGAAGAAGTAGCGATGCTCCGCCGAACCTTCCTTGCAGCGGCGCCGGTTTTCGCCGAATCTGTAAACGTTCCCGCGCCGGATCTCTCGATCAAGATGGAGAACGGGCAAGTAGTGAAGTTAAGCTCGTTCAAGGGAAAGCCGTTGATGATCGAGGTCTTCTCGACCACGTGTCCCTCTTGCCAGGCGATGGCATCGGTGATCGACAAGACCTACAAGAAGTACGGACCGAAAGGCGCTCAGTTCCTCGCCGTCATCAACGACGAGTCGCAGCGCACGGATTTCGCCCGGTTCCGTAAGGAACACGGCGCGACCTACCCGTTGGGCATCATTTCGCGAGAAGACAGTTACCGGCTTTTGAGTCTTTCGGTGATGCGGCCGTTCAGCTATCCGGCGTCGGCGTTTATCGACCGCAACGGTGTAATCCGCGAGCGGCATTCGGGCGTGATGGACCTGGTCACGCTGCCGCGGAGTATTGAGGCGATATTGCGGCGGTAGGCGGGCGCGATTTGTACGCCTATCTTACCGTTGTCATGAGCGACCGGGCGGGAGCGTTATGGCATCATGGATTTCATGGCGAAGGCGATCTTGCTGGACACGAAGACCGTTAATCTTCTCGAGCTGATCGGCAACGGAAAGACGTTTGAAGTGCCGCCATTCCAGCGGGATTACTCTTGGACGCAGGAAAACTGGGAGGATCTTTGGACTGACGCCGTGGCATTGCGGGCGAACCCAGATGACCGGCACTATATGGGGGCCGTGGTTGTATTGAATAAGTCGGACCGCCATTTCCGGATCATTGATGGACAGCAACGTATCGCCACATTGAGTATCTTTGCGCTGGCTGTGATTGCGCAACTGAATAAACTCGCCGACAGCGGTGTCGAGCCTGAGAACAATCGAGAGAGGGCGGCGTCGCTCCGCAATTCGTTTATTGGGCAGAAGGATCCGGTATCGCTGTTCGAAAGCAGCAAGCTTACGCTTAATGTCACTGATCGGGCATTCTATCAGGACAATCTCGTTCAACTACGCGCACCGCTGAATCCGAAGCGTTTGCCGAAATCGAACCGTCTATTGTGGGAGTGTTTTCTCTACTTCGTCAAGCTGTTGGAGTCCGATCGCAGCTTGGCTCTTAGTGGGGAAGAACTGGCGCGTTTGCTCAATGAAGTCGTCGCCAGGCGGCTGCTCTTCATACAGATTGCCGTCGATGACGAGATGAACGCCTACACAGTGTTTGAGACTCTTAACGCTCGTGGGCTGGGGTTGTCGCCGACGGATTTGCTGAAGAACTACCTCTTCTCTCGGATTCAGTTCGAGGGCGACCTAGCCGTGATGGAGCGGCGCTGGCAGCAACTTATCGCCACCGTTCGACAGGAGCGATTCTCGGAGTTTCTTCGTTATCACTTGTTGTGTGAGTACCGGGTCATTCGTCAGCCACAGTTGTTCAAGCTGTTGCGGGAGAAAGTGAAGACCGACAAAGAGGCGCTTGCGCTGATGACTGCGCTAGAGTCTCGTGGCGAAGCCTTTAGCGCGTTCTTCGATCCGAATCACGACTATTGGGCCGAACGCCCGGCTTGCAAGCCGCTTATTCGCGAACTTGGGTTGTTCGGCGTCAAACAGATGACGCCGCTATTGTTCGCCGCCTGGGAAATTTTTGAACCTCCGGCGTTCGAACAGGTCTTGAAGCTGATTGTCGCCGTATCGTTCCGCTTCAATATCATCGGGGCCCGAAATACGAACGAATTGGAACCACTCTATCACGACGCCGCAAGGAGTGTGCTTGCCGGCAGCGCGAAGCGGCCGGCCGATGTTGCCGCAGTCCTAAGGCCAGTGTACTTGAGTGATGACGAGTTCCAGAGCGATTTTCGGCATATAGCATTTCGAACGCAGGGCGCCAGGAGGAGATTAGTAAGGTACATCCTGTGCAAGCTGGAAACTCGTGTTGGCGGCAGGACTGTTGATTGGGAGAGCGACGCCGGGACCATCGAGCACATATTGCCGGAGAATCCCTCGGCTGAATGGGAAGATTCGTTCCCGGCAGAGTTCTGGGATAGTTGCGTCTACCGCCTCGGAAACCTGACGCTGCTCGAAGCGAACCGGAA
Organism: Acidobacteriota bacterium; assembly: GCA_016871155.1. Taxonomy (GTDB): domain Bacteria; phylum Acidobacteriota; class Terriglobia; order Bryobacterales; family Bryobacteraceae. The sequence goes on along the minus strand of VFZO01000505.1, from coordinate 291 downwards.
TCGAGAGATCGGCAACAATGCCTATTTCGAAAAGACGAACGCCTACTCCGACAGCGGCTACATGCTTTCGAAGGCCCTCGTGGAACGAAATCCCGACGCGTGGACCCTGGCAAGGCTAGAGTGGCGACAAGAGTGGATGGCGAAACAGGCGGCGCAGGTCTGGCGATTCGACGGCGCCGATTAGCCCAACCTTCGCAGCTAACGGCGAAGAAACACCGTAGGCCCGTTTATTTGCAACAGCCGGTTGCAAAAGGTCTGCACTACATTTTCAATGGAGCCGGGGCGACGGAA
>VFZO01000504.1 GCA_016871155.1 Acidobacteriota bacterium | reverse complement strand
GAGGCCCGCCGGCGGGCCGCACATTCCATGCGCACTTCCCTTGGGGGCCTGCTGATCGCCCTCTCCTTCCCCACTCTTCAGGCCAAAATCGCCGTGGTTTTGAACTCTGGCGATGAAACAGTGTCGGTGATCGACGCCGAAAAGATGACCGAACTGCGCCGGTTCTCGATCGGTAAGGAACCGCATCATTTGATGGCCACTCCCGACGACCGGTTCCTGATCGTCGCCAATGCGGCGTCGAATGACTTGGTTTTCTTGGATCGAACCACGGGCGAGGTGAAGAACCGGGTCAAGAACGTCTCCGACCCCTACCAGATCGCCTATTCGCCAGACCGGAAGTGGTTCGTGTCGGCGTCGCTCCGGCTGGACCGCGTCGATATCTACGATCCGGCGAATTTTCAGGTCCTGAAGCGGATTCCCTTGCCCAAAGCCCCGTCCCACCTGGCCTTCTCACCCGATTCGAAGCTCGTCTTCGTCACGCTGCAGGATACAAACCAAATCGCGGCGATCGACCTGGCCGCCCAAACAGTCGCCTGGAAAATGGCCGTGGGGAAACAGCCGGCCGGGATCCTGCTGACTCCGGATGGCAAGTATCTGATGATCGGGATCCTGGGTGACAACTACGTCGAGGTGATCGACTGGAGGGCTCGGAAGCTGCACAAGAAGATTGTCACCGGCAAAGGCGCGCACAATTTCATTCCATTCGGTGACGGGAAACACGCATTCCTCTCCAACCGGGCCGAGAATTCGATATCCAAAATCGACATGGAGTCGCTGACGGTCGTGGACAGCTTCCCCGCCCCGGGAGGACCGGACTGCATGGACCTGACGGCTGACCGGAAGCAACTGTGGATGACTTCGCGCTGGGCGCGGAAAGTGACCATAGTCGATCTCACGACGAAGAAAATACTTAAACAAATACCCGTAGGCCGATCTCCCCATGGGATTTATCTATCGGAACATGCGCCTCGCCTTTAGCTGGTGCGCGGCGGCGGTTCTGCTCGGAAGCGAGTGCGAGCGGCCCCTGTATCTAACGATCGATACCGGCAACATGGGTCCGGCCGAGGAGATGGCCAAGGTTCTCCGGAAGCACGGTGTGCGGGCGACTTTCTTTGTCGCGAATGAAAAGACCACCCGTGGCGATATGACCATGGACCCGTCATGGGCCGGATTCTGGAAAGCGCGGGTCGAAGAAGGACACGCGTTTGGCAACCATACGTTCCGTCACTGGTATTTCCGGAAGGATCTTCCCGGCGGCAAGGTTTCCTACGTGGGCCGGGACGGCAAGCGTGAGAGTCTGGACCGCGCCGGGGTATGTGCCGAACTCCGGGCTTCCGAGGATCGCTTCCGGTCGCTCACCGGCCGGGGCTACGATCCGGTCTGGCGCGCGCCGGGCGGCAAGACAACGCCGTTCGCGCTCAAGGCTGCCGCGTCGTGCGGCTATAAGGAGCATGTGGGCTGGTCGCCGGCTGGATTTCTGGGCGACGAACTGCCGTCGGACCGCTTTCCGAACTCGGTACTGCTGGCGAATGCTCTCCGCGACGTCCGGGCGGGCGACATCCTGCTGATCCACCTGGGAATCTGGTCCCGAAAGGACCCCTACTGGCCGATGCTCGATCCCTTGTTAACGGGACTCAAGAAGAAGGGCTTCTGCTTTGCCACGATTCCGGAGCGGAAACGTCGATGAGCGCAATGGCGTACGTCGACGCGCCGACGTTTTGGTCCCGCGCGGGCGAGCTTTACAATCAGGTACACCAGTGGCTGTTCGAGGCGCTCGTCCAACCGGTCCTATTCGGCCTCGGCTGGATGAGCTACGACGAGTTGGCGTACGAATGGACGCATCTGTTTTTGGTGGGCGTACTGGAGACGCTGCTGTTGGTCCTGCTGATTCGCCCGTTGGAGTGGCGGCGTCCGGTGGAAGCGTGGGCCAACCGCGGCGAGGCGCGGGTGGACATCCTGTACACGCTGCTGGCTCGCCTGGGAATTCTTCCCATCCTCTTCTTTTTTCTTCTCACGCCCGTGGTCGATTGGGGCCAGGCGCAACTGCGGATGCGGGACGTAATCCCGCCCAACCTGGAAGACTACGTGAGCGGTCCGGCCGCGCTGGTGGTTTACCTGATCGTCATCGACTTCGCCGACTATTGGCGCCACCGGCTGCAACACAAATTTTCGGTTTGGTGGGCGTTGCATTCACTGCATCACAGCCAGCGGCAAATGACGTTTTGGACCGACGATCGCGAGCACCTGCTGGACCAGATCATCGCGGCGGCATTCCGCGCGGCCATCGGCTTGGCGATCGGCGTTCCACCGGCCTCTTTCCTCACGCTTTCCATCTTCTCGGCCGCCGTGGAGAGCTTCTCGCACGCCAACGCCCGCGTGCATTTCGGTGCCTTCGGCGAGCGAATCCTGGTGAGCCCTCGCTACCACCGAATGCATCACGCCATGCACGAAGGCCACACGGGCCCGCACCAAGGCTGCAATTTCGCCACGCTGTTTCCGGTCTGGGACGTCCTGTTCGGCACGGCGGACTTTCGCGACGCATATCTTCCAACGGGCGTGGAGGATCAGACCACCGGACGCGACTACGGCGCCGGATTCTGGTCCCAGCAGTGGCTGGCGGTGCGGCGGATGTTTTCGGCTAGCGCCTGACCCAGCCGTTCAGGTAGGTCAAGACGGAATTGCGAAGATCGTCCTCCGCCCTTAGCGTATACGGTGAAACGCGCGGCTCGTAGCCGCCCAGCGGCAGCTCTTTGTCGGTCAACAAATAGCCGAGCCAGCCGTTGGTGTAGCCAAAATACATTGTGTTGGCGAACGGGGAACGCTCACGAATCTCGTTCGAAATCTCGCAGAACAGTTCCAGCGGAGCCGCCCAAATCGCCGTGTCGCCGTTGATTCGCAGGAACCGGACCGGCAGCTTGACGATACCCGGCTTGAGGTAAT
>VFZO01000503.1 GCA_016871155.1 Acidobacteriota bacterium | reverse complement strand
ACCGTCGTAATCCAGAGGCAGGCCGAGAGTATCCTTCATGTACTTCAAATCGCGCAGGATGGTCTTCGCGCTGACGCCCAGCCGCTCGCCGATCGTGGTGCAGTTCAAGCGACGGTTGGAACCGACGCCCTCGCGCAGCAGGTTATGGATGGAGAGCAGACGGGACATCTGGGACCGGTTCGGCGCCTGCGCGGCGGAGCCGCCCTGGCGCACGGAGACGGCGGACGGCCGACGGGCGGCCGCCTTGGGAAGCGAAGGCAGGAAGGGATTGGGGTTGGGCATATGGGACACTAAGTTGTCCTATGTTCTCCGAAATGCAAGCCGGCGGCCGCTTCTGAAGGCCGGTGAAAATTAAGAACGTGTGGACCCGCGGATGTCCGTGACGGCATGGGACCTTGGGGCGTGAACATGCACTACCTGAACCATCCCCCCATGCAGAAGCTGATCGCCTCGATCCCGGTCGAGGAACACGGCGTCGCGGTGAGCGCCGATTTCTGGCGCGAACCCTGCGCCCGCGCGGAACGAACCGCCTTGCACGACGCGATGTTCGCGGGACGGCCCGCGGTGCGCATCCCCCGGAGCTGGCTCCGGCGGGACGACGGCATCGATCCGGAGCTGCGGACCCTCGGCGTGCTCCTCTGGGGGTATCCACGCGGCGCGCGCGGCAACCGCCACGTCCAGTGGCTGGAGAAGCTGCCGGCGATCGCGGCCGCCGCGGCGGCCCCGGCGGCGACGTGGGACGAGTATTACCACCGGCTCGCGGGGACCGGCCCGTTGGGAATCTCGACGATCTCGAAACTGGCGCACTTCCTCGGCCACACGTTCGACGGACACCGATCGTTGATCCTCGACCAGCGGATCATCTCGCTCTGCGCGGGCGGACGCTGGACGGAGCTGGAGTCGCTGTCGTCCCTCTCCTACCCCGTCGCGCACCGGAGGTACCCGGATTATCTCGCGCTGATGCATGCGATCGCGAGGGCGGGCGGGTTCACCGCGGAGCAGCTCGAGTTTTTCCTGTTTTCGCTCGGCGAATCGTTCTGAAGCGCAGCAAAGTCCAAACCTACTCCCAAACCCTCCAGCCCACTCCCCCATGGCCAAGAATAATCCCGGTGACATCCTGACTTCCGACTGGAATCCCGTGGTCGGTTGCTCGCGCTACTCTCCCGGCTGCCGCGATTGCTGGTGGCTCGACGGCATCATGCCGTGGCAGATCCGACTGAAGAACCTGCCCGCCGACCTTAAGGAGAACGGGGCCGCCGTGCTCGAGGCGCGGTTCGACCCCGCGAAGCTGCGGCCCAAGAAGGGCATCGTCGGCGTCATCCACATCGAACCGGCGATGCGTTGCGGGCTGATCCCTGCCGATCCAAATCTTTTGGATTCTTTTCGCCAGCGTATTTGCGCTCTCCTCCTCTTCCAACCTCGCCACCCAGACGGCGAAGCGGCGGCGCGGTTGCTGGCTTTCGTGGATAAAGCAGGGTAGCGCTTTCCCCTTCACATCCTGAAGAGAGAGATTACCAGCTCTCTCAACCACCGCGCGGGTTTCGCGCTCGAAGTCCTTTAACTCGGGATGGGAGGAGTCGTTTTCCCAAAGAGCGACGACGATCAATCCGCTGTGTTTCGATGGGGGGATGCGGAGCATGCTTCGATTCAATTTAGACGATTATTTGGCGGGCAAACTCCTCCCGGTGACCGGCGAGGTAGGTCTCGTGCTCGGGGGAGAGCCACCGGAGGCGGAGGTCGGGAGTTAGGCCGAGGCGAGTGCGGGTGAAGGCGTCGACGCGGGGGGACATCACCGCCAGACCGGCGGGGTCGAACGTTAGGAGATAGCGGTCGAAGAGGGCGTCGAGGTGGGCGGCCAGCAGGAAGCCATTGAAGACGTCCAGACGCTCAGCGTCCGAGGCACAGGCGGCCCAGGGCTTCGTGTGGCTGGCTCGCAGGAGCTCGGGTAGCGCGATCCCGGTGACCGCACACGCGCCGCCCCAGTAATCGAATAGGCTTTCGCGGTAGATGTCCTGGCCGACTCTTTGGCGGACGAGGCGTTCGACCTCCGTCGCGGAAGGACCTTCACCGAGGACGGCCAATTCCGCGGCGACCGCCTGGGCAAACTTTTGCCGGGGTAGATCCGGCAGCGTCCGGGCCAGCCGGGCCGCGTGGGCCAGCAGGGCACCAAGCTCACGATCATCCCGGGCCAGGAAGGCGCCTTCAGGGGCGCGCCGAACCTCGGGGACGCGCGCCAGCTCCGCCGGGACGGGCCCCGGCGGTAAGGATACCGCCCAAACTCCGGCCCCAGCGGAGCGAACCGTGGCCCGTGCGGCGTGGTTGGCGGAGCCGAGGGTCAGGTGCTCGGCGGCATCCTCCACTACAACCTCCCAGCCGTGGTCGTACCCGGCCTTGGTGACAAGACTGCGGTCTAAGGAGTTCACGGAATCCTCGTCGATCACCCTGCAAATCCACCTTAATCCACCGGAAATCCGGCACCTACCACTGCGTCGATATTGTCAGGGGCTACATTCAGAAAATACCACAGATAATTTTCGGCGAAGTCGGCGGCATCTGCTCGCTGAAAGCGTTTCTGGAGGTTCAACGGAATGGCGCCCCACACCGTCGGCGCCCCATCCTCTTGGTTAAGATTGGCAAACGCCTGCTGGAGTTGGGCCCGAGCGTCATCAGCCTCTTCGGCTTCATCGGGATACTTCCGGGGATCAATATTTACCTCATTTCGAAGTCCCAATACCCATTGATTATTTTCGTCCGTGTAGATCGCCACATTCGGGTGACGCTGTCTTCCGGCTACGAAAAAATGAATAGCTATGTACGTATGATTGATGTCTTTTTGCAGCATCGCAGCGGTGTTTTAGATTTGGGCTAGAGCTAGGCTCTTTTTTGAGTAGGGTGCCTATCAGTGTTTTTCGACGCGCTTGGCGGCCCGGCTGAGGTGACCGCCGATAATTGATCCGCTGGCGGTGACAGTCTGGGGCGTGTCGAGAGGAACCCAGATCATGAAAGGCAAACG
>VFZO01000502.1 GCA_016871155.1 Acidobacteriota bacterium | reverse complement strand
TAAGTGCGCCTCGTGAGGTAACCCCGGGCAGGTCCTGTAAGCCCCTACATCATGTCCGCGTGTGCCTGCCTCGCACACGCCCTCAAGCTACAAACTGACATTCGCCACGGGCTGCTAGGCGCGGGCCAGTGCGCGAAGCCGTTCGAGGTGTTTTTTGTAGACGTTGACGTTGCCCTCGCGGCCCGTGCCCAGTTGAACGCCCGGCTTGTTGTCGCCGTGGAAATCCGAGCCGCCGGTTACGGCGAGGCGGTAGTGTTGGGCCATGGCCTCGTAGCGGTCCCGCAGGCGCGCGGGTTGATCGCTGTGATGCGCTTCGATGGCCTGCAGTCCCATCTTCACCATCTGGCGGAGCAGGTCTTCTTCGTCGCGCCCGTGGCGATTGAGGCGCACCGGATGGGCTAGCGAAGCGATGCCGCCGGCCTCGCGGATCTGGCGGAGTCCTTCGGCGAACGACGGGTCGTGTTTATCGACGTAGGCGGCGCCTTTTTCGTCGAGGTACTTGTCGAAGGCGTCCTGGATGCTGGTGGCAAAGCCCTTCTCCACCATGATGGCGGCAAAGTGCGGGCGGCCGGCCATGGACTTGTCGCGCGCGCGGACCTCGTCGATGGTAACGGGCACATTGAGTTCGGCGAGGCGCGCGCACAACTCGACGTTGCGATCGTGGCGGATCTGCTGTTGCAGTGCCACCCACTCCATGATGGCCGGCGAGGGAGGGCGGAGGAAGTAGCCAAGCAGGTGCACGGTCTTGGGGCGCGCCGCGCCCGGCGGCTGGAGCTTGGTGGAGAGCTCAATGCCGCAGACAAGCTGCACGCCTTCGCGCGCGGCGATGGGTTTGGCTTCTTCGTAGCCGGCAAAGGTGTCGTGATCGGTGATGGCGATGGCGTCGAGCTTGAGGCTGCGCGCACCGGTGACGATTTGTTCGGGCGTCCAGGTGCCATCCGAGGCGGTGGTGTGAATGTGAAGGTCGATCAAGGTGTTGAGTCGCCTAGTGTAATATTTCGTCGAGCAGTACGTCGAGCGTCCGGCGCATTTTTCCCGTGGGCGAGACGTGAATGCCGCACTCTTTGCCGCCGTCCTGCTCCCACCACCAGCGTCCGGCGCGAGCATCTTCGCCCGAGGCGATGGCGCGCGAACAGGGCTCGCAACCCACCGTCGCGTAGCCGGCGCGAAGCAGGGCGTGAGTGGGGACGGCGTGGGCCGTCACGTAGGCATCGACTTCCTCCTGCGTCCAGGCGGCGAGGGGATTGAGTTTCAGTTGCGGGCCGGAGGACCGGTCAATTACCGGCGTCCCGGCGCGCTCGGCGGATTGGCCGCGGCGGAGGCCGGAAGCCCAAGCGTCGACGGTGGCCAAGCCGCGGCCGAGCGGACGCACTTTGCGGATCTCGCAGCACAGTTTGCGGAGCGGTGGGGCGGCGCGGAAGAGATTGACGCCGTGGCGGGAGACCATGCGCTCTACTTCGCCGGTGTCGGGCAGCAGCACTTCGACGGCCGCACCGTAGTGGGCGCGCACGGTGTCCATCATGTCGTAGGTGGCCTGCGGAAGCCGGCCGGTGTCGACGGTGACGATGCGGGCTTGCGGGGAGAGCTTCATGGCCATGTCGACGAGCACCATGCCTTCCGGTTGAAAGGCGGAGACAATCGCGAAGCGTTCTCGGTACGTTTCAAGCGCCCAGGCAAGCAGGTCGCGGGCCGGCAAGCGGGAAAGTTGTTCGTCGGTCAATCCGTAGTATAAGACGCCGGCAGCGGCGCCGAGCGGGCACCGCCCTGCTCCAGCGCGGTGGCAAGCGCGGCGAGGCTGACCGGCTTGGCAAGAAAGCCGGACATACCGGCTTCATTGCAACGCTGGTGGTCTTCGGCGAGGGTGGCGGCCGAGGCGCCGCCTTCCTGGCGAATCCGCTTGGCCGCTTCGAAGCCGTCGATGTCGGGCAGCTTGCAGTCCATCAGCACGAGGTCGTACTCAGACACGCGCGCCGCTTCGACTGCCTTCAGGCCGGTGGACACGGCGTCAGCCCGGTGGGAGAGTTTGGCCAGCAGATGCAGGGCGACGTGCCGGTTGACGGGATCATCCTCACACACCAGCACGCGCAGGGACTGGGCGCGGCGGGACGGGCGTGCGGTCGAGCGCCAGCGCCCGGTCAGGCTCGCCGGTTACCTCAGAGGGCAATTGGAAACAGATGCGGAGGCCGTCCTCGCCCGACCGGTTTTGCGCCTCGATCCGCCCTCCCATGACCTCCACCAGCTTGCGGCTGACGGCGAACCCAAACCCGGCGCCGCAGCCGTTGCCGGACCAGTTGGCCGCTTCAAAATCGGGAAACAACGAGGCCAGTTGGTTAGAGTTCAGCAGCGGCCCGGAGTCGGTAACGCTGAACGCGGCGGTTTCGGTGGAAGTGATCAGAAATCACCGAGCATGGAGCTTGGCGAGCGAGCCATCGGCCGCCATGCGCCCGATCTCTTCACGCAGCCGGCGCGCGGTATGGGCATGGTCTGGCCGGGCCATCAATGAAGCAGGCAGCCCCGCGCTGGCCGGATGCGTTTGAAAATCGATGCCCGCGCACACCCCTTCCCGGTCTCGCAGCAGGAGGCTATACATCACCCGGGCTTCGAGAAACGCCGCATCGGCCTCGCCCGCGCAGACCTGCTTGAGCAGTGCGCCGGGGTCTTTGCCGTCCACCGCCGCCGCGCGGGGCACCGACACGTCAACCATCCGCTTGAGGAACGCACCGCCGACGTAGGCGATCCGCGCACCTGCGGCAGGCTGCCAACCTTTGCGCGATAACAGGCAATACTGCATGTTTACAATATGTCTATAAATAAGATATTCAGTGTGATGGATTGCGGGGTTGGATTTCGTAGTTCCAATCGCCGTGAAACTTGTCGCGGCGGATCTTCACCTGGGCCAGTTCTGCATCGGAAACTTTGATGCCGGATGGATAGGTTTCGGTATTCAACTCGGCATGAACTTTGAGACCCGTCTTGGTGGTAGCCGCCGCGATCAGATTGACAATGGTCTGGAAGTT
>VFZO01000501.1 GCA_016871155.1 Acidobacteriota bacterium | reverse complement strand
CGTGACATACGTCATGTCGTCTGCGCTGGTGTGATATTGAGAGAAGGTGCCCACACTTGATCTCGACAGGCCAGCGAAGGGGATACGTAATCCTCCTGAATTGAATTGACGTTCGTCGTTTCCGGTTCCTGGCTTATACGGCAGAATTCGGTAGGACTCGCCACTGCACTTCAACGCGTGGGCTACAGCACGATCAATGAAACCCGTCTGCTGAAAAGTCGGCCGGTAGTTGAATGCGCCCGGATCGCCAACGCATGACACGGAGAAGCCACCGGCGGTGCGACACACTCGCTCCGGGTAAGATGCGATGTACGCGATCGAACCTATGGTCTCGGGCTGAATGGCCAGCCGATAAGAGTAGCGACGATTCGGCAGCGTCGACAGTAATTTGAACAGCTCAACGGCCAATACGACCCCTGAGAGGTTGTCGTTCGCCCCCCTGGGATGGCAGAGGTAGGTGTTGATGAGGATCTCATCCTCGCTGGCCCCCGGCAGGTAGGCTTGGCCAATTCGGAGAAAATCATCAACGTGTTCGGTGTCGATCCTGACGCGATACCGGCCCGGAAGGAGACTCTGCACTTGCCGACGGGAAGCGCTCAAGCCCCACTTTGGCCGATAATACGAGTCACGGAGCGGGATCGCGTCCTCGAGTCCGGGGTCGGTGGCAATCAAACTGACCAGCTCATCGCGATCGAAGTAACCGTCAAACGGTTGACTATAGTTCCAAACGTGGTAATTATTGTTGACGAAATCGATGGGCCTTGAGCCGTCGGCGGCTTCGACGAACGCGGCGTTGACCTTGAAGCCCTTCGGTATCACCCAGTCGAGGACTTGCGCTCCACTTGGAAATGTCGCAACCTCAAGCGGCAATTGTTTGCTGATGAGATCAAGCGACTGCGAAAACCCTGGTCCGACCAGCGATCGGTGAATTGGAAACAACTGCTCCATCAACGTCCACATGGCGGAGGCCTGTGGCTCGCCAGGAATGACTGAAGTGTCAGGACTCACTCTTGTCTCCCGCGCCGGTAGCGCTGCTCGAGACTGAGGCCAGCCTCTTCGCGCTGCCTCCCACCGTCTTCAACCCATCGTCGGACCGCGTCACGATTCACAAGCCAGCCGTACGGGTCCTCTGCCAGGGAGTCAACACACGCCGTCAGGATGTCGATCGCCCGAGCGCTCTCGATCGGAACCCCGCGATCGGCAGCGCTGTGAATCTGACCTCGCTGCCGTAGGAGATCGGTCGTGCCATCCGTATGATAGATGGGAGGCAACTCCAGCGACCGGACGTACGCCGTCGACTGAACCGGGCGTGGCACCATCCCGTTGACGGTTAGCGTTCCGTGGAACGTCTTGTAGTAACGGAAAGGAATCTGGAGCACCTCTTCAACCCTATGGTGGTACCCGCAATACTTCCAAGGCACACCTATTACACAAATCCTTGCGTCGACTTCCTCGAGCCAGGCCATTACGGAATCGTCACCCCAAAGCGTTGACACGGGTCGTCCGACGACCTCGTCCACCCGCGGGCCCTTGACAGCATAGCTGTCCATGGGACAGAGAGTTCGAACCGCCCCTGGACGGCGGCAAAAGGCATCCGCAACTACGCCGGTTTCGGCCTTGGTCCGCACGGGATCGTAGGCCCTAGTTCGGGGAAATGATCCGGTATGAGTCGGCAGAAGCAGCGTGCGTTCGGGACCGACGATCTCGTCCATTGCATCAAGCAACTGATCGGGAAGCCGAGAAAGCGGGCCGTCGAACCCACTGCCAAATTGGAACAGCCCGGAGTAGACGAGGATGACCTCGTCCTGCGCGTGGATCACTTCCCGCAACGCGGCCTTGATGTCGTCGAGGGAAAACGTCACTGCTTAGTCCAGCGGCCCCCTTGAAGCCTTGAGTTGACGCACGAGTTCGATAACACCACCGATCGTGCGGAACTGTTCGGACTGCAGCTGTTCCTGGGAGAGGCGGACATGAAACGTCTCCTCCAGCCAGATCACGAACTCGATGGTTGCGAAGGAATCGAGAAACCCTGGCACGTAGGCAAAATCGAGCGTCTCCTGGAGCCCCTGGACCGGCAGATCGCCTATCGCCTTGAAATATCCAACCACCGCCGTTTCAATGTCGTCTGTCACAAGTCCCTCTCTGCTCAACTGCGCGCTCCACGGATCAGGCGCCTGCCAAATCGTTGAACGCCTGGATTTCTTCAACGGACAGGAAGTGCCCATTTTTTCCGGAATGGTACTCGAAACCTTGCTCGACTGGTCGCCCGCGCTCGCCGAGCATGTTCCGACTGAAATCCACATGGCCCGCGAAACGAATCGTCGGCTTGATGACAAAGTGATCCGTAAACTCCAAAGTGAGGTGAGAGTCATCGGATGGACACATGATCTCGTGGAGTTTTTCTCCGGGACGGATGCCAACGACTTTCTGCGGCAGGTGAGGTGCCATCGCCGCTGCCAAGTCCACCACGTTCACCGACGGGATGATAGGAACGAAAATCTCGCCGCCCTGCATGCGCGCGAAGTTCTTGAGCACGAAGTCCACGCCCTGTTGCAGCGTGATCCAGAAGCGGGTCATCCTGGGATCAGTAATCGGTAAGTGGTCGGCACCATCAGCGATGCGTTTCTTAAAGAAAGGCACAACAGAGCCGCGCGAACCGACAACATTGCCATATCGAACGACGGCAAACTGTGTCCGGTGGCCACCCGCGACGTTGTTAGCGGCCACGAACAACTTGTCGGACACGAGCTTGGTCGCGCCGTACAGATTAATCGGATTGGCTGCCTTGTCTGTCGAAAGCGCTATCACTTTCTCGACGTCGTTTTGAAGGGCGGCATGTATGACGTTCTCAGCCCCATGGATATTGGTCTTCACGCACTCCATGGGGTTGTACTCCGCAGCCGGGATCTGCTTGAGAGCCGCAGCATGGATAACGATATTGACGCCACTCATTGCCTTCACCAAGCGATCGCGATCCCTGACGTCACCCAGGAAGTAACGCATACAATCCTGATGAAATACCTG
>VFZO01000500.1 GCA_016871155.1 Acidobacteriota bacterium | reverse complement strand
TCGAAAGAAGCCATCCGCAGGCACTGGCCCGCCCTCGGAAAGGGGATTCTGATCAAATCCGGCACGGGAGTGAGGCGTTGGTGTATACTGTGGGGGTCCGGGAGACCCAAAATGGAAATCCCGGCTTAAGGCCATGACGAATGGTCCCGTGGAGAAGCTGTTCGAGTTGGCCGCGCCCGGCATCAAGGGATATCAGGGGTCGCAGGTAGCCGAAGGCCATGAGGCGCTCGCCGCATATGCGAAGCACTATCGCCAAGCGTATCCAGGATGGAAGCTCGCTATCGAGCGAATGGTCGCCGAAGGGCCGTGGGTGGCGGTTCAGGGCGTGAGCACCGGCAAGGGCCTGGAGTTGCGCTTCGCCGCGCTCTATAAAGTGTCTCGCGGCCGCGTGAGCGAGGTTCACCTCTACGGAGAGCCAGGGAGCCTTCAGAAGTCGCTTTCGCTCGTCCCGTAGAGCAGCCCACGGGGCTAGCCGGTGGAGGCCGCCTACGATGAAGCACGCAATGCCCATTGTTACACCGCGTCTGATTCTTCGGCCCCCTACGCTAGCGGACCTGGACGCGATCCAGACAGCGAAAGAAGAGGTCTGGCACGACCTGCAACTCTGGATGAGCTGGGCGCATGACGACCAGCGGCCGCGCTCGGCATTGGAAGCCTACATTCGACAAACAATGGACTACCAAAATCGAGACAGCGTCGCCCTATGCGGGTTCGAGCGCACCACGGGGGAGTTCGCCGTCTCCACCGGCTTGGAGCTGAGCGAGTCCGAACCGGGAGTATACGAAACCGGCTATTGGGTCGCGCGGAAATTTCGAGATCGCGGGATCGCGACGGAAGCCGCGACTGCGGCAATCCGTTATGCCTTTCACCATTTGAGTGCCCGTTCGATTACGATCGGGTACCTCCAAGGGAACGAAGCCAGCCGGCGAATCGTTGAGAAGCTCGGCTTTACAAAGCTTCGCGTGCTGCCGGAAGGAGCAGTGCGGTGTTTGGACGGAACCAGGCTTGACCGCCATGAATACGCGATGGCGAGCCCGGCGTCTGTCCCGGAACTGAAGGTGACCTGGGTTTGACCTAGAAGGTAATCCGCGCCGCCACCGTGATCTTTCGCTGCTCACTCCAGATCGTGTTGTTCACCGTTCCGAATAGCGTATTCGTGGGCGCCGAATTCGGTCCGCCGAAATGGGCGTGATTCAGCGCGTCCACCGCTTCGGCGCGTAGCTGCAGCTTCCAGCGATCGGTCAGCGAGAACGTCTTATAGAGCGACAGATCCCAGTTATTCCACCCGTCCGCGCGGATGCCTGTGAAGCGCAGCGGGAACGTACGCAAGTTGTTCTCGAGTTGGCGGAGGGGGTCGCGCTCGAAGCCGCTGGTGTTGAACCAGCGTTCCACCGTGCGATCGGCATAGGGGATGACGATGTCCTGGATATTGCCGCGGAAGATGACATTGCCGAAGTTGACAGGGGCGCCGCTCTGCCATTGATAGATGGCGTTAATGCTCCAGCCGCCGGCCACGGCGTCGAGCCAGCGCGAATCGCCGTTCATCCAGGCGCGGCCGCGGCCGAAGGGTAGCTCCCACATGGCGTTCAGCGCGATGTGATGCGGCCGGTCCTGCGGCGAAATCACGTGGTGCGGATGGAGGTCCTGTCCGTTCAGCCGTTCGACGGCCTCCATGAATTTCGACCAGGTCCAGTGTCCGCCTGCGGAGAAGCCTTTCGTGAAACGGCGCTCGACCCGCACGGTGCCGGCGTGGTACCAGGAGAAGCCGTCGTTGACGGTCATGGTGAGGCCGTTGAAGTGCGGGTACGGGCGCAACAGTGAGGCGCGGCTCACAAACTGGTTATTGAAGAAGGCAGGGCTTTGGCCAAACTGCGGGATGCTCCGGAACGGATTCGCTACATTCGCGCTGAGAAAGTTGACGGTGGCGACATCGCGCTCCGGGCTACGGCTCAGAAACTGCGCGGGCGTGAGGTTGTAATCGTAGGGCACGCCGAGGCCGGTGCCGCGGTTGCCCAGATAGCCGATCTCCACGACCAGGTTCCGCGACAGTTGGCGCTGGATGTTGAGACTCCAGCGTTGCATGTAGGCGTTGCGGCGCTGGGGGTAAACGGACGAAAGCGCCAGACCCAGGTTTGTCGCCAAACCGGCCGACGAACGCTGCGCCGCGATGAAGCCATCCGGATAGGGGTTGGCGAGTGTCGCACGGAACGTCTGCCCGTTGTCGACCGACGGATTCATGTTGGTGCGTTGATTGAAGCCTACCTGCGTGGCATCGCCGCGATCGGCGCCGAGCGGTTCAAAAAAGATGCCATAGCCCGCGCGGACGACGGTGAGCGAGTTCAACTGATACGCCAAGCCGATGCGCGGGGAAAAGTTGTTTCGGTCGGGATCCCACAATCCGCGCGGCTGCCCGCCCGTGCCGGCAAAGAGCAGACCTCCTCGCAAATTGAAGTTCGCCGGCGCCAGTTCCGGAATCGGATTCCGCGCGTAGGCGGCGCGCGCCGCGTCGTTGGCGGGATTGGGCGTGGTGAAGTCGATGCCGCGGTTGGCGCGATTGAAGCGCTCCGTAATGCCCTGCTCCAACTCGTAGCGCAACCCGAGATTCACGGTCAGTCTGCGCGACGCCTTCCAATCGTCCTGCACGAACACTCCGAGATAGCCGGATTTCTCGGCGCTGGAATCCTGCACGTCCACAAAGCCGCTTGTTGGCAGGCCGAACAGGAACGAGGCCATGCCCTGCCCGATCGGCGCGACCGGAGAGTTATCGAGCGGCCCGCGCGTCCACGCGTTAGCGAAGGAGTATTGCCCCGAGTAGTTGCCGAAGTTGGAGGAGTTGTCGAGCACCACCCGGTATTCGCCGCCGTAGCGCAAAGTATGGTTGCCCTTGGTTTGCGAAAGTGTGGCACTGACGAACTGCGCGTTGAAGCCGCCCCTGCTCGGCGTGTTGGTTCCGATCGTCACCATGCCGCCGATATCGATCTCCGGCAGCGCGGTGAGGGCGCGATCCAGGCGATTCGCAAAGGAAG
>VFZO01000499.1 GCA_016871155.1 Acidobacteriota bacterium | reverse complement strand
GTCCCTAAACATTCCGGCGGTCAAGCTCGCCGAAGCAGTGGGCTACGGGGAGGTGGCGAAACTCGCCAAAGCCGCAGGCATGAACATGCAGATCCGTGCCACGCCCGCCATTGCCTTGGGCGCTTATGAAGTCACGCCGATCGAAGTGGCCGGCAGCTACACCGTCTTCGCCAACAAAGGGCTGTATACGAAGCCCAATTGGGTGCGCACAGTGCGCGATGATACCGGTGGCGAGATCTTTCAGCACAAGGCTGTCCGCCGTTCCGTGCTCGATCCTCGCATCGCCTACCTGATGACCTCGCTCATGGAGGAAGTCACCCGCTCCGGAACCGGTGCCGGAATCCGCTCTCGTGGATTCTACCTTCCGGCTGCCGGCAAAACCGGCACCTCCCACGATGGCTGGTTCGTCGGGTACACAACCAAGCTGATCTGCGCGGTTTGGGTCGGCTTTGACGACAACGAGGAATTAAAGCTGGAAGGCGCCCACTCCGCCCTGCCCGTCTGGGCCGCCTTCATGAAACGCGCCCACGGACGCCGCGCCTACCGAGGCGCGGGCGCGTTCCCAATGCCGGATGGCGTCGTCTCCGTTCAGATCGATCCAAGCAGCGGCTTGCTAAGCGCGGCCGGCGCGGCGACCGCCCGAAGCGAAGTCTACATTACCGGCACCCAGCCCACGGGCGTCCACGGCGGTGGTTCCGCAACACAAGTCGCCAGTTGGGACGCGCCGGAAACGCCTGCCGCCCCTTCCTCCGGCGAACCCCGGCGGCCCCGCCGCCCGGTCGTGGCGCGCCAGCAACCGCCGCCGCAGGATTCTCCCAAACCTCTCTCGCAGCCGGTCGCGGAGGAGAAGAAGGGCATGTTCGGCCGCTTCGGCGATTGGTTCAAGCGGAACAACAACTAACGTTGTTCCAGCCGTTGCGCGGATATAAACTAGAGGCAAAGGAGGAAAGATCATGTATTCCAGGTTGCCCTCCCTGTGCCTCGCCGCCTCGGCCTTGCTGTGCGCACAGCAGCAAACCAACGATTCCTTGCGCGCGGCCACGCCGGACGCCGCCTCGGCCAAGCCCAATCTCACTCACGAACAGCGTGGCGATATCTTCATGGCCCGCAAGATGTACCGCGAAGCTGTCGACGTCTATCGCGAAGGGCCGCGCGCCTCTGCCATTCTCGCCAACAAGATCGGCATCGCTTACCACCAGCTTGCGTCTTTGAATCAAGCGAAGCGCCAGTATGAACAGGCGGCCAGGCTCGATCCTAAATACGCGGAGGCCATTAACAACCTCGGAACTGTCTTCTATGCGCAGAAGAACTACCGGAAGGCCATTAGTCAATACAAAAAGGCGTTGGTTTTGAATCCCGGCTCGGCGTCGATCCACTCCAATCTCGGTACCGCCTACTTCGCCCGCAAAAAGTACCAGGACGCGCTGGACGAGTATCAGCGTGCGCTCGAACTCGACCCGGAAGTGTTCGAACACCGCAACTCTCACGGCGTGCTTCTTCAGGAGCGCAGCGTTGAGGAGCGCGCCAAATTTCACTACTATCTGGCCAAGACCTATGCCAAATCCGGCAACTCGGAGCGAGCCTTGCTCTACATGCGCAAGTCGATCGAGGAAGGCTTCAAAGAACGGAATAAGTTCTTGGAGGACGGCGAGTTTGAATCGCTGCGCGCGCTGCCTGAGTTTCAGGAATTGCTCAAGCTGGAGATTCGTGCGCTCTAGCCTGGTCTGCCTGGTGCTACTCGCGGCCGGCTGCACAAAGCGGCCGGAACCAGGTCTTCGAGTGGCGGCCCTCCTGCCCTTCGAAGAACTCGCCGGCGGCAACGGCGCTGAATCGCTGCGTCTCGGATTGTCGGAAGCTCTGCGCGGCCAGCCGGCCCTGATGGTTCTGACTCCGTCCCATCGCCGCGAACTGCCCGACTCTGGCGCACACTTGCTTCTCGAAGGCTACGCCACCCCCGGCGCGTATCACTTGACCGTCGACAATGAGCCGCTCTCCTGCCGCGGCGCACTCTCCTTCTGTGGTCAACAGTTGGTCGCCGAAGTCGCCAAACGCCTCGGGATCGTGCCTCGAATAGGCTTCGATGCCGAGGGCCTTTCGGCGCTTGCGGCGGCGCGGGGGAAATCGGACGAGGCCGGTTGGCGTGCCGCCGTCGCTCTTCGTCCAGCGGACCCGCTCACCTGGATCGGCCTGGCCACCTGGGTCGCGTCGAAGAGTGGATCCGCCGCCGCCTTCAAAGAGATCCAATTGGCGCCCGCCGCTGAAATGAAGCCCTATGACCAGGCTCGCCTGGAACTTGCCGTGGCCGAACTCAGCGGCGATCGCCGGCGCCGCGCTCTGGCATCCTCCGCCTTCGCCAGGTTGAATCCGGCCGACCTCGGTTTGCACCGCCGCGCCGCGGCCGAATTGATTGAGACACGCGATTTCAAAGGCGCCATCGAACTCCTCGAACGGGTCATCGCCCTGGCGCCGCAATTGGATTTCGTTAACGACGCCGCCTATGCTGCCGCCTTCGCCGGTGACAAGGCCAAGGCCGCGGGCTTCGCCGAACGGCTGGCCAAAAGCGGGCAGTCGCGCTACGTCGATACCGCCGGAGAAATCGCCTACTTCTTTGGCGACTATGCCGCCTCCGCCTCTCACTTCGAATCGGTCATCGCCCTGGACGCGGCGTTCCTGCAGGGGGAGATTTATTGGAAGCTCGCCGAGGCCCGCCGCCTGGCCGGTCAAATACAGGAGGCGGATAAACACTTCGACCAGTTCGCCGCGCTGCGCCAAAAATCGGGACAGGACCTCTCGCTCCTCCGCATCGTCTGGAATTTGCGTAAGGACAATCGCACGCCGTCCGCCCAAACCTTCCGCTCCGCTATCGAGGCGCTGCTCTCCCACCTTCCGCCCGGCGGCCCGGCCGCAGCCGCGGCCAATGGATTGCTAAAAGGACCCGTACCGCCAAACGACGGCATGGCGGCCTTTTACTACTATCTGCATGGCGACCCTACAAAGTCTCTGGAGTCTTTACGGCGCGCGCTGCCGC
>VFZO01000498.1 GCA_016871155.1 Acidobacteriota bacterium | reverse complement strand
GCACAGCCGGGGGGCCTCTTACGTTAGGCTAGAACCGAGGCATTCGTAAGCAGATACAGGAACAGAACAGCGGCATTTCGCAGTACGTTGGGGGGCAGGGGCAAAGGCAACCATGCCAGGTAGGCGACTGCGATTAGCATCGAAAGCGTTAACGCCGACGTCACGCCCCGCTGCCCGACTTGGGCGACCGTCAGCAGTGTCGAAATATGCAAAGTTCCGGAGACGTCCTGTTCAAGCGTCAGAACGGAAACCAGACAACCAATCACCAGCGCCGCAAAAATCACCTTCTTCGAAAATCGGGCGATCGCGGGAAAATGGGCCAATCCACGGCCGAAAACCTGGACCACTGCCGCCGTCATCAAGGCCCAGGCGATCGCGCTCACGACCAGATATTGAAAAATCGGAAACGCACCGCCAAGAGACCGGACCAGCAGCGCACTCATTCCGTCGTAGACCAGCAGCGCAACCAAGCTCCAATACCGCCGCCCCAAGCCGGACCATGCAAGGGCGACTGCTGCGAGCAACTGGCACGCGCTCGCCAACATGTCCGGCCGGAAAAGCCCAAAGGACTCGGTCACCTTTACACCTGCACGCTAGGATTTCCCCTCAGCATACCATTACGTACTGCTCTTCCGAAGCGAAGTACGCTCAGAAAGGCGCCTTGCGCAGCGCTTATTCCCAAAGTACTGGTACTTTAGTTTCGACTCAGTTGCAGACGGGATAGCAAGACGGAACGCTTGGAGGCGGCAGCGGGACCTCTTCGATGCAATCGCCCAGGGCACAGGGATCCTCAATCGGAATGAAATTCACGCCGCCGACTGGGGTCGAAATGGCGAGGGGCAGCATCAGAAAGGTCAACAGCATCAGCTTTTTCACGGGTTTCTCCTGGAAATTTGAACTCCGGCGGGACAAACTCGGGAACCGCGGGACCTGTTGATCTCCTCGAATTGCCGCCTTGCGACGGTATCGGGAGGGGTCTCAGTTCAGGCTGTCTCGCCGGGACCCACCCAGAGTAGTAGGCCCAAGCGTACTAGGAGAAAACATCTATAACTTTTCCAAAATCCGAACAGCCAGTTAGGGCGTTGGCCTTAGCCGAACTGCCGCCCAGGCAACGGCTTGGGCAGCGAAAAGATATCGACAATATTCGATGGATTTGTTGTAGAATTTCAACTAGAGACTGCATGCGTACTAGTCGCCCGAAAAGCCTACTCGAACGCTCGCCCGATGTGGACCTCTGGCGCCACACGCTCTCACAAATCCCGACGCTGACCGGACGTCTGGTTTATCTCGGCACGCTTCGGAATCCAATCTCCGGAAAGTACGAACACCACGGTCTCGCACTCCTTTTCGGCGACGAGGCAGCGGACCGCGCCATTCGCCAGAGCCACAAGAAGTGTTTTCAGGATTGGCTGGACATAGGGCTGGCCGAGAAACTCGAAGACGTGACCCGTTACTTTGAGTCGACCGGAGAAGACGTGCCGGGACTGGTCGCGCACTGGCTGCGGGCGCAAGCCTGGCTTTCCTTCCTGCCCGCCTCTATCGTGCCGGCTGAGAAGTCACTTTATACCAACGACATGCGCAACACACTTAAGTTGCTGTCGACACGGTTCGGCGACGGCGGCCCGGATCGAAACGCATAGCGACACCCACAACCTGGCCGATTACGTCGATCTCTTCCGGATACTTGAAAATCTGCGGCGAACACATCGACGCAGGGTGCGGTTGCAGCATAAGACGGCTGTCCTCCAAATGGCACCAGCCGCAGACGAACGAGTCCCGCGTCTCGAAAAAATAGATCGGCCGCTCGAATTCGTTGGTCCACCCCGACATGATGATCCGCCGCTTTGTGTCGTCAATCTGTACCAGCGAGCCGGGCTGAATCAGCGGGTACATGGACCAGTCGTCGGCGCCGATATAAGCATACCGGTGGGCTTTGATGTCTAACCCGTTCAAAAGCATCAGCGGCACCTTGCCCCAGCGTTGAATCATCCGGCTTAAATAGGTGGTTTTGTCGATATTGATGCCAGGATCCAGTTTAAGCGGAAGCTGCACCTCACCTTGGTCGGAAACGGAAAAGCCGATCAAATGCGTCTTGTCGATATCCGCCGCCGATGCGTCCGCGGGCAGCAAGGAGGCGTCAACTCCATACCATTGAAGGACTTCCAGAAGATCCAGCCGGTAGATGGCACAGAGACTATAGAGCCGGTAGATGGAGGGAATGGTTCCCTTGTTCTCAATATCCGATAGCCGCGATAGTGCGAACGCGAACTCGTCGTTCTTTCGATTCTCGGCGATTCGAAGACTGGCATCTTCGACATCTCGGAAGCGGAGACTCAACCGCTCCCGCACCCTCTTGAGCCGCTGCCCTGGGTCGTCCATGGTATGATGCGTTCCCAGATGCGATGGCACGCAAATGGGGCCGATAGGTTTCCGTGTCACAATAGTTTACCACGCATTCAGGCAAACAAACAGCGAATAACAGGCAAAGCTGTTCTGATTTCAGAACAGTCCAAATCGAAACATGGAAAAATCGAAAATAGTCGTCGGAATCACGGGCGCTTCCGGGTCGATACTCGGAATCCGGTTGCTGCAACGCCTTCGGGAAAGGCAGACCGTAGAGACCCATCTGATCCTAAGCCGCGCCGGTGAAAAGACGGCCTGGCTGGAGACGGGCAAGAAAGCCGCCGAGCTTCGGGAATTGGCCGATCACTATTACCCGCCGGAAGATATAGGATCGCGGCTGGCGTCCGGAAGTTCCACGATGGATGCAATGATTGTGGCGCCGTGCTCGGTCAATTCGATGTCCGCGATCGCGCACGGACTCACCGGTAATTTGCTGACGCGCGCGGCCGATGTCATGCTAAAAGAGCGCCGCAAGCTGATTCTGATGGTCCGGGAGATGCCTTTCCATTTGGGGCACCTCCGTACGATGGTCCAGCTCGCCGAGATGGGCGCGATCGTCGCCCCGCCCGTGCCCGGCTTCTATCAGGAACCCAAAACGGTGGAAGATCTGGTCGACCACTGCGTTGAGCGTGTAAT
>VFZO01000497.1 GCA_016871155.1 Acidobacteriota bacterium | reverse complement strand
TGGACTACTGATGCGCCACCTTTGAGGTGGTGCTAAACCACGGGGCCGCGCCAGCGACCCCAACCAGCCGCTTTGAGCGGCTCACGAACGAAGGCCCCCGGCTCTGCCGGGGGATCGTTACTTTGTCGCAGGCCGACTTGATGAGCCGCTCATGCACCTTGGGAGGCGGGGGCTTCAGGAACTGGCCATTGGGCGCACTGGGTAAATTGTTGTGGTTCTCACCGGTCACTCCGACGAAACGCTCGGCCTTGTCGTAGTACGGCGCGATCTCGTCGTAGGTGATGGGCCAGTCCCAGCCGAGTCCGTCGCGTGTGTAGGAGTCGAAGTCGTAAGGCGAGAAGCGAAAGGACATGCGGCCGCAGTGGTTCGTCCTGCCGCCGATGATGCGGGAACGGAACCAGCGGAACTCACTGCCCTCGCCGACCGTATACGGTTCACCGTCCAACTCCCAACCGCCCGAAGTGGTGGAGAAGTACCCGAACGGCTTTCCTTGTCCGAAGTACGCCTTGCCGCCCTCCTCCGCGCCCCGGTGTCCCACGTCGTACGGCCAGTCGTGCTCCTTGAACTCCTTGTTGACGTCGAGCATGGGGCCGGCCTCCAGCAGAAGGCACTTCAAGCCGTGTTCAGTCAGGACGCGAACCGAGGTGCCGCCGCCCGCTCCCGAACCAACGACTATCGCGTCGTAGACTTCGGGACTGCGCTGGATTTGTGACATTCCGATATTCTATCGTTTGATGTTGGTCTCGTAGATCGAGATCCATTCCCTCACCGGCACCATGGAGATGGCGGTTCCGATGATGTCGAGAGGAATGTCGCCGGGTTTCTTGAATCGCAGGCAGCACTTGCCCATGTCGAGCTTCCGGCCGCTTTCGGCGAAGGCAGACTTGATGTACCGCTCCACCGCGCCATCGGCGTAGGCGGCCATCAGATAAACCGAAATGTAGTTCTTCTGCGAAGCCACGGCCGCGAAGGGCAGCGGCTGCTTTGCATCGCAATGGTAGCCGGCGGGATAAAGCTTGTGCGGCACATAGTAGCCGATCATGCCGTACTGCATCCCCTCCTCGTAGCCCTTTGGCAGTTTCTTCCTTATGACGGCTCGAATCCGCTCAATGGCTTCGCGGCGGTCTTCCGGCAGTCCGGCGACGTAATCTGCTACAGATGTGGCTTTGCTCTGCATACAGACGATAGTAGATCAAAACAAGGAGGTTTGGCGGGGGTCCGCGGCGGCGGCCGCCTTGGCGGCTTGCGGCTTTTCCGGTTCCCGCTTCAATTGCTTCATCAGGCCGGTCAACTGCTGGTAGGCCTGATAGATTTCAAACAACTGCCGGCATTTAGGACAGCCGCCTCGAATGGCACCTTCGCCGTCCTCGGGGTTGTACTTCGGGTGGCGATTGCACTTCGCCTTGAAACGGATGGTTCCGAACTTCAGCATGAGCCGGGAGTAATCGACTCATCGTATCATCACTAGTTTCTATGCCTTTACGGAACCTGGTGGTAGTGGCGGGACACGCCATTTGCAAGGAGCCTCGGGACCCTCTGAACGAAAGCAATTGGGTGCTTCTGGATTTCCAGAAGAACGAGGTCCACTGCTATGTCGAGCATGTCGAGGCCGGGGTGCGGACGGCGGCGGCCGATCCATCGGCGCTGCTCGTGTTTTCGGGCGGCTACTCGCGGGCGGAGGCAGGGCCGCGCAGCGAAGCGCAGTCGTATTACTGGATCGCCGATCACTACGGCTGGTACGGCGCGCCGGAGGTGCGGAACCGGGCGATCACGGAGGAGTTCTCTCGGGACTCCTACGAGAACCTGCTCTGTTCGATCTGCCGGTTCCGCGAGTATGCGGGATCGTTTCCGGAGCACGTTACGTTCGTGAGTTGGGAGCTGAAGCGGGCTCGATTCGACCTGCATCGAAGAACGATGTGCTGGCCCGCCGCCCGGTTCACCTACCTGGGACCCAACAACCCGCCCGGCTATGAACGGGCGCTGTCGGCGGAGACCAGGAACCGGGCCGCCTACGAACGCGATCCGTACTCGGCGAGTCCGGAGTTTCGTGCGAAGCGGGATTCGCGAAACCCGTTTCGCAGAACGGCCGGCTACCTGGAGGTTTGTCCCGCGCTGCGCGGGTTAATCGAACATGAAGGGCCGGACCTCTACGCAGGGCCGCTGCCGTGGGAAAGGGAATGACACGCAGGGACTCTGGGCCGATGGCCGGGCGAGCGGATCGATACGATTCTCGCGATGTGCGTTTCGACTACGCCTTCGAATCCTCGATCGCCTGGAACAGAGCGTCGATGTCGGCAGGGCGGGTGTGGATGTGTGTCGAGACGCGGAAGCGAGGGGACTGCAGGATCCAGATGCGGCGTTCCTTGCATAGGGCGGAGAAGCGCTCGAAGTGGGGCGGTTTCATTTGAAAGGTTACGAGCGAGCCGTACATGCGGCTATCGTCCGGCGTTAGGAGTTGCAGATCCGGCAGTTTGGCCGCACGGGCGCGGACTTGTTTAGCCAGCGCGTGCATTCTCTCGATAATGCGCTTGGGGCCAATCTCCTTCGCGAATTCGAGGCCGGCCACCATTCCCTCCCATACCGCGCGGTTGTTGGTTCCCATGAGCATGTAGCGCGCGGCCGCGTTAGCCGAGTTTGTCCAACCGTCGGTCGTGATGGAGGGAAAGATCCTGTCCTGGTGCTCCCGCCGGATATAGAGGAAGCCGCAGCCTGCCGGCGCGAAGAGCCACTTGTGCGGACTGCCGGCCATGAAGTCGCACTCCATCTCGTCGACGCGAAAGTCGATCTGGCCGTGCATATGGGCGCCATCCACCAGCGTCAACACGCCCTTGGCGCGTGCCGCCTTGCAGATCTCTTTGACCGGAAGGACGAGGCCGGTTGTGGTGGTAATGCCGCTGAAACTCAGAACGCGGGTGCGCGGTCCGATGGCGCCGATGAGAATACCGGCCAGTTCCGCCGGATCCTTGGCCGGCAGCGGCAGCTTGACCTGCCGAACATTAACGCCGTGGCGGGCCTGGCGGACCGACCACGCGCCGCGGCCGGAGGGATGCTCCTGGTCGGTCATGA
>VFZO01000496.1 GCA_016871155.1 Acidobacteriota bacterium | reverse complement strand
TTGGCGCTGCGGCGACCGGTGGATTACTCGCAATCTGAACCGCCCCGGGTTTACCGGAGACTGTTTTGTTTGAGTTACGCCACCAGCGCTGGACGGTCCAGCGAGGCGTAGTAACGTTGTTCGGCTTCCGCAGGGGGGATGTTGCCAATTGGTTCCAGCAACCGGCGGTTGTTAAACCAGTCGACCCATTCCAGGGTAGCGAATTCGACATTTTCGAACGTCCGCCACGGCCCGCGACGATGGATGACCTCGGCCTTATATAGGCCATTGATCGTCTCGGCGAGCGCGTTGTCGTAAGAATCGCCAACCGAACCGACCGAAGGCTCGATACCGGCCTCGGCCAGGCGCTCGGTGTACTTAATGGATACGTATTGGCCGCCACGATCGGAGTGGTGGACCAGCCGTTGATCGCCGTTGGGCCGACGCTCATACAGCGCCTGCTCCAAGGCGTCGAGAACGAAACCGGCGTGCGCGCTCCGGCTGGCGCGCCAGCCGACGATTCGTCTGGCGTAAGCATCGATCACGAACGCCACATAAACGAATCCGCTCCAAGTCGCCACATAAGTGAAATCGGAGAGCCAGAGCCGATTCGGTGACGGCGCATGAAACTGACGCTGGACCAGATCCAGCGGACAGGGCGCCGCCTTGTCCGGCACCGTCGTGCGCACCGGCTTGCCGCGAATCACTCCTTGCAAGCCCATCTGCCGCATCAGCCGCTCTACGGTACAACGGGGAACGGCCTTTTCTTCCCGTTCCAACTGCCGCCACATCTTGCGCACTCCATAGACGCTGAAATTCTCAACAAACACCCGCCTGATGTCGACCTTCAACTCCTCGTCCCGCTGCGCCCGTTTCGACAGCAGCGAGGGATCACGCCGCTTGGCGGCGTGATCATAATACGTCGAAGGGGCGACCGGCAGTACCCTGCAGATCGACTCGACCCCATACGATTGGCGTTGAGCGTCAATGAAGCCGATCATGGCTTGAACCGGCGGTCGAGCTCCGCCATCGCGAAATACGCGGATGCTTTGCGCAGAATCTCATTGGCCTGCCGCAGTTCCCGGATCTCCCGCTCCATTGCTTTCATCTTGTCGGCCATCTCGGACGGAACGCCGGCCCGCCCGCCGCTGTCGACTTCGGCCTTCTTTACCCACTCATGCAGCGTCTGCCCGGTGCAGCCGATCTTGGCCGCAACCGAACTAACCGCCGCCCATCGCGATGGATGCTCCTTCTCGTGCTCAAGCACCATCCGTACCGCCCGGCTTCGAACTTCCGGGGAAAACCGCTTTGCTGTCTCTCGGCTCATTGCTCCACCTTCTCAAGGTTTGGAGTCTCCGGCAAACCCGGGGCGGTTCAATCTGGCTATACTACTGGCATCGAGCCCAAGCCCTGTCTTGCTCGCTATCCAAAGGGGAGTCTTATCCAAGTGAATCCTGTTCGACTTGCGTTTTCCATTTTTGCCATCGCCTTACTAGCGCCTGCTCAAACTTCTACTTCACAAATCTCTGGAACGATTACCGATCCGTCTGGAGCGGTGCTGGCCACGGCGACGGCGACACTCACGGATGAGGCAACCGGAGTAACGCAGAAGCAGACCGCCACGGCCGCCGGCGTGTATGCCTTTCCATCCATCGCCGTCGGAGTCTACACCGTGAAGGTAGAGGCTACGGGATTCAGGACCACGTCGCGCACCGGCAACGTGGTACAGGTGAACACGCCGGCCGTGGTAGACGTGCAGCTTGAAGTGGGCTCGTCCGCCCAGAGCGTTTCGATTGTCGCATCGGCTGAGGTGCTCCAGACTTCGTCCGCCACGCTCGGTAACGTGGTGGAGCAGAAGTCGATCGTCTCGCTCCCGCTCAACGGGCGCAATCCGCTCAACCTGATCATGTACGAACCGGGCGTGACGCAACGCTCGGGCAACACGGTAAATGTGAATGGCGCGCGCTCGACAGCGGTGAACATCACGATCGACGGCATTGAGGCCAACGAGTCGACCAACCCGAATCCGATGAACAACATCTTCCGTCTGAACCCGGACAACGTGCAGGAGTTCAAGGTCACGACGTCGAACCCGACGGCTGAAGAAGGGCGCAATTCAGGCGCCAACGTGTCAATCGCCACGCGCTCAGGCACCAACCAGATTCATGGCACGGTGTTTGAGTTTTTCCGTAACACGGCGCTCAACGCGCAAGAGTTTTATGTGTCCGCGCAGGGGTCGCCCAAGCCCACGCTGCAGTTGAACCAATATGGATTTGAAATCGGTGGGCCGATCCGCAAGAACAAAACCTTCTTTTTTGGAAGCTGGCAGGGTCAGAAGGTGAACTTTGCCGACCCCGTGGACAAAGCCTTTGGCGACTCAGTGGATCTCTATACGCCCACCGCGCTCGGGGGCGTCTTCCGCTACTGGGTGGCCAACCTCGCCAATCCGCTCACCATAAACAGCCAGCGCATCACGCAGAACAGCCAGTTACTGGTGGATGGCGCGGGCAACTTTGCGCCGGGCGTGCGTGCCTGCGCCGGTGCAGGTGACTCCAACTGCGTTGCGTCGTTCAATGTCTTTGCGGCCGATCCGCTGGGCCGCGGGCTCGATTCCGCCGTGAAGGGCGTGCTCGGCGGCTACCCCGCCCCGAATTCGTTCAATGCGGGCGACGGCTTCAACACGGGCGCTTATCAATGGAACACGCCGGTGAGGGTGCGTGGGCCGCAGTATCTGGTGCGCATCGATCATACGGTCAATGACAAGCACTCGCTGTTCGGCCGCGTGCTGGGCGCCGGACAAAACACACTGAACGGCGACCCGATTAATGGCCGCCCCGTGGTACTGCCCGGTTTCCCCCCGCGCGGCGAGGTCTTCCGCCCGGCGACGAATGCGGCGGTGGGCCTGCGCAGCGTCCTTTCGCCGCGCATGGTAAACGAGTTGACGTTCGGCTTTTCGCGCTGGCAGTTCCTGTTCACGCAGGGCGAAGCGAATCCGGCGTTCCCCAATACTCCGCGCTTCACTTTCAACAACTCTGACGTTGACTACACGGCCAACCCGCGTACCTTCCGCGCCGTGAACAGGCCGCAGATCGTC
>VFZO01000495.1 GCA_016871155.1 Acidobacteriota bacterium | reverse complement strand
TCCTGGTGATCGACCTGCCGCCTGGGACGGGCGATGTGCAGTTGTCTCTGGTGCAAACGACGCCGCTTTCTGGCGCTGTGATCGTGACAACGCCGAGCGAGGTGTCGCTAGAGGACGCGCGTAAGGCTGTGAAGATGTTTGAGCAGGTGCGGGTGAAGGTGCTCGGCATGGTGGAGAACATGAGCTACATGCTGGGGCCGGGTGGCGAGCATATCGACGTGTTCGGGCAGGGCGGAGGACGGCGCACGGCCGAGGCGATGGGCATTCCGTTTCTGGGCGAACTGCCGCTCGATCCGCAGGTGCGCATCGGCGGAGATTCCGGACGGCCCGCGGCGCTGGACCCGATGGGCAAGGGCGCGGCGTTTCATGAGTTGGCGCGCGGCGTGGCCGGGGCGTTGGCCGCTTCGGCGAACAGCGGGCCGAAGATTACTTTGGCGGATTAACGCAGGCAGCGCAGCCCTTCGCAGCGAATAAGCCTTTCGTCGGATGTCACCAGAGGGATGTTCATCTCGATGGCCGTGGCGGCGATGAAGCGGTCGGCGGGGTCTTGGTGCGGCAGGTCGATCATTCGAGAGCGCTCAGCGATCGCGAAGGTGAGTGGCGCTTCGCGTACGGGCAACGCTTGTCTGGCGTTTTCGATCCATTGGCGAGTAGAGCTAGTCGAGGGCACGCGCCCTTGCTCGATCAGCAGGCACGTCTCCCATAGGCTGATTGGGCTGAGGAGCAGAATCGATTCCGGGTCTCCGATGGCATGCCGCTGTTTGCGGGATAACCGCTTGTCTCCAGCCAGAAACCAGAGCCAAGCGTGGGTGTCGAGCAGCAGCTTCATCTCTTGCGAAGCACTTCCCAGTGAGACTCATCGAGCGGAGTCATGACATCTCCGAGCGGACCCGTAAAGAGCGAGGCTTTCATTGCACCGAAGGCGGCTTTGCCTTTCCCAACGGGTGGTGGCTGCACGATGGCCAGGGATTTGCCGTTCTTGAGGATCTCGATTGGCTGGCCGGTTTCGCGGACTCGGTCGAGGAGCCGGAGGCACGTAGCTTTGAATTCGGAGACGTTGATGCGTTCCATGATTTGACTATAGTCAGAGAAAATGACCATGGTCAAGCGGGTACCCTGCGCGGCCAGCGCGTTCGCATCGTGTGGAATCACAACCCAGAAAGGCGCTGCGCTACGAGTTGCGAGCCGCCGAGAAACACAGGGCTAGGGCGGAAAGGCAGGTGGGTGGACGAGCAAACGCATGGGAACCGCGACCACACGCTGCGGCGCGCCGTCGCGTTCATTCGGGCGAACGCCATGAACGTCCAGAATAGTTCGGCGGCGTTCCTCGAAGGATTTTGGTGCGCGAGTGGAGTTCATCGCGGACTCTCTAGGCCCCCGCGCTATCGCCCAAGAATGACATCAATCCCGGCGAGGATCGACGCCATCGTATTCTTGCTGAGCTTCGCGATGCGTTCGGTCAGGAGTTCCTTGTCGAGGCTGACGATCTGAGTGGGGTTGACCACGGAGTCCTTCGGCAAGCCTGCAGCCCGGGCCGCGAGGAAAACGTTTCCGGGCGCCTCAGCGTATTTCAGGTTGCTGGTGAGTGGGACACACACCACGGTTGCAAGGCGGCTGCGGTTGAGATGATCGCTTTGGACAACGACGACCGGCCGTCGAAATCCGGGTCCAGAACCGGTGGGCGATGGCAGATCGGCCCACCAAACTTCGCCCTGACCGATCACCATTCGACGCGCCTCAGCGCGCGGTTGGACGCAGCGGAGGTAAAAGGATCGACCGCGCCGCCGGTGGCGTCAACGACGCGATTCATGGCCTCGGTTATCTCGTCTCCGGAGTGGCGGTTCAAGTATTCGTTGAGAGCGTCGCTGAACAGTTGGCTACGGGAGCGTTTAACGCGCCGCGCAAAACGCTCTGCCCGCTCGAAGATGGCGTCGGGAATGGAAACTGCTGTTTTCATACCGTTAGTATAACCGGACGAAGCGGGTTTAGAGCACGCGAAGCGGATCGTGCTCGGCGAGGCCGTTGGGCGTGACGGCGCCGATCCTCACTTCGCGGAGTTGGTTGGCCCGCGCGTCTTGCAGCAGGTCGACCTTAAGGAAGTTGTCGCTGAGCGCGCGAGGGCCATCGCCTAGTGTGACGACGGACAGTTTCCGCCCGATGAAATGCTGTCGAAAGGTGAGATTCTTTTGTTCGGCGAGATCGCGGAGTCGCTTGTTGCGCTCCTTGCGCGCGGGCATGGGCACTTGCGCGGGGGCTTCCGCGGCGGGCGTGCCGGGGCGGGCGGAGTAGGTGAAGACGTGCAGATATGTGAACGGCAGTTCGTCGATGAAGCGAAACGTCTCTTCGAACTCGGCGTCGGTCTCGCCGGGGAAGCCGGTCATCACATCCGCGCCGATGGCGGCGTCGGGCATCCACGCGCGGGCTTTGTTGACGCGGTCTGCGTAGTGGCGCGGGCGATACTTGCGGTGCATGCGGCGGAGCACCGTGTCAGACCCCGATTGCAGCGGCGCGTGCACGTGCTTGGCTATGCGCGGAGACTCGGCCATGAGTGTGAGCAGTTCGTCGGAGAAATCCATGGGCTCGACCGACGACAGCCGAATTCGTTCGACTTCGGTTTCGTCGAGCATCCGCTTGAGCAGGCCCGCGAGGCGCAGCGACTTGCCCGGCTCGCGGTTCCAGCGCCCGAGGTTGATGCCGCTGAGGACTATCTCCTTGTAGTTCGCCGCGAGCCCGCGGACTTGATCGATGACTTGATCTTCAGGCATCGACCGGCTGCGGCCGCGCACGAAGGGGATCACACAAAACGAGCAGCGGTTGTTGCACCCGTCCTGGATTTTCAGGTTCGGCCGGGCGCGATCACCGGCGGCGTCCTCGACGGGCGCGGAGAGGAAGTCGTGTTGCGCGAAGATGTCGTGGACGTGGATTTGGCCGTGGTAGTCGCTCGATACAAGATCGGGAATGGCGGATTTGTCGGAGTTGCCGACAACCCACTCAACGCCGGGCAGTGCCGCGATCTCTTCGGGGGCTCTCTGGGCGTAGCAGCCCGTGACCAAGATCTTCGCTTCAGGGTTCTCGCGATAAACGCGGCGCACAGTGTGGCGCAGATCTT
>VFZO01000494.1 GCA_016871155.1 Acidobacteriota bacterium | reverse complement strand
GCCAAGAAAGAGGAGACACTTAAGCCAGAGCTGAAAAAAGAGGCGGAGGTTCGGAAGACCGAAGTCAAACCTGAGCCTGTCAAAGCCGCGGTCGAAGAGCAATCAGCCGCGCCGACATTCGGCGTCAAAGAAGAGTCCGCCTCGGGCGGCAAGGCCAAATGGGCGATCGCCGCGGTATTGGTGCTTTGCGCCGCTGGCGGATTCATCTACAGCCGTTCCGGCAAGCCCAAGGACGTCGTCCTTCCGCGATCGGCCCCCGCCGCGGGACAGATCACAATGGGCGCCGATAGCTGGTTAACCGACTGGGCCGGCGATGCGACCGGTTCGGCGCGCGGCCGGCAGATTACGCTCTACAAGCCCGCGCGCGGCAAACGCGACTACATCTTCGAATTTTCCGCCTCGGCCGAAGAGCACGCCATCGGCTGGGCGTTCCGGGTAAAGGACAACCGCAACTACTACCGCATGAAGCTGGAGTGGACCGGAGAAGGCGCGCAGCAAAAGGCGCAAATCGTGAAGTTCGCCGTCGTCAACGGAGAAGAACAGCCGCACCGGGTCATCGAACTAAAACAGCCGATCGACATGTCCAAACCCGCGCGCGTAATTCTGGACGTTCGCGGCTCCCAGTTTTCCACACAGGTCAACGGCGTCCCCGTCGACCACTGGATGGACAATCAACTCGCCGAAGGCACCGTCGGTTTTGTTAACGAGCGCAGTGAACGCGCCGTCGTCCGCACGGTCAAAGTCAGTTACTAACGCTAAGGAATCGCCAATGACAAATCAAGACGATCGCTGGTTATGGTTTATCGATGACGCGCCGCTGCAAGCGCTGCTGAAGGCGGAGGGCGAGCTTGGCACGATGAAGGTGCGGGCCGCTTCTTCCCCCGCGCTTGTGCGCGCGATGTCGGCGCATCTGGAAGGCCGAGGGGCGGACGCGCTGCATGAGTTGAAGACCGCGGTCTCCGGCGGCGAACGCCAGCCGGACGTCTACATTATGCTGGGGCAGATGCAGTTCGAAGCTCAGTCGATAGAGGACGCGGCGGGCACGTATCGGAAGCTGCGTGAGATCGATCCCGCCAACGCCGTCGCTGCCTACAACTCCGGCGTCTGCATGGAAAAACTCTCGCGTTGGAACGAGGCCGCCGAAGCGTTCCAGCGCGCCGCCAAACTCGATGCCGAACGCAGAGAAGCGTGGCTTGGCCTGGGACTCTGCTGTCTCCACCAGCGGCGCCCCGACGAGGCGCTCACCGCTTTCACCCGCTACCTGGAAATCGACCCCAATCACGAATCAGCTCTCTTCGGCAGAGCCGTCGCGCTGCAAATGCTGCGCCGCTTCGACGAGGCCGCCGCGATCTACGAACGCTTCCGCGATCAGGGCGAACCCACGCCGGAATCGCTCACGAACCTGTTGGCGCTCGCCGTCGCGCGCAAAGACAATCTGACCTTGAGCCGTGTCGCCGCCGAACTGGCCAAGGCGCGTCCCGGCACCCGCCAGGCCGATGAAGCGCTCGCCTACAGCGCCGTCCTGTCGAGCGATTGGGAGACCGCCGCGAGCCACCTCGATCGTCTCGGCAACCAGGACAGTCTCCCCGAAGACTGGGCCTACGCCCGTGCGTATTCGTTGTGGAAGTGCGGCAAGCCCGAGGCCGCACTCAAGGCGATCGACGAACTGCTCAAAGGGAAATCGAATCACGGGCCCTCGCACTTGTTGCGTGGTGTGCTTCTCGAAGAGCAGGGAAATCTCGCCGACGCGCTCACCGCCTACCGGCGCGCCGTGGCGCAGTCCCCGGACTCGGAAGGCGCGTGGTGGAATATCGCACGGTTGTCGGCCGCCGATGGCCGCGGCGACGCCTGCCAGCAGGCGTCGAAAGCGATCCTCGACCGCAATCGCAACTCCGCCGAAGGTTGGTGTGCGAAGGGTCTCGCAGCCATCATCGATAATCAGGTTGCCGATGCCGCCAAAGCCTTCGGCGAAGCGCTCCGCATCCGCCCCGACTGGGCCGAAGCGCAGTGGAATCTCGGCTTAAGCCTGCTCGAAGCCGGCGATACGGCCAAATCGGAATCGATGCTCCGCAACGCGTACGTCGCGCTCGACGGCCAGGTCTCCTCCGAGCCGCTTGCCCGCGCCGTACTGGCCAACGGCGAGCCCGCCAAGGCGTTCCAACTGATCGACGGCGAAGCCGGAGAAGGTGTTTCGCCCGAACTGTTGTACAACCTGGGCCTCTCGCTCCAAGAGCAAGGCATGATGGACGGCGCCGAAAAATGCTACCGGCGCGTGATCGAAACAGGCGCGCCGTTTCCCGATGCGCATATCAATCTCGGTCACGTGCTGCTGGCAACCGGCCGTCCGTCGGAGGCCGAGGCGATCTGGACCGAAGCGGCGGAATTGGAAGCCGGGCTCTAAAGACTGCCCCCGTTCCGGTCCGTACCAAACAGCCCTAAGCCCCGGCCGCCTTGGCCAGCATCGCTCGTGTTTTGAAACTCTTCGATCGCGGCGTGTAGGACAACTCCATGTCGCCGGGTTTCGCGCCGGGCGATGGCCCCAGGCGTTCCAGAAGAAGGAACCCGTAGGTCGCCATGCAGATCGTCGCGTGATGGTAAAACCCCCGCCAGTTGCGGCCCTCGAAATGCCCCAGTCCGACAATGTTTCTTAGCTCATCGAAATCGCGCTCGGTGATGATCCGGTGTTTGGCCATTTTCACCAGCCCGGCCAGTCCGGTGTCTGCCGGCATCGTCGACAGCCAGTAGCGCACCGGTTCCGTTTCGCGAACCGGCCATTCGATCAGCATCCACATCTCGTCCTGCAGGTTGGTCCGCGAATCGTCGCGATGCACCGGGCGCACGCGTGCCGCCGCGAAACGCGATTCGAACTTCCAACCGGTCGAAGGGTGTCTCCACGTCAGGATCTTAAAGCTCCGCTGATCGATTGTTTCGGCGGCCTGTTGGAGCGTCACCGGCTTTTGTCCCGCTCCACGCTGCGATTTCTCGGCGGGCGTTCCCGGCGCCCAGACTCTCACATCCGAATGCACGTTGACCAGATAGGTCAATCCGAGCCGTTCGAGGCCCGCGCGAAATTCGGCGTGTCCGCCGAAATGGATGCCGGCCAGCACCACGCCCGGGTCGACTTTCT
>VFZO01000493.1 GCA_016871155.1 Acidobacteriota bacterium | reverse complement strand
GACAAAGGGCATCTCAACAGCATGGTGAAGAACAGCCCGGCCAAAGCTACCAACGCGCACATCACCATCGTCGGCAACATCACCAAGGAGGAACTGCTGCGCGGGATGTTGGTGGATGAGATGGACAATGGCTTCGCCAACCGCTTTCTGTGGGCTTGTTCACGAAGATCCAGGTGCCTGCCCGAGGGTGGCCGGATGTGGGAGATCATCCAGGCCGCGCCGTTTCGCGACCTGCAAGGGGCATTCAACCGCGCCAGTTATTGCACCGAGGGTCCCGTGCGCCGCGACGCCGACGCGTCTGATATCTGGGGCTACGACGATCGGCCGGACACGGGCGTCTACCGCGAGCTGACCCAGGAGCGCCACGGGATGTACGGAGCGTGCACGGCGCGGGCGGCAGCCATCACGCTGCGCGTTTCCCTGATCTATTCCCTGCTCGACGGGGCGACGGAGATCCGCAAGGAGCATTTGCTGGCGGCGCTGGAGGTCTGGCGCTATTGCGACGATTCGGCCAAGTACATCTTCGGCGATGCGCTGGGCGACCCGACAGCCGACGAGATCCTGCGGGCGCTTCGAGCAACGCCTGCCGGCATGACTCGGACCGAGATTAACTCGCTGTTCGACCGGCACAAGTCGGTGGGCGAACTCAGTCGAGCGCTCCAGTTCCTGCACGGCCGGGCGCTGGTGCGCTTCGAACTGATGAAGACCAAAGGGCGCCCGGTGGAGAGGTGGTTTGCGGTGTGGAAGCAGGCGCCGAATTCATGAGCAGACCTTTTTTCGCAGAACCGCCCTACTTCTTTCGCTGGCTAAGTCTTTTCGTATCAGCTTCTTTCTCATTATTCGCTTATTTCTCTACATGCGAAAGGAAGCAGAGGCAAGGGGAGTGGCCCCATAGGACAGCGCAGAAATACGGAAGCGCGAAAAAAGCGATCAAAGCGAAACAAGCAGATTCTAAAGGACTTGGCTTGCGAAGAAAGCTGGCCTGTCCTGCGAAATAAGGGTCGAGACCCCGTTGGAAGCGGGGATTACGAAGAGGAGCAACCGTGACGATGAACGAAACAGCTACTACCAGAGCCCCGCTGAGGCTCAGCCAGGCCGATATCGCCGAACGAGAACGGCAGGCAAACGATCCCGCGGCGTTCCAAAGGCTCACGCCGGAGGAGCAGTCCGCCTTGGTCGATTGGATTCGGGCCGTGCTCGCGCCGGCCAAGACGGTTTTCCGGCGCAACAGCTACGGCATGAAACACGACTTCGCGCGGGAGCCGGACGGCTTCTACATCTACAACGGCGCGTTCAAGGGGGCCATGCTGGCTGCGGGCTTCCGCCCGGTGGACAGGGAGGAGGTGAACTGGCGATTTCGGGTGAAGCCGTCACATCCCCTCTGCCGCCGGGAGCAGGTGCAGCGCCGGATGTTCGGCCGGGAGTGGCTGGTGCGGGACCGCTGGCGCGAGAAGGGATACGCCGTAATCGAGGCGACGGCGCAACAGCGGGTGATGGAGCACAGCCGGGAATGCTGGACCGAGCGGCGGACGAAGGTGCTCGTGCTGCGTGCACGCTCGACGGCCCAGGTGATCCTGGACATGGCGCCGGCCGGATACAGGCTGCCCCGGCCGGCAGTTGAGGCGGTGCTGTCGGTGTTTGAGGAGTTCGATCCCGAGGGCCGGCGTTCGGTGGTCATCAACGAGCAATTCGCCGTTATCCGGCGCGTGCCGGTTTGGAAGGCTGAGGATGTCGCGACAGCGCTGGTGAAGATAGCCGCAGACTGCAGGCCTGAGCCGGAGATCGTGCCGGCGACAGGGGAATTTCCCCAGTGACTTGTGAACTGAAAGGGAAATGGGTCCTACCCGGGCCTGATTTCTTGCGCGGTGAACGATGGCACCGTTTGGCCAGCGACAAGCCCGAAAAAGTGGTCAACACAAGGTCAACAAAGTCAACACAGAGTCCGCTCGCCGCCAGCGTGGCAACCTGGCAACCTGGCAACCTGGTTGTCACTTAGATCATTAAAAACACGCAGAGTAGGTGACAACCGGCAACCTTTTATCCACGCTGACGGTGGCGAAATCGCGCCAGAAGTGTCAACCAATGTGTCAACTGTCAACCAGAAAAAAGGGCGCTATCGCTGGCCGCACGGTGCAATCCCCTCACCCGCCGATGAGGAGCCGTTCCGAGGACCCGGATGAGGCTGAACGCCGCGCATACTGTCGTTGGGGGCAAACGAACGTCTACACTGCGGCCGCGAGTTTCGCGTAGTCGCGGCAGTTCGCCCGGGTGAGCAAGGCGGGTTCAATGTAGATCGGGCTCGCAACCGGCTGGCCCTCCAGAATCCGCTGAACTACCGGGATCAAGCGCGACCCGAAGCGTTCGGGGAAGTGCGCCACTGCGACACGAATGGCCGAATCGGAGCGGCCGATGCGTTTTCGGACAGCCTCTGTTCCCCCCTGGCTCAGTACCACCACCTGGGCTTGACGCTTCGCGGCGATCACTGCATCGTCAGCCCCCATCGCGTTGGCGTCGTTGTAGCAGAGCACTGCGATTCTGCCGGCTCTTTCGCTTTGCAGCAGATCGGAAATGAGGGCGTCGGACGTACGGCGGCGCCGATCAATATGCAGGTGTAACAAACGTCCGGTGTATCCCGTCACCGATTGCAGTCCTTCCGTCATTCCCGTGATTCTCGCCTGCTGGGCCGGACTGCTGCCGGGGATGTCGAGAACAACAACAAGGTCGAGTTTGCCGCGCCAGCGGCCTTGGATGTCTCTTGCAAGGCCCTCGCCCCCAGTCAGTCCGGCCCGATAGTTGTTCACACCGAAGAGGCTGGCTCCCGGTACTGGAAAAGTAATCGCTACGATTGGCACGTTGCGCTGGGCGCAGCGGTCCGCGATCACGTGGGAAAGGTGCTCGTCGGAGTTGTATACCAGAAGCAGTTCGACCCCTGATGACAGAAGTTCGTCGACTCCACGCAGGGTCTTGGTTCGGTCAAACTCGCCGTGGCGGATGCTCAAGTGCATGCCATTCCTTTCGGCTTCGGTGACAATCCCTTGCTCAACCTCGGCAACGAATGGCAGCGTCGAGGTCAACGACAGGAGCCCGACCCTTCGCCGCCGACACTTGCGATAACCATGGCCATCCGGCACTCGTTCGA
>VFZO01000492.1 GCA_016871155.1 Acidobacteriota bacterium | reverse complement strand
TTACGTTAGGCTAGTTCTCTGAACGCGTGCGGCTCCTTTATTCCCGCCGTTGTTCAGATGCCGGTGATTCGCAATAAGACCGTGCTCCAGATCATGGATGGCATTAAGGGCCTGTACCACGGCGGCCCGGGCGCGCGCCCGCAGTTCGTTTGGGAACACAAGACGCTGTACCTGGCCACCGATCCTGTCGCCATGGATCACGTTGGCTGGCGCGCCATCGACGCCAAGCGCCTCTCCGTTGGGAAGAAGATCCTTGTGGAAGACACGCCCGATTCGTTCAGCCGTTTCACCCATCGTCAACCGGAGCACGTTGAGATCGCAGGCGCTCTCGGACTGGGTGAGTGGAAGTGGGAAAAGATCGATTTGCGTCGAGTGGCGCTATAGCGTTTACGACCGGAGTATCTCCGGGTGGAATGCGTCGCGATGGTGTTCGATGCGGATCGGATCGGACAGAATGACGGTGATTGCGTCGAAGCGGACGTCCATGCCGATGGATGTGGCTTTGCGGACCCAGTCCTTCGCTGCGATGCCGATGTGGCGCTCCTTTTCCCGGTCGACGGCGCGGATCGGATCGCTGACATCGCTGGTGGCACGCGTTTTGATTTCGGCCACCACGAGCGTGTTGCGCTCGACGGCGATCATGTCGAGTTCCTGCCGGCGGTTCTTGGATTCGTAGTTGCGGCCGATGACCTTCCATCCGAGTTTGGACTCCGCGAACCGGTGGGCGACGTCCTCGCCTTTTTTGCCCAAGAGATAGTGTTCCGGGTGGCGGCGGTGCCGGCGGCCAGCGTCGCGAATTTTGTCGAGCAGGAGAAAAAGCGGCCTGAGAACGAGAATTAGGAGGCGCACACTAAGTTAGTGGCGGCTTCAGGGGAAAATTCTCATTGCCCGGCTCCAAAAAGTGTTTTGGTTTGTGGATTGGCTGCGGCTGGCTGGCGGCGGTTTCGACTGCGCGATCCATCATTTCGATGACCGGTTGGGACCCTCCGTCACTTTTTGAATATTTGCGTATGTCGTTGAGGAGTTTGACTAAGCGGGCGATGTCGCGGGTGTGGGCCCGGGCTCGGCGCTCGAGTCTTTCGGCCGCCGCACAGCCTTCGGTCTCGACGCGGATGTAGGCTTCCTCCGGTGTTTGGTCTGTCGGGCAGTTTCTCAGGAACTCCTGCATTTGATTTGCGGTGACCTGCTGGGCGGCGCGGCTGAGACGGCGAGCGGCCCATTGATGGTTGACGATTTCGTCGACGATGCCGTACTCGAAGGCGTTGGCGGGGTGGAACTGGTCGACTATTGTTGCCCAGAGAAGCTCGTAGGCGCTTGGATCTTCGTGCGGAAGCACGGTGGCTTTGGCGGCGTAGGCAGCGTGTTTGAGATTCACCTTGGCACACTTCTCCTTGCCTTCTTCGGTTTTCGGGCCTTTCGACTTGGCGCCGTTGATTCTGGCTTGCTCGGACCTTGTCAGCTTTTGCATTGTATTGCCTCCTTAGAAACTGAAAAGCCCCTGGTTTTTGGCCAGGGGCGTTTGCGTGGGCGCATTGCGCTCCACAAGACCATTGTAGATTAGCGTCAAAAAAGTTTCGGGGGTTTTTGGGGGCGCGAGTGGCTGGAAGCCGTTGGATCGATTGAGGATGAATTTTTTTTCGGAGTTTGGTGAACGGGGTTTGGCAGAGTGTGGATTTGCGCTGGGCGGGCGGGGCGAGTGAGGCCAGGGAGGTTGGGAGATCGCGGTTTACATCGGCGTTTATCGTTCTCTATCCCGCAATCCGTCTGTAATCATCAACATTGGCCAGATCATCATCTTCGCTTCACAGCAGTCAAAGATGGCTCGGCTATATTGACAACTGTCTATATAGATGATAATCTATATACATGAGCCGACTGGACCAAGCCTTTGTTGCTCTTGCCGATCCCACCCGACGCGGAATCGTCGTGCGGTTGGCTCGCAGTGAGGCATCGGTGTCCGATCTGGTGGGCCACTTCTCGCTGACACAACCTACCATCTCGTCGCACTTAAAGGTGCTGGAATCTGCGGGGCTAATTTCGCGTCGCAAGGTAGCGCAGTCGCGGCTCTGCAAGCTGGTGCCGGAGCGACTGAAGTCGGTCACCAACTGGCTGGAACAGGTGCAGGAGATTTGGGAAGGCGACTACAAGCGGCTCGACGCACTGCTGAGTGAACTGAAACAAGTCGAGACAAAGGAGCAAAAGAGATGATGAAACCTGCGGAAGCAAGTCTGCCGTCAGACACCGAAGTACTGGTGAAGCGCAGCTTCGATGCACCCGCCACACTGGTGTGGCGGGCCTACATGGAACCGGATTTGATGCGGCGTTGGTGCGCGGGCCTCCCCGGTTGGTCGATGCCTGTCTGCGAGATGGATATGCGCGTCGGCGGAAGGTATCGCTGGCGCTGGCGCAGCGATGAGAACGGCCAGGAGTTTGGGTTCACTGGGGAGGTTCTGGAGGTAACTCCGCACGCGAAAATCGTGCATACGCAACTCGTCGATGTTGGAGACCAGGCCGATTCCAAGGGGAGTGCGCCAGCGTCATGGGCAGACGCGGGCGGCTCGATCGTCACCGTCACCCTTCATGAGGCCAATGGAATCACACACGTGACAACCACCATCAAGTACGCCTCGAAGGCCGACCGGGATGCGGCGGTCGAAACTGGCATGACCGACGGCATGGAGATGAGCTACACACAGCTCGACCGAGTGCTAGGAGAAATGTGATCGCTGAGAATCGTGAGC
Organism: Acidobacteriota bacterium; assembly: GCA_016871155.1. GTDB lineage: Bacteria > Acidobacteriota > Terriglobia > Bryobacterales > Bryobacteraceae. The sequence goes on along the minus strand of VFZO01000492.1, from coordinate 403 downwards.
GGCATCTTGCGCCGTTGACCTTACAGGAACACAACATGAAGACAATAGCCTTTCTCTTGACGATCCTCATGTCGGCGGTCGTGTCAGCGCAGCGGAAGCCGACTGCGGGCTACGCGCCGGTCAACGGCGTCAAAATGTATTATGAGCTCCACGGTCACGGCGATCCGGTGGTGTTGCTTCACGGCGCGTTCATGACCATCTCCAACAACTGGACCGGATGGATCAGCGAGCTCTCCAAAACACGGAAAGTCATTGCCGTCGAAATGCAAGGTCACGGCCGCACGGCGGATGTCTCACGAGATGTCACCGACGAAAACCTCGCCGACGATGTAGCCGCCCTGCTCAAGCACCTCAGAATCGCTCGCGCCGACCTCATCGGCTACAGCATGGGCGGAGCCGTTGC
>VFZO01000491.1 GCA_016871155.1 Acidobacteriota bacterium | reverse complement strand
GAGCTTCTACGATTCTAGCGCCTCACTGGAAGACGTTCGCTCACCGGCTACTTCTTCTCGGCGCCGAGCCATATTTCGCGTGTCGCAGCGAACTTGGCAGAATCTCCAAGCGGCGGCGCGCATCTAAAATGAAGGAGACTTATGTTCATTACGCGTAAGGCCGAGTTTTCCGCCTCGCACGCCTGCTGGGTGCCGTCGCTCACCGAGGAGCAGAATCAGCAGGTTTACGGCGCCGCGTCAAATCCGCGCGGTCACGGTCACAACTATGTCGTAGAGGTGACGCTCGCAGGCGTGCCGGATCCGATCACTGGAATGATCGTGGATCTCAAAGAAGTAAAAGACATCCTGAACCGCGACGTGGTCGGGCCATTCGATCACCGCTTTCTGAACCACGAAGTGTCTCCGTTTGACCGTGTCGTGCCCACCACGGAGAACGTCGCCATCGAAATTTGGCGGCGCCTCGAACCGAGTTTCCGCACCGGGCCCGCGCGATTGGCCAACGTGCGGCTTTGGGAGACCGATGATCTGTTCGTGGACTACGCCGGCGATGCGGAGAACGCGCGATAGATGCGGATGACACGCCAGTACAAGTTTGCCGCTTCGCACCGCTTGCATTCGCCACAACTCGGAGAAGAAGAGAATCAGCGCGTCTACGGTAAGTGCAATAATCCTTTCGGACATGGACACGACTACGTTCTCCAGGTAGTATTGGAGGGCACTCCTGATCCGGCCACGGGCCTGCTGGTGCGCCTGGAAGCGCTGGATGATTTTGTCGATCGAATTTTGTTGCGCGAGGTTCGCAACCGGAATCTAAACGCTATGCCGGTTTTTGAGACGCTGGTTCCCACAACCGAAAATTTGGCGTTGGTGGCTGACGGGCGTCTGCGCAAAGCGTGGCCCGCTGTTTTTGGCGATGGTCCTTCGCTGGCCGGTGTGCGCGTGCTGGAAACAGCCCGCAATTCTTTTGAAACGCCAGGAGGGCGAGACCGCCAACATGCACTGCATTATGAAACCCAAAGATCCTGATCTCGCTGACTCGCCGATCGCCAGCCGCATTCACGATATCCTGACCGAGTTGGGTGAAGACCCCGCTCGCGATGGCTTGGTGCGCACTCCTCACCGGTCCGACAAGGCGCTGCGCTTTCTCACTTCCGGCTATCAGACAGACTTGGGAGAGATCGTAAACGGAGCGCTTTTCGATGTCGAATACGACGAGATGGTGATTGTCAAAGACATCGAATTCTACAGCCTCTGTGAGCATCACGTGCTGCCGTTTTTCGGCCGGATGCATGTCGCCTACCTGCCTTCCAAAAAAGTGATCGGCCTCAGCAAGATTCCGCGCATCGTCGATTCGTTTGCCCGCCGCCTGCAAGTGCAGGAGCGGCTCACGCAGCAGGTGGCCGAAGCGATCCAAGACATTCTCACGCCACGGGGCGTAGGAGTGATCTGCGAGGCGCAGCACTTTTGCATGATGATGCGGGGCGTGGAAAAACAGGGTTCGAGCACGGTGACCAGCGCGATGTTGGGCAGCTTCCGTAACAATCGCGAAACGCGCGAGGAATTTTTGACGCTGGCCCGTAACAGCCGCTGCTGACGCTGCTACAATAGCGGAAAAGATGCTTGATTTCCGCGAATTTGAAGCTACCGATCCGTTTGGACGCCCCTGGAACGTGCGCTATGTCTGGCACCAGACTGCCATTTCCATCCGTCATGCCGATACGATTGACGTGAAGTTCGTGGCGACCGACGGAGACACGACGGAAGAAAAAGTTATCGCGTTGCCGCATCCGGCGCTCAAGACGCTCGCCTCCAAGCTAGGCCGCGCCCTGAACGACGCGTGGGTGAACAAGCTTGCGGCGTTTCACTTGAAGTCGTTGATGGAAACTGGCGAGGACCTTGAGAAGGCGCTGGTGACGATGAATTCGGCTGATATGGAAAAGGCGAACCAAGCGCTGGAAGCAGCCCGGTCCGCCGCGGCGTAGCAAAGCGATTTCGCTATTGGCCGCGGTGGCCACCGCCGCCACCACCGCTGCTACGCCCACCACCGCCACCATCGCCTGAGCGGCCTCCGCCGCCGCCGTCGCCGCCCGGCGAACGTCCGCCACCGCCTTCATAGCTGCGTCCCCCGCCGCCGCCACTGCCCCAACTGGGACGCGCGCCTTCATAGGAGCCCCTGCTGCGGCCACCACCGCCCCAACCACGACCGCCGCCGCCCTCATCGCCACTGCGTTGGCGCACAATGGGCGGGCTGATCTGGACATCGCTCGAAGAACGGCTACCGCGGTCGTTGCCCCAACCCCGGCCGCCTTCGCTGCCGCCGCTCGACCTGCTGCTGCCACCGTCATACTCCGGCCGCCGCCAACCGCCGCGGCCCGAGTCGCCAGACTCGGATGAGCGGGACGAACCAGGGTTGCCGAAGCCGCTCCATCCGCTACGAGTTGAGGGCGCCTCGACCGCGCTGGTCCGGCTGGACCCCGAACCCGGATCACCGAACGAACGCCACGCGTTGTTGTCTGGGGTGCTGGCGCCGCGCGAACGTCCGCCTCCGTCGTTGGAGGACGCGGGATTCACTTCGCCTCCAGACCGGCGTCCGGATGACGAGTCGCCACCGCCGAAGGTGCGCCATCCGGCGCTATCGTCTCCACCGCGACGTCTGCCGCCGCCCGAGGGAGCTGCCGAAGGCTCGCTGCCTGAGCCGCGCCCGCTTCCGTTGTCATCTACGCCGCGACGTCCACCCCCGTCGGAGGGGGATGCGGTAGGTTCGCTGCGTGAGCCGCGCCCCTCGGACTCGCCGACGCCGCGCCAACCGCCGCCGTTGTCATCACCGCCACGACGTCCGCCGCCCGAGGGGGTTTCCGTAGGTTCGCTGCGTGAGCCGCGCCGGCCAGACTCACCTACGCCGCGCCAACCGGCGTTGTCATCGTCGCCACGACGTCCGCCGCCGTCCGAGGGGGCTACGGTAGGCTCGCTGCCTGAGCCGCGCCGGCCGGACTCACCTACGCCGCGCCAACTGCCGTTGTCATCTCCGCCACGACGGCCGCTGTCCGAGGGGGCTACGGTACGCTCGCTGCCCGAGCTACGCCGCCCGGACTCACCGACACGGCGCCAGCCGTTGTCATCCCCGCCACGACGTCCGCCGTCCGGGGACACCGCAGCCGGCTCA
>VFZO01000490.1 GCA_016871155.1 Acidobacteriota bacterium | reverse complement strand
ATGCCCGGTGCCGCCGCCCGCGCTGTGGACCTGCTGGAAAAATACACTGGGACAAAGAACTGATCAAAACAATACCATATAAGAATGTTTTATAAACCGCAGAGATTGCATTTCACGGGGATTGGAGGAATCGGCATGAGCGGTATTGCCGAGATCCTGCTGAACCTCGGCTATGAGATCACCGGTTCCGACGTAAAACTCTCCCCGGTGACAGATCGCCTCCGCTCTCTCGGCGCCTTAGTCCACGAAGGTCACGCGGCGGCGCATGTCGCCGGCGCGAAGGCACTGGTTGTCACCAGTGCCGTGAACGATTCCAATCCGGAGCTGCGCGAGGCGCGGCGGCTGGGTATTCCTGTCATTCCCCGCGGAGAACTGCTCGCCGAGTTGATGCGGCTGAAGTATGGCGTGGCCATCGCGGGCAGCCATGGCAAGACTTCCACCACTTCGATGACGGCGACTGTGCTCGCCCACGCCGGCCTGGACCCCACCGTCGTCGTCGGCGGGCGTGTTAGCACTCTGGGCGGATCGAACGCCCGCATGGGCAAGAGCGATTTCCTTGTCGTCGAGTCCGACGAAAGCGACGGTTCGTTCCTGAAGCTCGCGCCGATCATCGCCGCCGTGACCAATATCGACCGTGAGCACCTGGACCACTACAAATCGATCGAGGAGATCCGCGCCGCCTTTACTCAATTCGTCAACAGGGTGCCGTTCTACGGCTGCGCCATTCTTTGCCTCGACGACGAAAACGTGCAGCAAATCCTCCCGGACGTGAAGCGCCGGACCGTCACTTACGGTGAGAGCGCGCAGGCAAATCTAATCGTGCACGATGTCGAACTGGGCAACTTGACCAGTGTATTCCACCTCCGGTTCCGAGGCGAGGAGTTGGGCGAGTTCCGCCTTCGTGTGCCGGGCCTGCACAACGTGCTGAACGCCACCGCCGCGGCCGCTGTGGCCAACGAACTCGAAGTGCCGGTAGAGAAGATCCGCGAAGGACTGTATGAGTATCGCGGCGTCGATCGCCGTTTTCAGTTGCGCGGCGAGGCCGCCGGCGTCACAGTCATCGACGATTACGGCCACCATCCCACCGAAGTGCGGGCCACTCTGGCCGCCGCCCGCCACTGCAAGTTCCAGCGGGTGCACGTGATCTTTCAACCGCACCGCTACACGCGCACACAGCATTTAATGGACGATTTCGCCCGCAGTTTTCATCAGGCCGATACCGTTCATCTGCTCGATATCTATGCCGCGTCGGAGCCGCCCATTCCGGGTATCACCAGCCAAGCAATGGCCGCGCGGCTGCGGGACTTTGGTCATCGCGATGCACACTACGCCGGCGGCATAGACGCGGCCGTTGACCAGGTAGCCGCCCTGGCGCAGCCCGGCGACGCTGTGGTCACGCTTGGCGCCGGCAGCGTTTGGCAGGCCGGTGACCGGCTGCTCGAGAAACTCAGGAGGTAAATCATGAGCAAGAAACTCACACCCGAAAACGAGGACCGTTTCCAATCGCTCAAGCGTGGACTATGGATCGCCACCTTCGCCGCCATGGCGCTAACTGCGGTGCTGTGGTGCGCCATTCAGCTCGAATCCTTTCTGATTCGCGATCCGCAGTTCATGGTGGCCCTGCCGCCGGACCCCGGTGACGAGAGCCCGGCGCTGGAGATTCTCGGCGTTACGAACAGCGCGCGTTCCAACATCGCCGCAGTCTTCCAGAAGGACTATGGTCACAGCCTCTATATGGTTCCCCTGCGCCAGCGCCGCGACGATATTCTGCGCCTGCACTGGATTCAGGATGCGTCCGTCACGCGCGTGTGGCCGAACCGGCTGCAGGTGCGCGTCACGGAGCGGCAGCCCATCGCCTTTGTCCGCCTGGATGGCGAAGAGTCCATGCCGCTGCTCGACATCGACGGTAATTTTCTCCCGCGCGAGTCCCAGGCCGCGCTGGACCTGCCCGTTGCCACCGGCATCACGCGCGCCATGGACGGCGAACAACGCCGCGCCCGCGCCCAGCGGATCGCCAAGCTCATGCGAGACGCTGGCGAACTGGCGAAAAACATTTCCGACGTGGACACGGCCGATCCGGATAATCTAAAGGTAATGCAGGAAGCGAACGGGACTGCCGTAACGCTGATTATCGGGAACCGTCACTTCAAGCGCCGCCTTGAAAAATTCAGACTGAAAGCGGAGGATCTTTTGCGCCGCGAACCCGGGAAAACGATTTTCGATCTCCGGCATGAGGGCAGCATCTTCCAACGGCCGCCGGAAACGGCGCAGCGCACGGAGGCCGCCGGACCAGGTGAATAGGTACCTAATCCAATCCGGAGTTCGCCATGGCCGCTAACCGTGTACGCCTGGCGGCGGGACTGGACATTGGCAGCGCAAAGACCCGCTGTGTCGTCTGCACGGTCGAAGAAGGACGCATCCGTTTTCTGGGTGCCGGCGAAGTCGACTCGCGCGGCTGGGCGAATTCGCGCGTGGCGCACCGGGAGCAGATGTCGGAGAGCGTGCGCCTCGCCGCGCGCGAGGCGGAGCGCCAGGCGGGCATCTCGATCGACGCCGTCGTGGTCGGGCTCGGCGGCGACACCGTGCATGGCCGCGATGAAATCGGCAAATACGAATTCGGCCGTCCGCGGGAGATCGATCAGTCCGACATGGCCTTCGCCGTGGAAAAGGCGTGCCGCCAGCAGTTGGACGCGGACCGCGTTTTGCTCCAGGTGTTCCCGCAGGATTTCACTCTCGATGGCAACTCCGGCGTCATCAACCCGCGCGGTATGAAGGCCACTCGTCTGGAGGCAAACGTCCATATTGTTACCACGTCGGCCTTCGAGCATCAATCGCTCGTCAGCGCCGTGCACGAGGCGCACCTCGCCGTCGAGGAGACTGTCTACGAAGGCATGGCCGCGGCCTATGCCTCCGTCACCGCTGAGGAACGCCGCCAGGGCGTGGCCGTGGCCGACATCGGCGCGCAATCCACGGAGGTCGTCCTCTACGCCGGTGACGCTATGGTGCAGGCCGTCTCGCTGCGCGTCGGCGCGGAACACTTCACACGCGATATCGCGCATGACTTCAAGGTGTCCTTTGAAGACGCTGAGCGGCTGAAGCTCGAATACGGCTGCGCCATTCTTGGCCTCACCGCCGACAACACGTTTATCGAAGTGCCGTCCGCCGACGGACGCCCGGCC
>VFZO01000489.1 GCA_016871155.1 Acidobacteriota bacterium | reverse complement strand
AAGATCCGCGGAAAGCACGAGCTCTTGTTCGGGGGCCGCTTCCGCTATGAGCACCTTGACACCTTGAACGATCAACAGATCTCGCAGGGTCAGATCGATTTCAACAACAACGCAAATACCGGTCTCTACGATCCAACGTCCGGTTCCAACTTCGCCGCCGCGCCCTTTACGGGCCATACGGCCGCTAACTTCTTCCTCGGCCTAGGCACCTATCAGGCGCGCTTCAACCGCTCCTGGTACCGGCCGCGCAATCAGGAACGCGCTCTCTATTTCCAGGACAACTGGAAAGTCAATTCCCGGCTGACCGTCAACCTCGGCCTGCGTTGGGAGTACAACACGCCTATCAACGATCGCGACCGCACGCTGCTCGGCTTCGACCAGAAATCGAAATCGGTGATTCTGCCGCGGTCGATCGAGGAACTCGCGGAGCTGAAGGTCGTCTTGCCGTCCATTGTCGACACCTATCGCAACCTGGGCATGAAGTTTACCACCGCGCAGGAGGCGGGCTTGCCGGCCAATCTCGTCTACTCGAACCGTTTCGATTTCGGCCCGCGCGCCGGCTTTGCCTGGCGCCTGAACTCCGGCGGCAAGGCTATCGTACTTCGCAGCGGATACTCCCTGTTCGCCTATCCGGAGTCGCTCCGGCTGTTCTCCGGCCTGCTGGCCAACTCCATGCCGGCGCTTGGGACCATCGTGAATAACCCGAACCTGGCCGAACAGAGTCCGGATGGCCGGCCCAACTACCTGCTTCGATCCGTGCCAACCGTCTACGCCGGCGTCAACAGCGCTAACGCACTCGATGTTCGCAACGTCAGCGGCATCACGCGCGGGTCCGGCAATCTCTACTTTCTCGATCCTCGCCAGCCCACCGCTCGCGCCCACGAATGGAACATGTTCCTCGAGCGGGAGTTGTTCGGCAACACCGTCGCGAAGGTCGGCTACGTCGGCACCAACGGCTTCCGCATGTCGCAGTTCTACTCCTTCAACGACAACCCGCCGGCCTACGTGTGGTTCGCGACCGCCCGGCAGCCGCTCCCGACAGGCGCGTTTGCAAACGTCGCCCGGCGGCCGTTCGACAAGGAATTGTATGGGACCATGCAGCGCTACCAGAAGACGGGCTGGTCCAACTTCAACGGAATCCAGATGGAGCTGGAACATCGCTATTCCAAGGGGTATGCGTTCCAGCTTTTCTATGTAATGAGCAACGCGTTGCGTGCGGCCGGCGACGGTTGGCGCGACGATTCCTTGCGGGCGACGAACATGTTCCTGCCCAACACCGTTCCCACCGACGACCGCGCGCGCAACAGGCTGCTCAACTACCGCCGCGATAACGGTATTCCAAAACACCGCGTAAATTGGAACTTCGTCGTCGACATTCCGGTCGGCAAAGGAAAGCTCGTCGCCGGCAACGCGTCGAAATTCGTGAACGCCCTGATTGGCGGCTGGCAGGTGGCCGGCAACGGGTCGCTTACCAGCCGGTATTACCAACTGCCTACGAATCTGTGGGGCGAACTCGGCAGCATCGAGAAATACGGCAAGCAATATCCCATCCAGGACTGCCGCAGCGGAATCTGCTACGACGGCTGGCTCTATTGGAACGGCTACATTCCCGCCAATCGGATCAACAGCTCCGATCCACGCACCGGCAGGCCCAACGGAGTGATGGGCGTCCCGGAGAGCTACCGCCCGTTCCAGCGTCCCATCATTCCCATCCCGCGCGACGGCGGCAATCCTAGCGACCCGAACTTCGGATTCTACGACACCAACACCGTGAACGTCACCCTCGCCAACGGCACCGTCCAACGAACGACGTTTGACTCCGGCCTTCACCCGCTGCAACAACAGTTCGTTCTCGGGCCGATGATCTGGAACATGGCGGCGTCCGTATTCAAGGCGGTGCCGATCACCGAAAGCGTGGTGCTGCGCGTGAACGCGGACTTCCTCAATAACGTCTTCAACATGCCGGGGACCAATCTGCCGGGCGGCGACGGTGTGATTCTGAATCGCACTTCGGCCAACGCTCCGCGCGTGTTGCAACTGACGATGCGCCTGACGTGGTAGCTCTGCTCTTGTTATTGGCGCAGGCGGCGCCTGCGAGAGCGCTGCTGGATGAGGGAGTGAGTCTCTCCCATCAAGGAAACTTCGCCGCCGCCGGAGACCGTTTCGTGCGCGCGATCGCGCTCGATCCCGCCCAGGCCGAAGCGCACTACCTGCTTGGCCTGGTACGGCAACAGGATGGCCGGAAGGAGCCCGCGCTTGAGTCGTTCAAACGCGCGGCCTCGCTCGATGCGCGCTACGGCGAGGCGCAGGCCCGCATCTGCGAACTGGAGACGGACTTTGCCCTGGCTCGTGAATCGGGATACGAGCGCGCGGCGGCCGCCTGCCGGCGCTCCTTGACCCTGCTGCCCCGCGACGCCGAATCGCATTTTCACCTGGGCCGCGTTCAGATGAAACTCGGACCGAAGCCGGCTGCGCTCGCGTCGCTGCGCACGGCGGTGCGTCTCGATCCGGAAATTCCCGGCGCTCAGTTCGAGCTTGCGTTGGCTCATCTCGATCTGGGGCAGTTGCCGGCGGCCATTGAAATACTCGAACGGTTCGTCGCCGCGAACCCGTCGCACGGGAATGGACACTTTCAACTCGGCGCGGCGCTGGCGAAGTCCGGCGCCTGCCCGGCCGCGGTGCCGCATTTGGAGCGGGCGCCTTCCCACGCACAAAGGCATTTCGTGCTGAGCGGTTGCTACAAGAAGCTCGGCCGCGCCGAAGACGCGGCCCGCGAACTCAAGAGCGCCGCGGCCTGGCAGGCGAACGAGAGCACCCGGCGTCAGTCTCGATTCCGCGCCGCTGCCGCGAAAAAACACGCGACAGCCGGCGCCTGGGCGGATGCGGCGCGCGAGTACCGCTCCGCGCTGGAGCTCACTCCGGAAGACGCTTCGCTCAAGATCGATCTTGCGATCGCGCTGTTGCGAACGAATCGGGAAGCGGAAGTTCTCGACCTGTTGGCGGGTGAGCGCGCAACCGTTGCGCGCTACCACTCCACGCTGGCGCTGACCGGCCTGGGGCGAATCGAGGAGGCCCGCGCGGCGCTGGCCGGCCTGGTGCGCGACGAGCCGGCCTTCGCCGAAGGCTGGTATCAGTTGGGCGTCGTCGATCTCCGTTTAAATAATGCGGTCGAGGCCGAACG
>VFZO01000488.1 GCA_016871155.1 Acidobacteriota bacterium | reverse complement strand
GGAATAACCGGCGGCTGGACGTCCATGGTTGGGGACTGATAGCCGCCGCCCCACCCGTCCTTCTTGATCCGTTCGTCCCAATAGAAGTAGTCGTGCCAGGCGCCGGGATCGTTGAAGCCCGGCTCGTGGTGGAACATCTTGCCGCCGCCCGCGACATGATAGCCGTTCTGCTTGAACCAGCCGGGCAGCGTAACGACGTCGGGCCAAGCCGGCCGCCACCATTGGCTGTTCGCGTAGACGCCCGTCGTGGCGGGATTCATCCCGGTCATCAACGCAGTTCGCGAGGCGTTGCAAACCGGTGCCGCGCAATGAGCGTTGGTGAAAAGAAGTCCTCTTGCGGCGAGCCGGTCGAGGTTGGGCGTCTTCACGAGCGGATGCGTGCCAAGGCAGCCGACCCAATCACGCCAATCGTCGACGCCAATGAAAAGGACATTGGGCTTTCGGTTCTGCGCGGCAGACGCTGCGCCGGCCGTGGCGGCGAGAAAACTCCTGCGAGTGTGATTCATTCTTACTTCCTTGTTTGTGGCGGAAGGGCGGCCCGCCAGCCGGAGCGCAGCGTTTCGCGCATCTTTTCGACGATCGTCTGGCTGTCTGGGAGCGCGGCGATGTTCACCGTCTCGCGCGGGTCACTCGCATGATCGTAAAGCTCGACGGCGTTCTCCGAGGCCTTGTCCATGCGCCATTCCGTGTAGCGGTATCGCTCGGTGCGCACCGAGTAGCCCATGCCCTGAATGGGATTCTTGCCCCGATACGGACGAGGGAACTGGCTGAACACCGCCGGTTTCCACTGCTGCTTGGGTTTTTCGAGGAGCAGTTTCAACGAGTGGCCTTCCAGGTGTGACGGAGCGGCCAGTCCGCAGACGTCGCAGAGCGTTGGGTAGAGATCGACGAATTCGACAAGCCCCGCGGCTTGCTGCCCACGAGCTTTCACCCCTGCACCGGCCATGATCAATGGCGCGCGGGTGTCGAGTTCGAAGTTCGTCGTCTTCGCCCACAGGCTGTGTTCGCCGAGATGCCAGCCATGGTCGCCAAGCAGCACCACCGTCGTGTTCGCCGTCAGCCCCTGGCGATCGAGCTCATCGAGCACCTTGCCGATCTGCGTATCTGTGTAAGTGGTGCAGGCATAGTAGGCGCGGATCAGTTCGCGAGTCTTCTCCGGCGTGATCGGATTCTTGCCGATGTCGGTGTAGCCGCGCAGTTCGATCGACGCATGCAGCGCGACGGGCGGAGCGTCCTTCGGCGGATCCGGGTTCGCCGGCATCGGGACGCTCTCGAGTGGATACAGGTCGAAGTACTTCTTCGGCGCGGAGAAAGGCAGGTGTGGCTTCAGGAATCCGACCGCCAGAAAGAACGGCTTGCCGCGCATCTCGCGCAGGGCCGCTACGGCGCGATCGGCTACGCGGCCATCCTGGTAGGCGTCGTCAGGCACATCGAGCGCCTGAATCGACTCGCCCTTCTCCCACTCAAGCGTCGGAATCGGCCGCGCCTGCGGATTCGCCCGCCACTTCTTAAGGTCGACGTATTCCATGCCGGCAATTCCCGACGGCCAAAGCGGCTGCGACCACGCTTGGGCGTCGTTGAATCCCTCGCCGAAAATCTTGCCATAGGCGCGCGTCTCGTAACCGTTCTTCCGGAAATAATGCGGCAGCGTGAGGGCGTTGGGGAGTTTCTCAGCGAACGGGATATCTTTGATGTTCTCGTACACCTTCGTCGAGTCCGGGCGCAGTCCGCTTAAGAACGACGTGCGCGAAGGAGTGCAGACCGCCTGCTGACAGTACGCACGCGCGAAGACGACGCCGCGGCGCGCCAACCGGTCTACATTGGGCGTCTTCACGACGCGGTTGCCGTAACAACCGAGTTCCGGCCGCAAGTCGTCGACGGCGATGAAAAGGACGTTGCGCTTGTTGGACTCGGCGAATCCGAGGGGCGCGGCGGCCGCCGCCAGCCACGCGCGGCGAGTCAAATAGTTTGGCATTCGGATAGGCACTCCATTTCAAAAAGCGTACTTCAAAGCGAGTTGGATATTCCGGCCGCCGCTGGCGCCGAGAATCCGGCCGAAGTTCGGGTTGCTCGCATTGGAGATCGGATCATTCAGCACCTTGTGATTCAGGCTATTAAACGTCTCGAAGCGAAACGTCAGGTGATGTCCTTCGCGAATACGGAACCGCTTGTGCAGCGCGGCATCGAAGGTGAAGGCGGACAGCCCACGCAAGGCGTTGTAGCCGAGATTTCCGTAGCGGCGCTGTGCGCGCGGAATGGCGGTACTAAACGCTTGCGGATTCAGCCACTGCAGCGTGTTGTTGTCGCGAAGGTAGGGTTCAACGCCGCCGATCAGGTCGGGCCGCTGTCCGTCCACGTAGGCGTTGCCGATCTGGTCGGTGCCGGCCGTGACGTTGATAGGACGGCCCGACCGCCAGCCCGTGATTCCCTGGAGCGTCCAACCATTGAGCGCTGCCTTCGCCAGACGGCTCGATCCGGCGGAGGGCAATTGATACGAGTAGACCGTGGTCCAAATGTGACGGATGTCGCTGTCCTTGGGGCCGTACGAAGCAGCAATGTTGTTTGGGTCCTGCACGGCGGAGTTGGTGCGGGTGAGCGTCGAATCGACGCCGTAGTAGCTGAGCGTTTTGCCGAACGTGTAATAGACATCGAGCGTTGTTCCGCGGGTCAGCCGCTGATTCGCGGAAAGCTGCAGCGAGTGGTACGAAGAGTTACCCGCGTTCTCTCGGAAATAGATATCGCCAAGCTGCGGACTGGGCCGCCTTCCCGTGGCCGGATCCGGCAGATTCAGCCATCGCACGCCGGAGACCTTTAACCCGCGGCTGCCCACGTACGAGGCCTGCAGCGCCAGACTCTTGGTGGCGGCATGTTGGACACTCAGGTTCCATTGGCCGGCATACTCGTCGCGCAAGTTGAAGTCGGCGACCGAACGGCTCAAGACCAGGTTTGAAGGCAGCAAACGTGGGTTGTTGATCACCGCGGGAATGAACGACACATCGAAGGGATAACGAGTTGCGAATCCCGCGGGCAGGTCGGCGATAGCGATGATGGGATTGAATGGAATGCGCGGATCCAGAAACGCGAAATCGAAGTAGCGTGCGAACGTCGGCGGTGTGTTGCTGAGGCCGGCGCCGCCACGAATCACCAGGCGCTGGTTGCCCAGCGCGTCGTAGACCAGGCCCAGCC
>VFZO01000487.1 GCA_016871155.1 Acidobacteriota bacterium | reverse complement strand
CCCTGCATAGAGGGTAGGTCTGCACTACACGCGCCGCCGCTAACTCGCTATTGCAAGCATTCGGGTTAGCCCGCTTTGCCTGCCACATTTCGCTCTTTTTGCCCATTAGCTGCGAAGGTTGGGCTAGGCCCGAAGCAACTGAAAAGATTCGTGCCGGAGACGACGACTTCCTGAAAAAGCGCCCTGGTGCCCGGAAGACCGATAGGGCGCTCTGGTTCGCACGACACCGACGCGCAAAATTTCCTCCGGTCGAGCGCGAATCGTGCTTCGGAATGGCGCCATACTCGCGGTCACGCCCCAGTATCTGAACGCCGGTCGGGTGGGCTCACGGATGTTGGGAAGCTCCCGGCCGCCAGAGGGGCTTGGGACACGGCGGCAGAACGGGCGGTCACGGCTTCGGCGGCTAGTCAGCAGCCAGCGTCGCGTAATCCTCGGGTGGCAGCCACCCCGGATGGGGCGTCATCGAACTGTGATAGCCGGACCGTGGATGGACCTTTTCGCTCGTTCGATGCCGTCGTGCCCCGGAACGCCATTGGCGATCCGGCGCCCGAACGCTCCGCCCGCGCCCGAATCGCCCGTAACCAGAAGAAACGCATCGCGGAACTACCCGGATAAATCGCTCGCCAGTACCTAGCGAACGATCGCCGTGCAAGGTCGTCATAGGCCTCGACTCGCGTCTCCGTGCGAACCCGGCAAACTCCCGGCTGGACTTCGTCCACCACAAAATTCATCTTCGCCAACGCCCGTTTCGGCCCGACGACGTACGTGCCAACAACGATCTCCCGCCCTGGAATTTCGGCCAACTTCTTGAATGTGGTCCGCGTCGCCACGTCCAAAATAGGCTGGTGCTCCGGTGCGTTGAGAATGCTCTCAGGGCCGCTCCGCCCGCCGCGACGGATGGTGGTCAGCGTTTGAAACAGGAAAATTTCGTTCGCCGTCGTCTCCATCACCGCCGCCCAAGTCCGCTCGCGTGATGCGTTAACGGTGATCTCGTGCCGCTCCACAAACTCGCCGGCCGGCGCAAGCAAGCTCAGGATCCCTACCAAGAGGCAACATAGCGCTCGCCGCCATCTCCGGCGTACCGCGAAAACCATTCCCGCGATCAGCGCTCCATATAGGCAGAACGAGTAGACCGGCTCCATCTTGACATCCCTCCCATCGAACACACGAGGCCCGGTGCGAGGCACGGGCACGATAGGAAAACGTGGCGGCGCCTCAAATCGTTCGTGGTATCTGCACAAGATCGCAGAATCGAACCGGTCGCGTCCGCCCATGGTGTTCCTGCCCGCTCGCCAGCACGATCACCGGCAGGGCCCCCGTTCATGGGCGAGAACGCGATATCTCGCGATCGAGCGGCTTCGGCTACCATTGGCGGGTTCAAGGATTCCTGTACGATCTCCTCCGCAATCTCCACATTTCCCGTTAACCGGCTGTCGAAGCGGACCATCGTGAAGTATCAGGACTGGTAGAGTGCGACGACAGCCGATGCCTGCCCTTCGTCTCGAGCCAGAAACGTTCTCCTTCTAACTGGTAGTGTCGAATCTGATTCAACATATTTACACGAGAGGAGTCGATGGCTGACGTCAGTTCCGACCGCTCCGTCAAGCGCTGCAAGGGGGCCGAGTTGGTTTCGCCGGGCGAGGTTCTCCAAATGGACTGCGGTTCGGGATTTGAAGGACGCAGTGCGCGGAGCCAACGCCATCCTGGCCCTTCGCTACCATCTCAACGGCCGGTTCGAGGACTATTGGGAGACGCGACGGGCCGCGTGACCTCCACTTTCATGTCGCACACCCGCATACGCACGGGCCGGCCGGATTGGCCCCCGGCCTACCAAACCAGGCGACTCGAAACCTGTACCGTTCGTTGGAGGCGGGCGCTGGAGATCACGCCAAAGTTCGCCGCACCCCGGTTGTCCGCCGGCATGTCGAAGAACGGAGTATTGGCCGCATTGTAGGCCTCGGCCCGGAAACGGAACTTGAAGCGTTCGGTAATCCGGAAATCCTTGTGGAGAGTGACGTCGACATGGGCGCGGCCCGGCCCGCGCGTGTCGGGAAGAGTCCGGGCGGTGTTGCCGAAGGAGAACGGCTCCGGGATTCGGAACGCCGTGGTGTCGAAGTACTCGTTCAAGCGCGACTGCGTTGGGCCGGTCTTATTGGCCGAGCGGCCCACGCTGTTGGGGCGAGTCACCGCGCTGAAAACGCCAGGTGAGCCGGAAGAGATGAGCCCGATGGGAAATCCGGTGTTGAATGTGCCCCACGCGCTGAGGGACCACCCGCCGATCAGGCGGTTCGGGCGCGCCCACGGAACATCCCAGGAGCCGAACAGCACGAGGCGCTGGGAAACGTCGCCCTCGGAAATGGATCGCTCCGAGCGCAAGTCATACGCGTTCTGGACCGGCGGAACGAAGTCCGTGATATTGACCACGCGGCCGGACCCATTGTCGATCAGCTTGCCGTTGGTGTATGCGATCTGCCCGAGAAAACCGCGGGAGAGCCGCCTCTCGACCTTCAACGTGAACGAATGGTAGATCGACGAGCCCATGTTCTGCATGTAGGTCTGGACTCCGCCGTAGTGCGGATAGGGCCGCAGCAGTTGACCGCGAGTGACTGTTGACAGCGCAAGCGAGCCCTCGCGCACGATTCCGAAAAACGGATTCGGCAGCAAGTCGGCCAACGCGGACCCGAGAGACTGGAACCGGGGGTCCAGTTGGTTCCAATTGATTCCCACCGGCAGCCGCACACCTTTGTTGCCCGCGTAGGCTGCCTCGATCAAGACGTTTCCGGGCAGTTCCCGTTGGATGTTGAAGTTCCACTGCTGCGTGTAGATGTTATTCACGTTTCGCCGGTCCATCGCGATCACGCCGAGCCCCATTTGGGTGACATCCACCGGATCGTTGGATTTGCGCAGGGCGCCGCCGGGAAAGGGATTGCTCAGGTAGTTCAAAGGACGCAATCCATCGAGACTTGCTACCCACGGCGTGGTGATCAGCGCGCCGCTGGTTCCGAAACTGTTCGGCGCTGTATAGCCGAACACCGGCGAATAGAAAATTCCGTAGCCGCCGCGAGCCACCAGGCGCGGAGCGATCCGGAAGGCGAATCCGGCGCGCGGGCCGAAATTCGTCCAGACGTTGTCCATGTTTCCCCGCGGCTCGCCGTCTTGGCCCGGGTGTGTCAAGGTACCGGTCAAACCCGGCCTTCC
>VFZO01000486.1 GCA_016871155.1 Acidobacteriota bacterium | reverse complement strand
TCGTTGGCGAAGTACGCCCGAATCTTCCGGTGGCCTTTCTTGACGTCCCCTTTGAGCGTGGATAGCAGAATGGAATCCTGGGAATACAGTGCCACCACTTTGTCTGGATCGCCGGTCTTCAGGGCTGCGAACCAGCGGTCCAACTGTTGCTGGACGCTCTTTGTAATATTTGTCATACGGAACTCTCCTTTGGGAAATGATCGTTAGAAGTGCCGAGCTCATGTCTGGGCTGACCGCCGACGCGCATCCTCCCCGCGCCCTCGATTCCGACAGCCTTCCGGAGGCGGTCCAGCGGGCGATGTACCCCTTACTTGCGCGGACCGGTCTAGGAGTCGAATCCTCCCTATGCCCTGGCACTGCCTGCGACAGCATAGCAGAAAGTCAACCGTCCGCGCAGCGGGGCTGGTGGTGCGTGAAATCGGGTCGGCACGTTCATTATGGTTAGCCCCCAGTTTCGCCCATTGTCGCGGGTGTACACTTTGTTTGTCCGAGGTTAGCCAAATGGAATCCTGGGGGAATTGCCGGTGCTGCCACGGTCAGCCGGAGGTGCGATGCTCAGCAGAAGGAAACTGGTTTTGGCGGCTTGGGCGCCGAATCCCGGAATCCATCCCAGCTTGAAGGTTTTTTTCGAAGCGGCGAGCGAGGACGAGCGGGTAGCGGCGCCGGCGCTGAAGGAACTCGCGCGGCTCTGGCGTCCGGGATACGCGGCCATGGTAGTCGACCTGACGCGCGTGCTGATTCAGTTGGCGGGAGCGGCCCGCGATCCGGCGCGATCGGCGGAGCCCGTGATCGACCGGATGGTCCGTTTTCTCGAAGAGCGGACCCGGCGGACTTTCGACCGCAAGGTGGCCGATTGGCAGCGGTGGATGTGGGGGCTGCCGTATGAGCCGCATCCGGACTTTGGCGAATTCAAAGGACTCGTTTACGCGAACATCGACCAACGCATGCGCAACTTCTTTCCGCCTGGCGTGGAGTCACGGATCCGGCTCGATCGTATCGATTGGGGCGGCGTGCGGGTGAATGGCATTCCGCCGCTGCGTAACCCGAAGAAGGTGCCGGCCCGCGAAGCGACGTATCTCAAAGACAACCACACGGTGTTCGGCATTGCCGCCAAGGGCGAGGCGCAGGCCTACCCCAAACGGATTCTCGCCTGGCATGAAATGGCCATTGACCGGGTGGGGGACCTGGAATTGACGATTGTGTACTGCACGTTGTGCGGTACGGTGATTCCCTATCTGAGCCAGGGCCACAAGTTCGGGACGAGCGGATTGCTGTATGAGTCGAGCAAGTTGATGTTCGATGAGGCGACCAACAGCTTGTGGCCGACGCTGGAAGGGCGGCCAGCGGTGGGTCCCCTTATGAAGGAGCCGCTGCAGCTTTCGTTTGCGCCGGTGGTCACTACGACGTGGGGCGAGTGGCGGCAGGCGCATCCGGAGACGACTGTGTTGTCGCTGGAGACGGGCCACCAGCGGGATTACTCGGAGGGGGCCGCGTATCACGATTACTTCGGGACGCAGGAACTGATGTTCCAGGTGTCGGCGCGGGATGGGCGGCTGAAGAACAAGGACGAGGTGTTGGTGGTACGTCTGCCGGGAAAGACGCCGCTGGCGTTGGCGGCGCGTCGGCTGGCACGCGAGCCGGTGTTCGAGTACGAACACGAAGGCGAGCGGATTCTGGTGTTAACGACGAAGGCGGGCGCCAACCGGGTCTACAGGACTGGGGATTTGCGCTGGACGCGGGATGGGGCGCTACGCGACGGCCAGGGCCGGGAGTGGCGCGAGGAGGAAGATGGGCTGCGGCGGGAGGGTGAGTCGCTGCCGCGTTGGCCGGCGCACCGCGCGTTCTGGTTTGGCTGGTACGCGCAAAATCCCACGACCGTGCTGGTGCATTGACGCGGCGCGCTGAAACCCCGGCCGAAGGTGGAAGAACTCTAATGTAGAACCCAAAATCAGCCGAATATCCAAATATGATCGGCTGTTGCTTTTGGGTGGCTGCGTTGGCAGCGGAGGGAGCGTCTGTCCCGCCGGCGGCGCGTGTTGCCGGGAGCGTATCGATTACACGCCCGCTTACGAAACGGCGCATCGCGGTAGAGACCTACTCGCCCCGCGGCGCGGCGTTGAAAGTCGCGCCCACAGAGCCGGCGGATCTGATGGCGGCCGAGTTGGATTCCGTGGTGATTTATTTGGAGACGCCTGCGGCAACCAGCGGCGGTGCGACTTCGGCGGGGGCACGAGTGCTGACGCAGAAAAACCGCCAGTTCGGCGAGCGTTTGTTGGTGGTAATGGCGGGTGAAACGGTCTCATTCCCGAACGAGGATCCGATCTTCCACAACGTATTCTCGCTTTCGCGTACCAAGAGCTTCGATCTTGGCTACTATCCCCGGGGGCAGGCCCGGTCGGTGACCTTCGCCAAGCCGGGCGCGGTGGAGGTCTTCTGCCATTTGCATCCGCACATGGCTGCCACGGTGTTGGTGCTGCCGGCGGGATCCGTCTTCACGCGGCCGCGCAGCGATGGGTCATTCGTTTTGGACGGACTGCCGGCCGGTGAGGTTGAAATTGTCGCCTGGCATCGGGCGGCGGGATTCTTCCGGAAAAAAGTGCGGGTTCCGGCGTCGAACGTCGAATTCGTCTTGCCCCTGAGGGAACCGTAGCCGATGAGGCGGTCCTTGGTCCCATTGACGAAGCCAAGGTCTCTCGCCCGGCGGGCATTCACCCTCCTGGCGCTGCCCGTGTTGCTGGTGATGGCCGCGGGATTCGTCCTTCTTGACTCCATCGTCCGGGCTGGCGCGACCCGGGAACTCAGCGAGCACCTGGCACATACCGAGGCTGCGCGGCGCGCCGACCGGATGGCTTCAGAGGCGCAGTTACGGCAATTGCTCGCCGTATTGGCGGACTCGGCCGGCCTAAAAGCGGGCATGTTGCTGTACCGTGAGCTCGAGCAGGCGGGAACTCTGGAGGACCCGGCGCAGAGGGCGCAGGCCGCCGCTACACTGCAGGAACAGTTGGCGGATCTCAGCAAGCAGTTGTCGTTCGATCAATTTGTGCTGGCCGACGAAAAGGGAGTGGTGCTGGCAGCCCTGCCGCCGGTCGCGCGGTTCGACGCCGCGGCGGAGATCCTGGAAAACCAGGGAGCTTACTTCGGCATGGTGACAGTGCCCGTTCTCCGTGAGGCGGAATTGGTTGGATACGTCTCGGCGGGCGCCGTACTTT
>VFZO01000485.1 GCA_016871155.1 Acidobacteriota bacterium | reverse complement strand
TTTCTTCAAATAGTGCGTCATGGAGCGGCGGAACGGAGCGTCACCCGTCACGGCGCGCAGCATCGCGAGAACTACGGCGCCCTTCTGATACGCGTGGCGGTCGAAATTTTCATTGGGCCAGTTCCAACCATCGAGAACGATGGGGCGTTGGTAGTTATGGCGGGCCTCGGCGAGGTGCGCCCGCTTCTTGGAGAGCAGATCCAGCGCTCCGCTCTCTTCGCCGAGAAGGTGCCTGCGGTAAACATGTTCGTAGTAGGTGGCGAAGCTCTCGTTCAGCCACGTGTGGCTCCAGTCGCGCATGGTAACCAGATCACCCCACCACTGATGAGCCGCTTCGTGCGCTACCAGCCAGTGCGTGGAGAAGTCTTGCTCGGCCCGCGCATCGTGCGAAGCGTGGTCACCGATCACCGTAGCGCTGGTGCTCTCCGCGCCGCCGCGAAAATCGGGCAGAGTGATCTGATCATACTTGGGCCAAGGATACGGATAGCCGAACTCGCGGTTGAAGAACTCGATGATCTCGCGTGTCTTGCCGAAGGTGCGCTCGGCGTGGGGCACATCCTGGGGGTAGACCCAGTATGAGATGGGCAGCACGCCCTTGGTGTCCTTCACCTGGACATACGGCCCAGCCACGAAGACGTACAGGTAGGTGGGGTGCGGCTGAGTCTGCACCCAGTGGAAGGTCTTTTCGCGCCGGGCGCGGTTTTGGGTGACGGATCGCAGCACCCCGTTGGCGATCGCCCGATAGCCGGCATCCACCGTGGCGATGATCTCGTGGGTGGCCTTATCGTTCGGATGATCGTAACAGGGAAACCAATGGCGAGCCCCTTCAGGAAACGAGAGCGTGTGAATCAGCCGCGGGCTTGCAGCCGTTTCGGGCTTGAAGGTCAAGCCGAGCCCATAGCCCTTGGGCATGCCGTAATGCGTGGGATCGATCGCGACGCTCGCTGCGCGGTAGGAGACCGTGACGGTGAGTTATTCGTGGTAGCGGCAGGGACGGCCCAGGTGGATCGTGAGTTGGCCGGGCTTTTGCTCGAAACGCAGGGATCCGGCGGAGGTGACGCGAAAGGTCTCTGCATCGAGCACGACGGTCTTGAAGCCGTCCCGCAGCGGGCGGAGCCGGATATCGGCCTTACCCTGGAAGGAGCGCTCGGCTCCGTTGAAACGGAGTTCGATGCGGTAGTGCAGTGCGTCAAAGTCGCGGCTCCGCTCGGCGCGGTGGGGGCGCGAACCAAGATCGTTATCGGCAGGCTGCAGCGTGGCCGCCGTGATGATCAGAAACAGCAGCAGACGCCGGAAAGTCATGGCTTGGTGGGCGCCCTCAGTTGCAGGAGGCCCTGTTCGCTGCGCATCAGCTTTTCAATCTCGTCCGGCTTCCCCGGCAGGAAGTCGGTGAAATTTTCGATACCCGTGGCGGTCACGACAACGACATCCTCCATGCGGACATAAAGGTTCTCTTCGGGGATCCAGAGCATGGGATCGACGGAGACGACGAGGCCCGGCACGAACTCCTTTCGCCGGTAGTTACCGACGTCGTGGACGGTCATCCCCACGCTGTGCTGGAGGTGGCCCGCAAAACTCAGCGAGTTCTCCGCACCCTTGCGGTAGCTCTCCTTGGTGAAGGTCAACGTTTTCAGGTAAGCGGCCATTTCATCGCGCGCGCCCGCCAGGACCTGTTCCGGCGTCACACCCGGCTTGATGCGTTTCATCAACGCTTCGCGGTAGGCGAAGACAAAATTGCAGAGCGCGCGCTGGTCTGGATTGAACTTGCCATTGACGGGCCAGTGGCGCGTGACGTCGCTCACGTAGTAGTGGCACTCGGGCGCGTAGTCCAACAGCACGAGGTCGCCGTCCTTGAGGACGCTTGAGTTGCGATGGTAGTGGCCGAACCATGCGTTGGTGCCGCCGCCGATGATGGCCGGGTACGCCTTGTACGTGGATCCGTTCAGCAGGTAGCCGTAGCGTGCGACGGCGTCCAATTGATACTCGTAGACGCCGGGTCGCGTGCTGCGCATGGCTTCGATGAGGGCGAGTCCGGCGATTTGCGAGGCGCGGCGAATCAGGGATATCTCGCGCGGACTCTTTATGAGCCGGATGGGGTCGAGAACCGGTGAGAGGTCTTTGAGTTCGAAGGTGGGGAATCTTTCGCGCAGTAGAGTGAGCATGCGGCCGTTGCGCGATGGGCGTCCGTCCCAGGGATCGGAAGCCGCTTCGCCGATCTGACGCAGCATTTCGTCGCGGCTGCCGGTGGCGCCCTCCTGCCGACCGAACGGCACATACAGCGCGGCACCGGATGGTGTATCTGAATGGGAGCCAGATGGCGCGCCAGCATTTCCACGCCGTGCACATCATCGACGCCGGTGCGCTCTTTGACGAGCTCCGCATCCTCGGCGCTCACCAACGGGCCCACTGTTCGCTCTAAAGCAGGATTGCGGTGTTGCAGGTACACGGTGGTACGGCGGGTCCGGCCGTCGAGCAAGAGATGCGAGTTCGCCGATTCGAGGCCAGTGAGATAGTAAAACTCGTTCGACTGCCAGTAAATGGGCGGCGAGTCGATGGCCGAAGCGCCGGGAATGAGCGCGATGCTCCGGCCGATCGCGTCGAAAACCTTGCCGCGGCGCTCTTGAAACTCCGAGACCGGAAAATCCGTCTGTTCGACGCCGTGAGGCTGGCCGGACGCGAGCGCCGCCAGCAGCAGAAGCAACCAGAGTGAGTGTTTCATGATGTGTAGACCGGACTTCCGAGAACTTCCATTCGCGGCGTGAAGCCGAGCCCGGGGCGCAGCGGCCTGGCGAGCCGGCCGCCGTCACGTTGCGGCGCACCTTCGGCGATGCTGACCGTGACGTAGCTATTGAAGTCTGTGGAGGAGAAGAGCAGGCGCGGCGGGGTGCTGTGAGCCAGATGCGCGATGGCCGCCGTGACGATGTCGCCGCCCCACGTATCCTCAATCGTCATCGCGATGCCGAGCGAAACGCAGAGATCGCGGATCTAGCGCGCCTTCGTCAAGCCGCCCACCTTGGAGATCTTCAGGTTGATGACGTCCATGGCGCGATCCTGATAGCCACGCAGAACAGCGCCAATGTCGTCGATGACTTCGTCGAGAATGAACGGGCGGTCCGTGTGTTCGCGCACCGCGAGACACTCCTCATACCGCATGCACGGCTGCTCGATGTACACGTCAACGCCACTCACGGCGTCGGCCACACGCAAGGCCTGGTGCTGCGTCCAGCCCGCGTTGGC
>VFZO01000484.1 GCA_016871155.1 Acidobacteriota bacterium | reverse complement strand
ACGATATCGCCGCTGCACCGGCGTGGTTGGTCGACCCGGCCAATTCCTGGATCACCGGTCAGGTGGTAGGCGTGGATGGCGGGTTGGGGACTATTCGGCCTCGCTGAGCGACTGATGCAGGCACCGCGGAAGCCATCCAAGACAAATCTGCCCGTGAAGACCTGTACGGTTTGCTGGCGCCCTTTCACCTGGCGGAAGAAGTGGGAGAAGGTGTGGGACGAGGTGAAGTACTGCAGCGATCGCTGCCGTGGAAAACGAGGGAAGTCATGAGGAGAGAGTTCGGCTCTCGCGAAGAGTTGGCCGCCTACTTAAGTGCCGAGTTCCCAGCGGCAGCCGCGCGTGACTCCGGGATGAGCCCGTGGCCAGGCGGCGCGGCCGAAGCGAAGCGGCGTTTGGACGCGATCTCACCGCGCACCTATGCATCATCGCGCAATTATCTCTCCGGGGACGTTACCAGACTGTCTCCCTACGTGCGGCACGGCCTGCTCACCCTGGGACTTGTGCGGGACCGAGCCATCGGCATTGCCGGCTCAGCGAAAGCAGTCACGAAGTTCATTAGCGAACTCGCCTGGCGAGACTACTGGCAGCGGCTTTATTTCAAGTTAGGTGACGGTATTTGGCGGGATCGCGAGATCTACAAGACCGGTTGGAAGCCTGGCGACTACGCGGTCGAGCTTCCCGCCGACATTCGCGAGGGCCGCACCGGCTTGCGCTGCATGGACACTTTCAGCCAGGAGCTTCGGGTTGTTGGCTATCTTCACAATCACGCTCGGATGTGGCTGGCCGCCTACGCCGTGCACTGGCGCCGAGTGCAATGGCGAGCGGGCGCGCGATGGTTCCTGACGCATCTTCTGGACGGCGATCCGGCATCCAACAATCTGTCCTGGAAATGGGTGGCTTCGACGTTCTCCCACAAGCCGTACTTCTTCAATAGAGAAAATCTCGAAAAGTACACCGCGGCAGTCTATTGCCGCGAATGCCAGGCAAAGTGTCCGTTCGACGCTTCCTACGCCGAGCTATCGGATCGATTGTTTCAGTTGGAGGGTGGCACGCAATGAGACTCGCCTGGATGCACCCAGACTGCCTCAGCGCGGCGTGGCTCGGGCCTGAGGATCGAGCTGTGTTTGTCTTTGACGAAGAGTACCTGGACGCGGCCGGCTGGGGCATTAAGCGGATAGCATTTGTCTATGAGGCGCTGCTGGAATTGCCAGTTGAGATCCATCGCGGCCCGTCCCTGCAGACGTTACTACGGTTGCGCGGCGAAACGGGCGCTACCGGCTTCGTCACTGTCGATTCGCCCGATCCTTGGCTGCGGCAACGATGTCTCGAACTCGGTCCGTCGCTCGAGGTTCTGCCCGCTCCGGGCTTCGTGGAACTCCGAGGCCCTGTTGATTTGAGGCGATTCTCGCGCTTCTGGAGCAGGGCGGAGGCACAACTGATCCGATGAGCTTTGAGGTCGTCTGGTTCAAACGCGATCTCCGCGTTCACGATCATGCCCCCCTTGCGAAAGCTGCGGCGTTTGGTCCGGTGATTCCGCTTTACATCATCGAACCTTCCCTGCTGTCGGGAGCGGATTACGATCCCTGCCATTGGACCTTCGCACATCGATCGCTCCTGGCGTTGAGAGAGTCGTTGGCGCACTTAGGCCAGCCGCTCGTCGTGCGCCAGGGCGAGTGCGTGGATGTGTTGAAATCGTTGCATCGGACGCATCCCATCGTCAGACTCTGGTCGCATGAGGAGACTGGCAACGGCCTCACATACGCACGCGACCGCGCCGTGGCGAAATGGGCGCGAGCTGAGAACATAGAATGGCGAGAGGCGCCGAACGGCGGCGTCGTGCGGAGACTCAAGTCTCGAGACGGCTGGTCGCGAATATGGGAGTCCCGGATGACGGAAGCGCAATCCACCCCGCCCGCTCTGCCGAAAACAGAGATCGAAATCGGCCACCTTCCGGCGGGCCCCGAATTGGGCCTGGTGTCCGACCATCGGGCAATGGCACAGCCCGGCGGTGAGACTGCCGCTCAAGACCTGCTCGACAGTTTCCTGAGCGGCCGCGGTCACGGCTATCACCGCGCGATGTCTTCGCCAGTCACCGCTTTCGATGGCTGCTCTCGACTGAGTCCGCACCTTGCTTACGGCACCATTTCGACCCGGCAGGTGGTGAGCCGGCTCCGCGAGACGATCAGCCAGACGGAGGCGCCCGGGATCCGCAGAGCGCTGCGGGCCTTCGATGCTCGGCTTCACTGGCGGGATCACTTCATGCAAAAACTCGAGGATGAGCCTGCGATCGAATTCCACAATTTCGTACGCGGCTTCGATGGCTTGCGGGAGAGCGATCACAGCGAAGAACGTTTTGCGGCCTGGGCCGAGGGCCGTACGGGCTATCCGATGGTCGACGCCTGTATGCGCTGTTTGCATCAGACCGGCTGGCTCAACTTCCGCATGCGAGCGATGTTGATGTCGTTCGCCGCCTATGATCTTTGGCTGCATTGGCGGCCGGCCGGTTTGCACTTAGCGCGCCTGTTCGTCGACTACGAACCCGGCATCCATTGGAGCCAGAGTCAGATGCAGTCCGGGACTACTGGGATGAATACGCTGCGTATCTACAGCCCAGCGAAACAGCAGCAGGACCACGATCCCGAGTTTGCATTTATTCATCGCTGGATTCCGGAGTTGCGCGAGAACTCCGGCAAATACCCGCCGCCGATCGTCGATCATGCCGAAGCGGTGAAGGAAGCGCGAGGGCGCATTGCTGAGTTTCGCCGCCGCCGCGCGGTGCGCGAGGAGGTCCAGGCTGTCACCGAGAAGCACGGCAGCCGCAAACGGGCCCCGCGGTACCGGACCGGCCGCCGAAAACCAGATCAGCCCATCCTGTTTGAAGCCGAGCCCGGCTTCTCCGATGCCTCGTAGGTCTCAGTCAGATTGAGAGACCTCCGTCTTGACGCGGCGCGGGAGAGCCGGGAGGGGAGAAACTTGATTCGGACCGAACGTTTCGCCCAAGTCGAGATCGCAAGTTTGGAAGACCTTCGCCAGTGGTTGTCCAGACATTACATACAGGGCTCTGGTGCAAACCCGCCGGGACGGGATAAGCTTGAAAGATGTTGCGCGCGCGAATGATTGGACAGTGAATTAGTGAGTTTCCGGCAAGGCTGCGTGACGCCGAAGCCAATCGCTGGTAATTTCATGAGGACGCCAGGAGGCGGACACCATGAAGCGGACCACACGCGTTGCGACTCCGGAGCCGATCCTCCGGCTGCA
>VFZO01000483.1 GCA_016871155.1 Acidobacteriota bacterium | reverse complement strand
TTTACACCGGACGCTTGAAAGTCGTCTCTATATTATGCGGGACTCAATAATTCCCGCGAGAAATTTTCAAGTACCGTTCCGCAAGCGCTGCGTTCTTAGGCACGCCCGGGCTGCCGTTGTAGATCATCCACGCGTTCGTCGCCGCAAGCCGATCGCCCGCGTCCGCGGCGCGCGCCAGCCATTTCCCGCCTTCGACGTTGTCCTGCGCGACGCCGCGTCCGGTAACGTACATGATGCCGAGCATCGCCTCGGCGGGATGATGCCCCATCTCCGCCGCCTGTTTCGTCAGCGCGAACGCCTTCGCCGGATTCTCGGACCGGGTCTGACAGAACAGCTTCTCCGCCTCGCTCGTCCCAGGGCATCCAGCGTAATTTCGTTGATAGCCCTGCGCCCGCTCCGTCACTCGCTGCAGCCACGCCGGCCATCCGCCTTCCGGCGCTTTGCGTTCCGGCCTGCCGAGGTCGCCGCGGAACTCGCGATCGCGGATCGGCATCAGCGCGTTGCCTGCCATCGTGCGAATCTCCTCGTCGCTGTCTCCAAGCATCGCCACCATCGCGTGAAAGAGACCCGCGTCCTGCTGCACGCCCTTGATCTGAAATCGCGCCGCGGTGACGATCGCATCGGCCACCCGCACTCGGTCGGCCGGTTCTTTCGCCCTTGACGGATCGGCCAGAAATGCGGTCAACGCATCCTGCGCCGCTTGCGAACGCCAGTTGGCAAGCATTGCCAATGCCCGCGCGGAAGCGCGCCGCACGCGCCGGTCGGAATCGAGAAGCCGTTCGCCAAGCGCCCGCGCTGCAGCCTCGCCGAAAATTCCGTGCGCGAACGTTGCTGTCGCGGCAAGCCGGGTCGCCGCATCCGGAGACGCAAGAAGCCGGGTTAAGACCTCACCAGCGGGTGATCCGCCAACCTTCGCAATATCGTCATAGTAGCCGCGCGGCCCAACACGCGGCGGCGCCGCGAGCAGTTTTCGCTCAGCCACTGACAACGGAACGTTCTTATTCCGCACGCGGCTCAGCCACCCGATCGCATCATCGTTGCTAACCGGGTGATACGTGCGCGCGCCGAGATCGTCAATCTCACGATAGATTGCGCGATAGCCCTTCGCGTGCACGCGCGAGTAGCCGTCGCGGACATTGGTGAGATGATGCGAAAGATCACGCAGGCCAAGCACCATGTAGATGCCCGGCGCTTCGTTCTCGTGATCAATCGTCTTGTCGATTTCGACCGGCATCGTCCACCACGTCCAGCTATAGGAAACGCTGGCCGCGATCACGCCGGGCGTCAACGTCGAAAGCTCACCCGAAATCTTGCCTCCTTCGCCTTTGCCGTACGCATACACGCGGCGCGGATTGATCGGATACGTCTTCTTCGCCCACTCAATTAACTTGCCGATCGGCGCGTGATCGGCCGGGCCGAACTTCCGCTCTTGCGGTCCAGCAGCGAGCAACACAAACTCATCGCGCAGCCCTAAACGCTCCAGCGCCGCGCGCACCGGATAGATTTCATCACCAACAGGCCGGTCGTGCTCCGGAAAGCACAGTATCAGACCGAGCGTCTTGCCCGGCGTCATGTTCTCCGGCAGTTCGAGAACGTACTGAATGACGTTCTTGCCGTCGCTGTCCTTGAGCGCGCTGGGCGGCGGCGGCGCGGCAGTCAGAGCAACCGCGGAGAAGAGAGCCAGTATCCGGATCATCAACGAGAGTCTATCGCATCGGCTTCGCGCCGAAGCCGAGATCGACCAGACCACCCGCGATGAACTGCACCGCGAGCGCCATCAGCAGCATGCCCATCAACCGCGTGAGGATGTGAATCCCCGTCTCGCCGAGCACGCGCCGCACGCCGTCGGCCCCCTTCAAAACCAGGTAACTGGCCAGCGCCGCCGTCGCGAGCGCAAGCAGTATCAACGCAAGATGCAGCGGCTCCGGCGAGGGGCCAATCAATACCATCACCGCCGAGATCGAGCCCGGCCCCGCAAGCATCGGCATGCCGAGCGGAATGATGCCGACATCGGCCTTCTCGGCGCCTTCTTCCTTTTCACCCGGCGCCTCATTGGTCGCGGGCCGCTTCGCCTGCACCATGTCCATGCCGATCAGGATCAGAATCAATCCCCCTGCCACACGGAACGCCGGCATCGTGATGCCCAGGATTTTGAACACGTGCGCGCCGACGAGGCCGAAACCGCCCAGCACCGCGAAACACGTCATCGCCGCGCGCCGCGCCATGCGGGCGCGATGCTCGCGCGTGTGCCCTTGGGTCATGACGAGGAACG
The DNA here is from genome assembly GCA_016871155.1 of Acidobacteriota bacterium. GTDB lineage: Bacteria > Acidobacteriota > Terriglobia > Bryobacterales > Bryobacteraceae. The sequence goes on along the minus strand of VFZO01000483.1, from coordinate 1,029 downwards.
CAGGCACGGTCGCGACGGGATCGACCAGAAAGAAGATCGATGTCAACGTCACAACAAAGAACTGCCACGAACTGACGAGATCGAGCGGCATTTCACCTAGGATATCCTTGACGAATGTTCGCGCGTGGTGAAATTACAGCGGTGCAGTGGCGGACTCTGATTGCCGCGATGCTCGGCTGGATGCTCGACGCGCTCGACGTGATGCTCTACTCGTTCGCGCTGTTGGCGATGCAGAAAGAGTTCGGCCTCACGGGCGCCCAGTCGGGCACGTTGACGACTGTGACGCTCGCTGCCGCCGCGTTGGGTGGAACGCTCGCGGGTGTGCTCGCCGATAAGATCGGACGCACGAAAGTGTTGATGGCGTCGATCCTGACGTATTCGATTTTCACGGCGATGATCGCCACGGCACAGTCCTTCGAAGCGCTGCTGGTGTGGCGCGGGCTGGTCGGGCTCGGCCTCGGTGCGGAGTGGTCGGCGGGCACGGTGCTGGTCGCCGAGACGTGGCCGGCGAAACACCGCGGCAAGGCGATCGGCATCACGCAGTCCGGCTGGGCGATCGGCTATTTGATCGCGGCGGGTTTAGCGGCATGGATCCTTCCGGCGTACGGCTGGCGGCCGTTGTTCGCGATCGGCGCATTGCCCGCGCTCCTCGTATTGTGGATTCGCCGCAGCGTGCCGGAACCGAAAGTTTGGACCGAGTCAGTGAAGACGCCACTCGCCGAACGCTTCGCCATCATCTTTCGCCCGCCGCTGCTAAAGTACACGCTCACCGCTATCGCCATGTCGAGCTTCGTGCTCTTCGCCTACTGGGGCCTGTTCACTTGGGTGCCCGCGTATCTTGCCACGCCGATCGAAAAAGGCGGCGCCGGATTAAGCGTTGTGCGCAGCAGCGCGTGGATCGCCCCGATGCAAATCGGTGCGCTACTGGGTTATTTGCTGTTTGGGCTTCTCGCCGACCGCCTCGGAAGGCGGCCGTCGTTCGCGGCGTTCCTCACAGGCGCGGCGATCGTGACGTTTCTCTACGGAGGC
>VFZO01000482.1 GCA_016871155.1 Acidobacteriota bacterium | reverse complement strand
AAAGGAGACCGAGTTCAAAGAGCATCACATCCCCGGGCTCGAACATCTGGCTTCGGCCGACCTGGTCATCTTCTTCACTCGTTTGCTGACGCTGCCGCAGCCAGAGTTGGAGCAGATAGTGAAGTATGTGGATTCTGGCAAACCCATCATCGCCTTGCGCACTGCCAATCACGGCTTTCGCGGCCCGCTGCCGTACAAGATCAACGGCAAACAAGTGCGTTGGGGTGAGGACGTCCTTGGCGGCACGTTTCTCAATCATCACGGCCGCTGGCACGCCGACTCGACGCGCGGCAGCTTCGACAAAGATCAAACGCAGCATCCGATCCTCACCGGAGTCACCGACATCTGGGGCGACTCTGATGTGTATCGCACGTATAAGGAGGGCACGAGCTTGCCTGCGGGTTGCACCGCGCTGGTCTGGGGCCAGCCGCTCATGGGCCGCAAGCCCGATGACCCGCCGAATGAAAAGCTCGAGCCGCTCCCGGTCGCCTGGACGAAGCTCTGGCAGACCAGCGGCGGAAAGACCGGGCGAGTCTTCCACTCGACGATGGGCAGTGGCGTGGACCTGAAGAGCGCCGGCCTACGGCGCCTCGTGATCAACGCCGTCTACTGGGGCATCGGCATGGAGCCCTCCATCTCTGCCACTCGCAGCGTGGAGGTCGTTGGCGAGTATCTCCCACTGGAGAGCGGCTTCAATTACGACGAACTCGGCGTTGAACCGCACCCGGTATCCTTCTACCGCTAGTCGATGGTTTCACGAGAAGCTAACGGCAACAGTTACGACACTGCTTTCGACCTTCCTATTCCTTCTGGAATGAATGCTCAGATGGGATGGCTCTTGTTCGTTCTGCTGCTGGTAGCGGGCTCAGCGACCGCCGCAGAAGTCACCGAGACTGTCAGCTTCTTTGAATCGGGAGTGATCCCGCAACTCAAACTTGAAATCCGCGATGAGCAGCAGCAGGACCTGCGTGATGACCCGCGCGACTACACGCGGTGCACTGTCATTGAGAACGATACGACGACCTTCAAGAGCGTCGGTATCAAACTCAAAGGCGCAGCTGGCAGCTACCAAGACTTCGACGATCGCCCCGGACTGACGCTGAACTTTCGCAAGTACAAAAAAGGCCAGCGCTGGCACGGGATGGAGAAAGTCCATCTCAACAACCTCGTCCAGGACGTGTCGTTTCTCAGCGAGTGGCTCGGAACGCAAGTCTTTCGGGCGGCCGGCTATCCCGCCCCGTTGACGGGGCATGTACGCCTGTGGATCAATGACCGGGGCATGGGGATCTACGTTCTCCGCGAGGGTTTTGATAGCGGTTTCCTCAAGCGGGAGTTTGGGGACAACAACGGCAACCTCTACGACCGGGGCGAGGAGGGCGACATTGACTCCGAACTCGAGATGGACTCGGGCGATGATCCGGACGACCGCTCCGACCTCATCGGTTTGGCACTGGCCTGTCATCAGCGCGACCAAGCAGTCCGGCTCCAGCAGTTGGCCGATCGCGCAGAAATGAACCGGTTTCTGAGTTTCATGGCCCTCGAACGGCTCTGCGGGCACTGGGACGGTTACACGTACAACACCAACAACTATCGCCTCTACTTCCCGAAGAAGCCCCCCCAGGGCGTCTTCCTTCCGCATGGAATGGATCAGCTTTTCCAGGACCCCGGAGCCGGGCTCTACGACTCGTCCGCCAGCCTGGTCTCACAGGTGGTCCTGCAGAGTGATCATTGGCGCGAGCGATATCAGGAGCGGCTCAAGGAACTATCCGGAGTTCTCTCACCCGCCGAGAAATGGCTGGAGATGATCGACCAGCGCCGCGACAAGCTGCAGCCGATCCTGGAGACGATCGACCCCGATCAGGCGGCGGCTCATCGTGATCGCGTCGACGAGCTCAAGGAAAGGATTCAGCAGCGGTTTCAGAACCTGGAGGGCCTCATCAATGACGGCATGCCATCCGCCCTAGAGTTCGATGAGTCCGGAAGCCAACTGCTGACCGACTGGTACCCTGTCGCCGAAGGGGAAGATGTGGCTGTTGACGAAGTCGACCAGGCTGGAGTCCCCTGCTACTGCGTTTCGCGTGAGGAGTTCGGAGACTTTGCTGGCTCTTGGCGGCAGAGAGTATGGCTCAGTCGAGGCCAGTATCGGTTCGAGGCTCGCGTGAAGACCGACTCGGTGATCCCCATCCCCGATGATCAAGGACGCGGGGCCGGCGTTCGCCGCAGCGAGACAAGGGTGCTACAAGACCTGACCGGGACCAGTCCCTGGCAGACCGTGTCGCTGGAATTCGAAGTCCGCGAAGATCTGCGGGACATTGAACTGATCCTGGAACTTCGGGCTCGCATGGGGACAGCCTGGTTTGATCGCGAATCACTCCAGCTCAAAAAACTGTCGACTACTAAATCGCCCCCTTAGAATCCCAGCATCCTTCTGGCACTCGTTTCGCTCGCGAACCGAGTCGCTGTCGACAGCAAGAGCTGGCCTGGAAGCTCCCAAGATTTGGTTGCTGGCACCGTCTCCCTTTATGCTGTCTCAGATCGCTTCGCCCCGGAGACAGGAGACACCCAATGCGGCCCACGCCCCCTTCGATTTTCGCTGTGATCACCCTCTCCACACTGCTCGCCGCGGCCTCCAGCCACGCGGCGCCGGACGCCGGGGCCAAGGCCCACGGATATTTCAACTTCTACGGCCACAGCGCCCAGCACTCGTTCACGAGCGCGCGGGCCCACGTAGACACCTATCAGCGGTATCTGTCCGAAACTCACGGAATCGCGGTGCCTGCAGGCACCGCGGACGCCGCGACGACGCCCGTCGTGAAATCGGCGGCGGCAAGTGGGACGCCGGAGTTCGTCGATCCGGAGATCGCCCGGGAGGCGGGAGACGCCATCTCCGACGACATAGAGCGGATCCAGCGGCACGTCGCGCGGATGCGTGGGCTGGCGACGACGCTCGGCGACAAGACCGCTCTGACCGAACTCCACGATCTGGAGAAGAAACTCGGTGACGCACGGCGGGCGCATGCCGCCCTGCACGAGCATCACGCGGCCGATTCGATCGCTCCGGCCCAGGCGATGGAACTCGCGCAGAAGGTCAACGAGGCCCTGCGTGCGGCCCACGCGGAACACGACGACGTGATGCGCCGCATCGACAAGCCTGCGGCCGCCCGATAACCCCGGCGATCCGCCACGTGTGAACGCCGGTCGAAAAGTGCAGCGCGGGGCGGGGTAGCCCGGCCGGTCGAAAAATGCAGCGCACAACTGTGCAGCGGTGTCGGTCAGGAGAATCGCGGCGAAGCCGCGATATCCCCCTACCGAGAGCGAGGCACGAGGAGTG
>VFZO01000481.1 GCA_016871155.1 Acidobacteriota bacterium | reverse complement strand
AGCTTGGCGCCCATCAGTTCGGCAAGCAGATAGCCGTGTGTGACCTTGAGATCGATGGCGCGGAAGCCGGCTTGCCAGACGAGTTTGGCGGCGTCGACGAACTGATCTTCGAGCCGTTCCAACTCGTCGTCGCTGATGACCGGCTGGTCGGCGCGCGTGGCGGTTTTGGCGTCGATGAGCGGGTTGTGATAGGCGATGATGCGTTCGGGGTAGGAGTAGCGGCCCGAGTGCGTGAGTTGCATGGGAATTAGCAGGTCTTCGATTGTGCCGAAGCGGTCGCGGTGGATCTGTTCAATCTCTTCGCGCAGCTTGGCGTAGGCGGCGAAGTTGCCGTTGTGAATCCACAGCTGGCGGGAGTTGGCGCGCCCGTCCTTCCGCACCGCGGTGGCTTCGAACCAGATGAGCTTCGAGCCGCCGGCGGCGAAGCGGTGGTAGCGGCGAATCGTGAGTTCGTCGGGGTTGCCGTCGAGATCGGCGTCGCAGCCCTCCATGGGGTGGATGGCCATCGAATTACCGAGTGTGACGAAATTGCCGATCGGAACTTTGCGTCCGAGTAACTGCTTTACTTTTTCTGTGTCCGATTCAAAGCGGACATATTCCGTGAGCCGGTCAGCGTCCTGCTGGAGCTGATCCAGATTCTTGTAGTGGAAGTGCTTCATCTTTCTTTCCGTGCGCGGGTAGCATCATCACGGCGACGGCGCCCAGCGCGGCCATGGCAAATACTATGTTAAGCGCAGTGGAGTAGCTGCTTCCACCTTCGCGGATGTGGGAGACCACATAAGGGAACCAGGTCTGGCCGATGGTGTCGGCGGGCAGGATAATCGCCATGGCGCGAGCGAGCGTGTTGACGCCGAACTGTTCGGCGGCCATCAGCGGGATCAACATGTAGTCGGCGCCCAGGCCGAAGCCGAATAGGATCGAGAAGATGTAAACGTATTCGGGCGACTGCGGAGTAACCAGGAAGAGCAGCGGAATCGTGGCGGCGACCAGAGCGTAGGTCACCAACATGACGTACTTTTTCGAGAAGCGATCGGCGAGGTAGCCCATCACGATGCGGCCGGCGATGGAGGAGAACAGGATGTATTTGAGGGCGGTGCCGAAGATAGCATCGAGTGTCGCTTGATCGGTAAAGCCCTGCTCCTTAAAGATCAGCTTCATGTGGAAGTTGATGGATCCGATGGAGCCGATCGAGCACAAGCTGCCGACCATGAGCAGCCAGAAGGACGGCTGCTTTAGGAGATCGCTAATGGTACGGGAAGGCGGCGGGATTTCGGCGGCGGTGACTGGAAGCCCGTCCGGGGTTTGTCCCATGTCGGAAGGCTTGTCGCGCAGGACCAGCAGTGCGATGGGGATGACGAGCAACACGGCGATGCCTGTCCAGAACAGTGCATTTTGAAAGTTTGTGGCTTTGGTGATCGGCGCGGCGAAGTTTTCGACCACCAGGCCGCCGAAGACGCCGACGCCGAGATAGGTGGCCGCCATCGCCTTGCCGCGATTTTTCTTGAACCACTGCGAAATGATTATCTGATGCGCGATGGGGCCTGAAAGGATATAGCCGACCGTGTAGAGCGTCCACATACCGTAGTAGAAGTAGAGATCGCCGGTCATCTTGCTAAAGCCGATGAAGGCGAGCGCCGTGAGCCCAGCGCCAATCATCATCAGCTTGCGCGGACTGAACCGGTGCATGATAACAGGCCCAACCCAAAGCGTGAATGCTACCGCGAGAGGGAAGCCGAGCGTCATCTGCGGCCGTGTCCAGCCAAAGGCCTTCTGGTAGTAGTCGTAGTAGAAGGTCATGCCGTAGTACGGGATTCCGACGGCGAGACCAAACGTGAAGAAGGCGGCGATCGAAATCCACCAGCCATAGAACTTGGTTTCAGTTTGCGCGGTGCTCATGAGGGTTCCGGAAAGAACACTCTGTTATATCATGGCTCGCGCGGGCGTGATCACTCCGGGGAATCGCCGCGGGGCTTTTTCGGCTTGGCGGCGTACATGGCCTGGTCGGCGCGGCGAAAAAGCTCCGCGGCCGATTCGCCGGCCCTATACTCGACGACGCCGGCCGAAGCGCGGATAAGAAGCGCTACAGTATTGCCGTCGACATAGACATCGTAACGCGTGCTGAGGCGGGCGGCGATTTGTTGCGCGCGCTTGAGCGCGTCCTTCATCTCGCAATCGAAGAGAACGAAAAATTCATCGCCGCCCCAGCGGGCGACGACATCGCCGGGTCGAACCTGTTCGTTCAAGATGCGCGCGAAGAGCTTGAGGACCTGGTCGCCACAGTCGTGGCCGAAGCGGTCGTTAATGCTCTTAAAGCCGTCCATGTCGAAGAGAAGCGCGCAGAACGGAATGCCGTGCGCGATGCGGTCCTGAAGCTGGCTCTCCAGCGCCCGCCGATTGGACAAGCCCGTCAGCGGATCGGTAAGCGCGGCGGACTCCGCTTCGGCCAGGCGCTTTCTGAAGCTGGAAAGGTCTTCTTCCATGCCGGCCGCCGCCGCCGCGCTTTCGCGAGCCATCGTGGCCACCGCATCGCGCAGCGTTGCGGCTTCGCGGGCCAGGCCGGCGCGGAGTTGATCCGGGTCGGCTTCGTTGGCGAGTTCGCTGAGCGACGCGCCGAGTTGTTCGAATCGACTTCCATAGTTCGCGCTGCGCCGGCGCACGCCTTGCGCGGCTTCGCCGAGGACGGAAAGAATTTCCTGGAGCGAATCGATTTCGCCGCGCTGCAGATCGCGCGCCGTCATCGAGTAGTTCAACAAGACCCGTTCGACCAGCCGGGGGCCGGATTGCAGGACCTCGTCCAATGCGTTCAGGTCGAGCGAGCGCCGCAGTTGCCGCCAGTCCTCGGCCGAGCTTCGCGCGGCGGCCGGGAATAACGGGAACACGTGCTGTTCGACGGCGTTCAACGACTCTCCCCACCCGCAAACGGCGGCTCGAAGGCGCGCCGACTGTCTGTCCGCGCGGCCACGGCCTGGTCCAAATCGGAAACGGCATCCTTCACCGAGATCATGGGCATCTGGGAGTACTTATCGGCAGCTGGTGGAAGACATGAATTATTTTTCTTATGTCTCAATGTGGATATACTTGTACCGAAGGCGGCAGAGTGCCGCCGAAACCCATTCACACAGCCTGGAGGCCAATGAGTAAAGAAGATTGTATTGAAGTTACCGGAACCGTGGTCGAAAAGTTCCCCAGCGGATTGTTTAGCGTGCAACTGGATCAGGAGCGTTTGGTTCTCGCCCACCTCGCCGGTAAGCTTCGCCGCAATCGGATCCGCGTGCTGGCCGGTGACCGCGTGACCTTGGAAATGTCGCCCTACGATCTGACCAAGGGCCGCATTACCTACCGCCACAAATAGCCCGCAGGCCAATCCCGTTTT
>VFZO01000480.1 GCA_016871155.1 Acidobacteriota bacterium | reverse complement strand
GGCAGCGGCGACGATGCCGGAGATCTGGCGAGCCGCGTTGGCCGCGTGATCGGGGTCGGGATCGATACGCGACCGGCGGGCTGAAACGATATCAAACAAGTGTCAACCAAGATTTTGCACCAGAGCCGATCAAAGAGCTGCCGCGGGCGAACGCGGCATATGACTACAACTTTAAGCACGGCGAAGCAGGCAAACTGACGCTTGAGTTCTGGATCGCGCCGTTTGACTATGCGCCGTTTGAAGGCCCGGCGCGGGCGGTCGAGTCACGGCTGGAGGAGAACAAAGTGTTTGGGATGTCGTGGTCCGTGCTGGATTACGACGATGTGGATGCCAAGGACCACCAGGGCTTCTGGAATCTCTCCCACAAGACCACGATGTATGGCGACGCGAGCGATCTGGTGGCGTTTCGCCTGATGCCGCTCGAGCCCGCGCTGCGGCCGAAGCTGGCGGCGCAGTGGAGTTTTACGGTGCTGGATTTTGGGCGGCGGGCGGTGGCTTTCGCGGACCGGTCGACGGGCGAGATCACGCGGCGGCGCTGGGATTTCGGGGACGGGGAAACGTCCACCGAAGCGCACCCGATTCATGTCTACAAGGCCGCGGGCGAGTATGTGGTGACGCTGGAGGTGGAGGGCCCGGCGGGCAAGGCGCGGTGGACGAAGGTGCGGGATGTGGTGATGCGGTAGGAGTCTTCCCAACTCCTACCGGTACGCCACCAGCGCGTCCTCAAACAACGCCTCCAGATCTTCCGCCGACGCCGGACGCGGCGATAGCTTGGTGACGCGGTGCTGGGGAGCATGCCCTCCACCAGCTTCGGAATGTCGGCACGCTCGTAGCCCACTGCGCGCAGCCCGTCGGGAATCTCCAGGCCATGCATGATCTCGCGCAGCCGGTCCGCCCGGATGCGCCCGGCGTCCTCGGCCTTGGCGCCGCGTACGTGGGCACCCAGCACTTCCGCCGCGCGAATATGGCGTTCGGGTGAAGCCTGCGCGGTGAAGCGGAACACGGCCGGAGCGTTCAAAATCACCGAGACGCCATGCGGCACCATCGCCTGCGGCGCGACGTAGCCGGGCATGCGGAAGCTCTTCACGTTGCCGGACACGGGGTACGACATGCCGTGCGGCAAGTGGCAGCCTGCGTTGCCGAATCCCACGCCCGCATAGGACGCCGCGAGAATCATCTGCCCGCGCGCTTCTTCATCGCCCGCGTCGCGAAACACGCGAGGCAGATACTCGGCGGTCATCGCCAGCGCCTGTAACGACCACGCATCGCTGATCGGATTCGACCTTTGATATGCAGGCCGCACAATCGGGCGCGCCGGCAGCGGGCGCTCGGCGCAGGGCAGCGCCGTGTAGCTTTCAATCGCGTGGCACAGCACATCCAGCCCGCACGCGGCGGCCACGTGGCGCGGGGGCGTGGCCGTGTGATCCGGGTCGAGAATGCCGAGCGTCGGCTTCAGACGGCGATGCGAGATGCCGGTCTTGGCGTGCATGTGCTTCATGTCGAAGATCGCCACGCTCGTCGTCTCGCTGCCCGTGCCCGCCGTCGTCGGCACGGCAATCAGCGGCTTCAACGGACCCGGCACCGGCAGCCCCTTGCCGATGGGCGGGTTCACGTAGTCGAGAAAATCCTCGGGCGGGTAGCACGTGTACAGATTCACCGCCTTGGCCGTGTCGATCACCGAACCGCCGCCGACGGCGACAATCGCGTCAAACTCCACCCCACGCGCAAAGCCGATGGTGTGCTGGAAGCTCTCGCCGGTGGGCTCCACACGCACCTGGTCGTAGAGTGTGTAGGCGATGCCGTTGGATTCAAGCGACTCGAGCACCGCCGCCACCGGGCGCATCGGGCGCAGATACGGATCGGTGAGCACCAGCGCGTGCCGCACCTTCCAGTCGGCAAGGTCCATGCCCACCTCGCGCGTCACACCCGCGCCAAAACGGATGCTGGACGCCGCCATTTCAAAGGCAATTTCACGCTAACTCATTGTTTGTAACTTCCCGGACGATATGGCATCTATACTATTGCAAAGAGTGAAACTTTGGAAATCGTGTGGGTCCTTCTTACTGTCGGCGCTTGGCTGTTGCTGAGCCGCTTCACTGGCGGTTGAGGCCCGGGCCGGTCCTGTCGGTGACAGGGCGCTCACGCAAAAATCTCCCCAGCCGTTCAAGGGCGGGCTCCATGATCGCCCGTTCGGCGGCATAACAGAGGCGAATCGATCCTTCCCCGCCCTCCCCAAACGCCACGCCCGGCGCGAGACCCACTTTGGTTTCAAGCAGCAGGTCACGGCAGAAACCGAATGAATCGGTGAGTCCATCGAGGTGCGGAAACAAGTAGAAGGCGCCGTCCGGTTTTGGCAGCGTAACCCCCGGCATTTCGCGCAGCGCCTGCGCGCAGAAGTCGCGATTGGCGCGGAGCCGGGCCACCAATTCCTGAATGAACGGCTCGCCCTCGGCCAGCGCGGTCTCAGCCGCTCTTTGCGAGAAGCTGGGCGCGTGCGAAATGATGAACTCGTTGAGTTGCCCCGCGCGCGCGGCCATGTCCTTGCGTGTGACGATCCAGCCCACTCGCCAGCCGGTCATGCAGTAGCTCTTGGAAAACGACTGCACGGCGATCGCGGCATCGTCCGGTGTGGCGAATCGCAGGATGGACGGCACCACGGCGCCGTCGCGTGGGCCGGAGAAGTAGAGGCGCTCGTAGACTTCATCGGCCATCAGCCAGAGGTTGTGGCGGCGAGCGAAGTCGAGCAGCGCACGCTGGTCGTCTTCGGTGGCCACCCAGCCGAGCGGATTCGAGGGCGACGTATACAGCAGGAGCCGGGTGCGCGGCGTGACGGCGGCTTCGAGCGCGGCGAAGTCAATGCCGTAGCGGCCGTCGATCAACGGCTGCGCCACCTGCTTCACCTTCGCGTTGCACATCTGCACGATCGCCGAGCCGTTGGGCCAGGCGGGCGTGAGGACGATGGCTTCGTCACCGGGGTCGAGCGTGCAGCGGATGCCGACATTGAGTGCCTGCACGCCGCTGGTGGTGATGACGATTTCGGTGGCCGGGTCGCGGCGGACGTTGTGCATCCGCTCGTAGTAGCTGGCGAGCGCGCGGCGGAGCGACGGGAGCCCGGCGTTTTCGGTGTAGTAGGTGAAGCCGTTGCGCATGGCGGCGGACGCGGCGTCTTGAATGAACGCGGGCGTGGGTAGGTTCGACTCACCGAAGTAGAGGCGCAGCACGCCGTCCATGCCCATGGCGATTTCGGCCAGTTCGCGGATGCGGGAATACGGGACAGCGGCGGCGGAGGGGGCAAGCGTGGGCATCGGGGATTCTTCAGCGTACCTTAGGCGCCATCCAACAATTAGTTCACAATCTGTTTCGGATACAAGGTGTAGTTCCATCTGCCGAGAGTGTCGTGGAGTACGAGGTTGAGCCGTCGCATTTCGGCATCCGTGACT
>VFZO01000479.1 GCA_016871155.1 Acidobacteriota bacterium | reverse complement strand
TCCAATTGGCTCACCCAACGGGTGAGCCGTTTTCCGTCGCTCGATTGCGCTCATCCCGTTCAGTATCCATCACTTCCGGCCAGCTGGCCGGGGGCCAACTGCCGGATTTGGGTTCACGTACATGCCGTCGGCGTCGGAGGCGCCCCAAACGCGCCCGCCGCGGATGCCGCCGCCGGCCAGCACTAGCGAGTAGCAGTTCGGCCAGTGGTCGCGCCCGGCGTTCACGTTGATCTCCGCCGTGCGGCCGAACTCACCGCTTACGATCACCAGCGTCGAATCCAACATGCCGCGGTCGCTCAAATCGTCGAGCAGAGTGGCGAAGGCATTGTCGAGCTCCGGCAGAAAGTCATTGGCCAGCGCCGGGAAGATGTTGCTGTGATGGTCCCAGGCGTTGTCGCCGCGCGTGACCGTGATGAACCGGACCCCCGCCTCCACCAGGCGCCGCGCTAGCAGGCAGCCTTGCCCCATGCTGGTGTGCCCATAGCGGTTTCGCAGCGCGTCGGGCTCCGCCTGGACGTCGAACGCTTTCTTGGCGCGCGGCGACTTCATCAGGTCGAAGGCGGATTGGTAGTAGGAGTCCAGCGTGTCGAACGTGTCCGTGGTGTCGTAGGCCCGGATCTTTTCGTCGACCAACGCCTGCAGACCGCGGCGGCGCTCCACGCGGGACCAGTCCACGCCCAACGGCAGATCCAGGTCGCGCACCGCGTACTTCGCTACGTTGACCTCGCCGGAGGAAAACGGATTGTACTTTGGCCCCAGGAAACCGGCGCGGGCGTTGTTCCCTCTCGGCTGCGGCACGAAGACGTAGCCGGGCAGTTCGTTGCGCGGACCCAATTCCTTCATCACCACCGAGCCAAGCGCGGGCGCCAGCACGGTTGGCAGCGCGTCGTGCCCGCTCAACCATAGCGTTTGGGCGGCGCCGTGGGCGGACTGCTTATGCGTCATCGACCGGATCACCAGGTAGCGATCAGCGCGTTTCGCCGTCAGCGGCAGGTGCTCGCAAACCTGCAAGCCGGGAAGATTCGCCGGGATCGCCTTGAACGGACCCTTGTACTTCGGGTTCGTATCCGGCTTCATGTCAAAGGTGTCGAGATGGCTGAGACCGCCGGCCAGAAACAGATGGATCACCGACAGATCCTTGGCGGGCGAGGCGGCGCGCAGCCGCAGCACATCGGACCAGCTCAGTGAGCCGAAGGCGGCGATGGAGCCCATGCGGAGAAAGGAGCGGCGGTCGAACATCAGTGGTTGTACAAAAACTCCTTTGTGTTGAGTATGGCCCAGAGCGCGTCCTGCAGCGCGGCCTTGCGATCACCGGTCCGGAGCGCGGCGGCCACGGCCGCCCGTTCCCGATCCGCCGGGAATCGCGAGAGCGTCGAAAGGAACAGCGACTCCACAATCTGTCCGTCGTCCGGCAGCGCCAACAGCTGATCGATCCGGTTGTCCGGCGCGATGAGCTTTTTCTGAATCGTATCGCCGGAGATGAGATGCATCGTCTGCACGATGTCCGGCTGCGTATCTCGTTCGCACAGGATGTCGCGATTCAACCGGCCGAACGTGGAGAGCATATAACTGGAGCCGGAATAGACCTGCATGGCGCGCGTACCGGGCGGGTAGCCGGGGAACTTGTCCGGAACGCCCGTGGCTTGCGCGATGGCATCGGTCATCGCCTCCGCCGGCAGCCGGCGCGGAACGTAGCGCGAGTAGTTAATCGAGTCCTGCCTGTTGGTATCGTTCGGTTCGGCGCTGAGCTGATAGACGCGCGAGTTCAGGATGTTCCGGATCAGGCGGCGAACATCCCAGCCCGACTTTGCGAAGTCGCCGGCCAGTGCATCGAGCAGTGCCGGATTCGTCGGAGGATTGGTCACGCGGAAGTCGTCGACCTCCTCCACCAGTCCCCGGCCCATGTAGTGCTTCCAGACGCGATTCACAAAGGCGCGGGCGAAGTACGGATTATCGGCACGCGTCATCCAACGGGCCAGGGGCTCGCGAATATCTTTGTCCTGCTCATCGGGTTCCTGCGCGCCGTCCAAGTACTTCGGCGTAACCGGTTTTTTCGACTTCGGATGTTTCACCACACCTTCTTCGGTGTAGACGGTGGCGTTCTCGTCGTTCTCATACACCTCCTTCACGCCCACGCGCGCGAAGAAGGCGGCAAAGCCGTAAAAATCATCCTGCGTCCACTTCTCCCATGGATGGTTGTGGCATTTGGCGCACTCGATGCGCAGGCCGAGGAAGATCTGGCTGATGTTCGTGGCGTGGTCTTCGGCGTTCGAGTCGAACGAGATGTTGTAGAACGACGAGGGCGCGGTTCCGAATAGGTGCGAACCCTGGCTCAACAGAAGATCCGTGACAATCTTGTCGTAAGATCTGTTCTCGGCGAAGGCCCGCCGGAAGTATTCATAGACGATGCGGCCGCCTTTGGTCCCCGCCTCCCGCGTGCCGGCCCGGGTCAGTTCCGCCAGCTTAAGCGCCCACATCTCGTTGAACTCGGGCTGCGCCAAAAGCTGATCGATCCGTTGCTTTCGCTTCGCCGGCTCCCGCGAGGAGAGAAACTCCCGAACCTCGGCTTCGGAGGGCAGCTTTCCCACCGTGTCGAGATAGACCCGGCGCAGGAATTCGGCGTCCGGCGCCTCCTGCGACGGACGAATGTTCAGGCGCTTCAGCTTGCCGAATACGTGATCGTCGATGAAATTATTGCGCTTCCACGCCGGATAGCCGCTGGAGGTGGCGCTGCCGGAAACCAGCATGCGCGCCGCCACGGCTTTGCCCATCGTCCGGACCATGATGGCCGTCTCGCCAAGCTCCAACGCCTTCGCGATTCCGCCGGCGCTCACCTGCACAACGTCCGGACTGTTGGAGCTGTACTGCACCAGTTGCGTCATGTCGCGCACCGAACCGTCGGAGTAGTTCGCAACGGCAACGAGTTGTTGTGTCGCGCCGCGCCCCACCAGCAGCTTCTCGGAGGGATACACACGCAGTTCGGTCAAGCGCGGCGTCTTGGTCTCCTCATACACCGCCCCTTCCCGGATCCATTCGACGATCGTCCTGTATTCGAGCGAGTCCACGCCAAATCGGAAGCCGCCTCCGTGCGCCGTCTGGGCCGTGGCCTTAGCCAGCACAAGGCTTTTTTCCGGATTCGCTTTGTCGATGCGTAGGGAGATCGCGGAGAAATCGATGTCCGGCTCATGGCCGAACAGCGAGAGCTTGAAGCCGCGCTGTCCGCGAATCGAGCCGTGGCAGTTGGCGCCCGTGCACCCGCCCAGCGTGAATACGGGCGCCACGTCGGTGACGAAACTCTTCTTCAGCGCCGCGCCCGCCGTCCGCACCGTCACCGGCACGGTGGTGGCGCCGGTTCCGCAGCGCGCGGTGAGCCACGTGGAGCCCTTCGCCTTCGCGACCACGCGGCCGCCTTCGATCCGCGCCACCTGTTCGTCATTTATTTGCAGCTTGCATCCCTC
>VFZO01000478.1 GCA_016871155.1 Acidobacteriota bacterium | reverse complement strand
GTCCGGCGATGCCGAACCCATCGTGGAGCACGCACTTGAAGCCTTCGGGTCCGAAGAGAAGGCATGGCACTGGCTGGAGCGCGCCAATCCCTTATTCGACGGAAACACGCCGATCGAGATCCTGCGGACTGACCGCTCCCGTTATGAGCTTGTCGACGACGAACTCACGAAGATCGAGCACGGCGTCTTCAGTTAGGCCCGAACGACGATGCGGTTATTTCGACTCTGCCGCCAGAAGTATGCGGAACTGACTGGCTATGGCGCGAAGCGAACCGGAGGCAGGTGGAACCGGAAAGGGATTTCCGCGCTCTATACGGCCGAACACGCATCGCTTGCGGTGGTTGAAGTTCTCGTCCACCTGGATCGAACGGAGATCCCATTGGACTTTGTTTTTCTAGAAGTCAGCGTGGCAGACGAATATATCCTAGCTCTCCCCGCGGCTGAATCGAGCGAGGAGTTTTTGAAGAGGGTCTACCAAACTGGAGCTGAGGCGCTTCCCCCGAACATTGTCGGCTTCTCCGTTCCAAGTGTCGTCGTTCCGCAGGATCGGGTTGTCGTGTTGTATTCCGATGCGCCGTTACATGCAACCGCTGTCCAGGCTACCGCGATCACGCCATTTGCATTTGATCCTCGACTTTTTACCACTCCTGTCAGATAGTACGCGGACGCACTACGCCTCCCGCTCGGCGAATGCCTGCAGCGTCTGGCGAGCGTCGGCGAGTTGCTCGACCGGAAAACTCCGCTTCCCCTCGACTTTCCTCCACAGCGCGGCAACGCCGCCTTTGTGTCGGCACATCCGACCGCCGCCCCACAAGTGTGTAAACTCACTGCCAAAGAATGCCTCTTCCCAGCCGTCCATTGCTTCGACGAATGGCCCTTCCGGAGATCGCATACTGCCCTGGCAGATCAAACCGTTTTCCTGGGCGTTGTAATAGGGAGCTACATAGAGCGGCGTCGTGGCGCAAGGGCGAACGCTCGTCCGCAAAGCGCGAATGTGGAGTTCTCTGCCGCTCACGCGGAATAGCAGCGCGGGCTGCGGAAAGATCCGTCCGCTGAGCATGCCCAGCGCTTCATCCGTCTCTCGAAAGAACATGAGCCGCCGGCTTGCGGGCGTCCACCACATCAGGATGTCCGGAGTCCGCACCAGGACGTTCTCCGGCAGGATCTCTGGCCGGACGCGTGAACCGAGACCCTGCGCCAGCGTGCGCAAGAAGGCCGTCGACAGCGGGAGAGCCGGCCCCAACCCAGCCGCCGTCCCCTTCCGCTCCGCAGCCTCATGCCAAGTGGCGAACGCATCGCGCCCGCCTTTATAGACCAAAATCGCCCCTTGGAGCGTCAGTGTGTCCGCGCTTCCCAGGCTCAGACTGCAATCCATGCTTTCCTCCGCTGTTCTTTCAGTTCGCATTGCCGGGAAGCTGTTTCATGAGTTCGCTGGCGAAGGTCAGCGTGCGGCAAAAACAGCGCAGCGTGGCAAATGCGTCCCGCACTTGGTCAACATCATCCGTTCGCAACGGCAAAATGAAATTTGGCTCGGGCGTTACTTCCATCATTCCCTGCGCCACATCGTCGAACGCACCTTCGATCCCGTCGTGCTTCTCGAACACGGTGAGCAGCACCGGCAGTGGCGGATTCGAATCATAGAACTGATCCCGGATCGAAGAATCCAAGTCCGGAGCGGTACAACGATTCGATTCTTTGTGCAGGGCCAGCACTCCCTCGATCCAGCCCAGAACGTCTCGTGAACCGATTCGCCTCATGAGTCGGCGCAAGCCGCGTGTGGGCAGTGCCTTCTCTCGGAGACTCGTTGGGATCATCGACTCGATGTCGGGAAGCTCAATCGTTTCGGCGTCGGGATCGCCTTCGTACCAATCCCGCAACATCTCATTGCGCTCCAGGGCGTCCTGGTAGTCGAAGACGCGGGCCCACCGATTGATCGCTCCGATGAACACGCGGTAAAAGCTGGCAGGCAACCTCGGATGCTCCTGTTCCAGCGCCCGAAGGGCCGGCCCCATGACCAAGTACCCGGATTGAGACGGGTCGGCGATGAGGTACGCATACCCGTCATCCACTTCCTCGCTTGAGAACGCATCGGCGTTCGAGCTCAGCGTCAATGTCATGTTGAAGTTCTCACTCAAGACCCCTCCGCCACTCTCGGCTACCCAGCGTTCCAGTGCCAATCGGAGAAAGTCGAAAGGATCACGCTTCGCCGTGATCCAAGCCGCCGCGGGTGCGACACCGGCCCGAAGAAGATTCGCCCCAATTCTGGCGGCGATGCGGTCTCCGTGCCTCACCCGATATTGGGTCGGCGCATCAACGAGCGACACCAAGCCCCATCCGGGACGGCTCCCGCCCATCAGAGGATAGGCGGGAGCCAGCCGGGCGGCAGCTACAACGTTCTCGATCGCCCGCCGCTGCGATGGAGTTCCTGTACGGCTTGCGCGATCACATGCGCGGCTAACTGCCAGTCGGGACATTGACGGTACTCCTCGAGAATAGATTTCTGGCTGGGATGTTCGCCCTGGGCGATTGCATCCAGCTCGCCCAAAGCTTCTTCCGGCATCGGATCACCCCTTTGCGCCAATCGCCCGCTCGAAACGGTAGACGAGCTTGTCGCCAACCGCTTCGGGGCCGGTCAGCGCGGCCGTCGCAATTTCCGGGAACTGCGTCGCATACATCGACCGCACTTGTTCGACGTCGATCTGGGGATTGGGATCCGGCAGTTTGGCGCCCCCGAAGCAGAATTCGCGAACCATTTTGGTCACTTTCATTGGGCGACCTCCGCTTCGGGAGTCTCAGCATTATCGAAGAGTCCCAGCATTCCCTGCGGCGCCAGCGTTGGGGAGATAACCGGCTTCTCCGCGGGAGGCACCTTCTTTCCCTTTAACTTCTCCTTCCGAGCCTCTTCGTCGGCCTTCTGCGCAGCCGCCAATTCCTGCTTGATCCGGTCGAGGTTCGACGCGGTGGCGGCGTGAACTTCGACAAACTCCCGCAACTGCCGCGGCAGATCGCGATCAAGTTCCTCGGCCGTGCCCGTGGCACAGAGCGGCATCGTGAGAACGTCGTTCTCGTCATCCTTCACCTTCTTGGGGATGATGCTGACCGTCAAGCGGCCATTCGCGCCGCCCGCAACAGTCATGATCACCGTGCGGTTGGCCAACATCGGCGCCAGACCGCAAAACATACCCGTCGTCTCTGTTTGGTTCATATAGTTTGACCTTCTTTCCTCTTGTTGAAACCCGGACTCATGCCGCTTCCTCGAAACGGAATTTCCGCCCGCCCGTCCTGGCCATGACAGACAGCAAACGTCAGGCCCACAGCAAGGTTGTAGAGATGGTTTTGAACGGTAAGAAAACCAACGCTGTAGAGGCTCAGGAAAGCCGAGTTTCTGCTATTGGGAGCTAATGTGGAGTTGTCCCCAAATCTGAGACACGAGTCTAGACACACAAAAATTCCCAAAGGAGAATTTGAGTCATGTCCGTGTCACGAAGAAAGTTCA
>VFZO01000477.1 GCA_016871155.1 Acidobacteriota bacterium | reverse complement strand
CCCTCGACCTCGACCGCGCCCGCGCCCTCGACCGCGCCCGCGCCCGCGACCTCGACCTCGACCGCGCCCACGCCACACGTATGTGGCGCGAGATCGAACCAGAGGTCCCCCGCAGCCATTTCGTTCAAGAGGCCTACTTTCCCGACTTGGCGACCAGTTGGCCGCCGCTGGGACTCTATACCCAACAGGGCAAGATCGGCCACGCTTTGCTCACCGGGCCTTGGCTTTTCGCATTGCCTTCGGGCGGCCGCTACGCACCGCGTCTTGTGACCGAGTTCGACTACGATCTCTGTCTGCCGATGAGCAGCATCTTCATTGGGCGGAGCGCGGCTGCCCGCCAACATTAGACCGAGGAACGCCAGGCCAGACGACTCTGTCTGTTGCCGGTGCTGTTCCCGGCGCCGGCTGGGACCTGGCCGGATTGGTTCCGCCAGGAATTCCTCACCCTCTCGACGCTTGAGGAACTCTTCGTGCTTATTCCGCCGCTAGACTTTTGGTACACCCCATTCGAGGACTGGACGGACGAGCACTGGCAGGACAAGAGGCATCTTTGCGTGCTTTACGACAATCGAACCGGACGCACGCTGGCCTGCCACGGGGAGGGCGTAGTTTCGCGCGAGCGGATTCGGAAGAGCGGCGTTCCTTACGACGAGTTCGCGGACGGTATTGGTCCCGCCCGCACCACGAGGTGACCGTGGCCACGCCATGGTGTCCGGAAAAACAGCGATTCCACGCTTAGAGAGTATGAGCCGGTATAAACCGTATCTGATTCTGGCGGCGGCGGGCCTGGCGCTTGTGATGGCTTGCGTCGGCCTCTCTCTCCTGCCCTTCGTTTGGACGGAGGGTCCCGGAATGCCGGAATCGGCCTTGTTCTTCATGGGAGCAATCGGAAGCGTGGCGGCTGCGGCCGGCATTTATGGGATCGCGCGCCAATGGCGCCGTCGTTGGCTGGTAGGGTTCGCGATCCTAGTCCCGGGAGTTGTCGTGTTCGCCGCCGTCGCCATCGGCGGAATGGTGCTCCCGTTGGGTTTCATCGGCGAGATTGTATTCCTGACGGCGCTGCCGTTTATCCTCGCGATTCCAACTTTTCACTGTGTCCGCTGGCTCTCGGCAAAGTGGCGGGGGTTCGCCGGCCCCGGACCAAGCGTCGATGCGTCATAATTGACGGTCGCCGGCAAGGATAACCTCCATGAGACTTCGATTCGCCTCCGCCCTCACCATCCCGTTTCTCTTCGCAAGCGGCGCCACGGCCCAAAAGCTGGCGCCCAACATCCCTTACGCAGAGACTGGCCATGGACGGCACGTGCTCGACGTCTACACGCCGGAGAAACCGGCCGGGACGAGCCTGCCCGTCCTGTTCTGGATCCACGGAGGCGGTTGGCAGGCGGGGGATAAAGGCGACGTCGGTTCGAAACCCAAGGTGCTGACGGAGCGCGGATTCGTGTTTGTCTCGACGAACTACCGGCTGCTGCCGGAAGTGGAGATGGCCGATCTGATGGGAGACGCCGCCAGGTCGCTCGGTTGGGTGCACAGGAATATCGCCCGCTATGGAGGCGATCCGGCCCGGATCTTCGTGGGCGGGCACTCCGCCGGAGCGCAGATGGCGGCGCTGCTCGCGGCCGACGGGCGCTATCTGGCGAAGGAACGGGTGCCGAGGCACGCGCTCAAGGGCTGCGTGGCGGTGGACGGCGACACCTACGACATTCCCAAGATCATTCTGACGGCGGAGCACCGGCAGGCGCTCTACGGAGGGAAGATGTTCACGTTCGGACACCGCCAGAAGTTCGGAAACGACCCAGTGAAGCACGTCGACTTCTCCACCGTGACGCACGTGTCGAAAGGGAAAGGGATACCGCCGTACCTCCTCCTGTATTTCACCGGGAACCCGGACACGCGCGCGCAGGCCGAGGCGCTTGCCGGCGTATTGAGGGCGGCGGAGATTCCGGTCCGTGTGTACGGCGCGGAGGACAGCAACCATCGCCGCCTGAACGAAAGTCTCGGCCGGCCCGGTGACCCTGCCACGGAGGAACTCTACAAGTTTCTGGATCCGCTCACAGGCCGGAAGCGGTAACGAATCAATATCCCTTGGCCTTGTTGACCACGTTGATCAGCGGCTCTCCTTTGGCGAAGCGCCGGATGTTTTCGCTGATCACTCCGACACGCCGCTGGTTGGACCCTTCCGCGGCCGACGCCACGTGCGGCGTGATCACCACGTTGTCGAAATTCCAAAGCGAATCGCCGGGCGGCAGCGGCTCGGGGTCGGTCACGTCAAGGCCGGCGCCGGCGAGCTTCTTCGAATCCAGAGCCTTGACGAGCGCCGCTTTCTCGTAAAGCCTGCCGCGCGAAACCGCCACAAAGTACGCGCCTTTCTTCATAGCGTCGAATTGTGGACCTGCGATCATGTGTTCACTCTTTGGCGTCAACGGGGCCGAGACAAACACGACATCGGCCTGCGGCAGAACTTCGTTCAACCGGTCTGGCGGCACGATCTGGGAAAAGTAGTTCGACACGGGGATGGGCTCGGGATCTACACCGATAACCTTCATGCCGAACCCGTGCGCCCGTTGGGCGATCTGCGTGCCAATGCCGCCCGCACCGATGATCACCGCCGTCATGCCCGGCAGTTCGGTCATCCCTGTGGGCCCCTCGCCGCGTCCGCCCCACTCCTTCTTCACCCGGTTCGGTATGTAGAAATTCAGCCCGCGCGTCAGCGCCAGCAGCATGGCGAACGCGTGGTCGGCGATTGTGGGCCCCTGCACAACCTTGCAATTGGTCAGCGTCACCGGGCTGTTCACGAACTCAGGCCAGAATGAAAACTGCTCCACGCCCGCGCTGATCGTTTGCACCCACTTGAGCTTCTTTGCCTGCGGATACAATTCCTTGCTTACGCCGCCGATGATACCGTCGGCGCTGGGCACCTCGCGCGCGAACTCCTCGGCGGTGCGCGCGACCACGATGTCGGCGCCGGATCCGGCGGCGGCGCGATAGCTGGCCAGCGCGGCTGCGTCGGAGACCCAGCTCTGGCGGCCAGTGTGCTGGATCAGGATCTTCTTATCGGCGGCGCTTACGGCGGTGGTGATCAGGACAAGCGCCAGGGCGATTCGTTTCATGCAGGCTCTTCCTTTTGGACAATATCTTGGAAGATGATACATCAAAGCCGTCCGCTCTTCGCTTACGGAACAATCGCGTCGTCCGCGGTCAGTCCGTGGCGTTTTAGTGCGGCCGCGACGAACCCGGACTCCCTGACAGCGTCGATAAACTCCCGCAGGAAGCGCGCGGCCCGCGGCCTCCCCTTTGGAAGTCCAGCCGCCTGGGGAATCGTCATGAAACGGCCCTTCATCACGTGCGACCCGGGGAGCGAGCGGGAAGCGGCCACCAATGCGGTCCTGACGCCCGCGACGGTCTCCACCTTCCCGGCGGCCAGCAGCTCCAACGATTCGGCGGTCGTAACGGCGCGAACGATTTCCGCACGCTTGAGCGTACGGCTCAAAAAAAGGTCATAGGCGCTCTTGGGGTTCACCGCGATCCGCACTCCCGTC
>VFZO01000476.1 GCA_016871155.1 Acidobacteriota bacterium | reverse complement strand
CGGCATCGCTCAAGAACCCGCCGGCCAGGCAGCCGAGCGAGCCCATGACGAACGGCAGGGACGAGAATATTTTCATTTCGTCCTCGCCGAAGCCGCGGCCCTTCACGAGCCAGGTGGGCAGCCACGAAAAATAGAACCAGGAGGCCCAGGCGTAGCAGCCGTACATGAGCATGATTCGACGAACCTGCGGGCTGGCCAGCAGGAGCGTCCAGGGCGTTTGATGGCCATGCGAGGCGGCGGGTTTTTCGGGGTCCCGATACCAAAGCCACCAGACCGCGCACCAGACGATTCCAACCGCGCCAAAAACGTAGAAAGACATGCGCCAACCATAGGCGGCTTGAATTGGAACGACGAGTAACGGCGCGAGCGCCCCGCCCGCGCGGCTGGCCGACCAGATGAGTCCCTGCGCCATCGCACGGTCGTTTGGCAGCCATTGCGTCACCACGCCGGCCATATTGGGATAGGCCCCCGCCTCGCCCGCGCCGAATAGGAAGCGGGCCGCCAATAACGGGACGAAGCCGCCGGCCATGCCCGTCAGGATTGTGAATGTGGACCACCACAGCACGATGCGGGTGAGCGTGCCACGCCGGCCGTAGCGGTCGCCCCAGGCGCCGGCTGGGATTTCGAACAGGCCGTAGGAGAGAATGAACGCGCCGAGGATCCAGCCCCAGCGTTCGGGCGTTATGCCGAGTTCGGCCTGCATGCGCGGGCCGGCGACGGAGATGCAGATGCGATCAAGGAATGTAATGACCGACAGCAGGACCAGCAGGGCCAGCAAGAGGAACTTGTTTGGGACAGACGTCAATGGGAGGGTCCGGGCACCGGGCTATTTCTTCGGCGGCTTGCCGATTGGGTAGCCGCGCCAGAGGTACTCAAGGGCGGAGGGCAGGGTCTGCGCCTTGACGTTGCGGTCGGTGTGGCCGGAGTTTTTGGAGAACACGTATTGATACTTATAGCCCTTGGCGCGGAGGACCTTGGCCATCCGTTCGTTGGCCAGCACCCAGTCGTGATAGTTGTCACGGGTAATGAGATTGTCGCGGTCGCTGACGTGCATCCAGATGCGGATGGGTTTCCTGGGGCTCGTCGGGATGATGGTTTCGTGATAGTCCCAGGCGCCGTGCGGCGTCTTGGGGTCGAAGGGCCACTGCTGGTAGACGTAGGTGCCGGAGTAGCTGAGCACGCGGCGATACCATTCCGGGTGATACCAGGCCATGGTGAAGGCGGCGGCGGCACCGGAGCTGCCACCCATCGACGCGCGGCCGTTGGGATCCTTCGTCAACTTCACATTGGCCTTCTTTTCGACCAGGGGCAGGACTTCGGCCTCGACGAATTCGGCGTACTTGCCGGACATGGTGTCGTACTCCAAGCCGCGCTGGCTGCCCTGCGCGTCGCCGGTGCCGTTGGCGATCGAGACACCGATCATGACGGGAATCCGCTTCTGATGGATCAGGTTGTCAAGCGCGGCGAACAGGCCGCGATCCGGTCCGTCCGCGCCGACGATGAATGGGGCGTAGGTCCCGGGCTTGTACTGTTTGGGTACGTAGACGGCCACCTTGCGCGAGTAGGGTTTGGGATGGCTGGAGACGATCAGCTTCAGCGGATCGTTGGGATCGGGGCGGCCGAAGGTTCCAGGCTCCCGAGCGATGCCGGGATAGAACTTGCTAACGGCCGACTCCATGGTGAACTCGATGATTTCGCCCTTCGGCACGCCCTCTTGCGCGATCATCTCCGGAGCCGGTTTGTAGCTGGGGCCGATGGCGAAATCGCCGTCCTTGTCGATGGGCGCGTTCGCGCCATCCGGCATGTGCGTCTTCTTGGTGTAGCCTGGCGAATCCGGATCGCGGGTTGGGGCCGGCGGGCGCGGGGGACGGGCGGGAGCGGGAGGAGGCGTTTGCGCGAATGCGGCCAGGGTGGCCAGGGTGAGAAGTATCGGACCAAACATAGTGCAGTGGATAGACTATCGCAGGCGGGATGGGTGGCGGGGATGAAAGTTTGTTCGTGCGACGCCCTGGGGCGGGCGGGCGCTTTTGCCGCAATGGCTCGGATTGTGCCTTGTCTGTGCCGAGGACGTGGAATCGCGCGACGATGGGCAATCGATCGAGCGTTTGAACGCCCCCGGTTTTGGAATTGGCGCGCTACGCTGAAGGAGAGTGCCATTCGATTCCATACTTTTCGATTTCGACGGCGTCATTGCCGACTCGGAAGGGCTTCATTATCAGTGCTGGACCGAGATTTTGACGCCGCTGGGTATTCCGTTGGACTGGGACACCTATTGCGCGACCTGCATCGGCATAACCGACCGCGACATGCTGGAAGTTTTGTGCCGGCAGACCGACCCGCCGTATTCGCTCGACGATTTGTGGCAGCACTATCCGCGGAAGAAGCAGATCTTTCGCGACCGCGCCTTGGCGAATCCGCCGATTCCAGCCGAGACGCGGGCGGTGTTGCTGGAGCTGGGGCACATGCCGCTTGCGGTGGTTTCCTCGTCGAATCACACCGAGGTGGAGCCGGTTTTGGAACGGGCGGGGATCCGGCAATGTTTTCGCGAGATCGTCACCGGGGACCGCGTTACCAACCGCAAACCGCACCCAGAGCCGTATCTGCTGGCAGCCCGGCTGCTGGGGGTGGAGCGGCCGCTGGTAGTGGAGGACTCCGACGCCGGCGTGGCGTCAGGACAAGCCGCTGGTTTTCCAGTACTTAGAATCCATGACCCCTACGCGCTCTCGCGTAGTCTTCTAGGGGTTCTGGAGGGTTCCAAACAGATCTTAATTTGAGATACACTGAGTCCACTACCTATGCGATTCGGAATCTGGGGATTTCTGTGTATCGCGGCCTCCACCGCAGGCTTAGCCGCCGATCCGGGCTGTCCGCGCTATCCGTCTTCGGTACGAAGCGAATACGCCGAGAGTTTGGCGCTGGACCAGGAGTTTGAGACGTTCGCCCGGAGACGGTTCGCCACGCGCAACGAAAGCGCGGCGCGGGCTGCTGAAGCTGCGAAAACCAACTTCATCGACCAGCGGACCTTCGGGAAAATGGCGGCGGACCGGGTGGCGCCCGCGCCGCGAACCACGGACGCCGAGTTTCTACGCCGGATTTATCTGGATTTGACCGGCCGCATTCCTTCGCCCGAGGCTGCCGAAGCGTTTTTCAACGACACGGCGGCGAACAAGCGGGAGAAGCTGATCGATTCGCTGCTATCGAGCGAGGCCTACACCGATCAGATGACGCTGTTCTTCCTGAACAAGTTCCGGGTCTCTCGCATTCACGAGTCGATCTCGGTGCCGGCGCGCAACACCTTCTACGAGTTTGTCCGCGAGTTTGTGAAAACGGACCGCCCCTACAATCTGTTCGTTCGCGATCTGCTGGGCGCGGCGGGCGAAGTGGACAGTTCACCCGGCACGCAGTTCTTCGCGCGCTGGATGGACGTAAACGGGCCGATTCAGGACTCCTGGGACGACATCACCGATAAGATCACGACGACCTTTCTTGGCTTTAAGACGGAGTGCATCTCGTGCCACAACGGCCGCGCGCACCTGGAAAAGATCAACCTGTGGCTGACGCGGCG
>VFZO01000475.1 GCA_016871155.1 Acidobacteriota bacterium | reverse complement strand
TCGAACAACAATCACGACGATCTGGTCTTCGCCGTCGCGCTCGCTCTCTGGGCCGCGTCGCTGCGCAACGCAAGTTTCCTGAGTGTCTAACCGCGCAAATCGTAGCAGACCAGCCTTGGGGTACTGCCCTTCAGCATGTCGCGCGAGTTCTGCGAAACATACAGCAATCCGCGCGACAGCACCGGCGACGCCCAAGTCTCGCGCGCCGCGAACAGCCACGTTCGGGAAATCTCTTTGTATCCCTTCGGCGACAGGTCCATCCACACCAGATGGCCCAACTCGCCAAGGCACAGATACGCGCCGTCCACCGCCAACAAGGTGCCGCGAAACGTGCTCAGGTTCTGCTTTCGCTTCTCGCCGTTGATCTCAAACGTCTCCTCCCACTCGGGGTTGACGCGCCAGACAATCTTTCCCGTCGCCGCCTCGACGCAGGCCAGCGACGCATCGGGCTCGTTCCGCCCATCGAAACCATACAGGTACCCATCCCTGTGGATTGGAGTATTGAAATGCAACCCGAAATCCGGCGTCGTCCACAGCACCTTGTGTGTGAAATCCGGCTGAATCTCCAGCATCGCGCCGCCGGTTTTGTAGCTGGCCGAAACGAATACCTTGTTGCCGAAAATCACCGGACACGAGGCGTTCACGGACTCGTAGCTCTTGCTGCGCCACGCAAATTGAAAGTCGACTTTCCCATTCGACGGGTCGATGCACAACAGTCCGCCCGTCGGCGGCCGCGACTCCGCCCCCGCGAAAACGAATACCCGCTCCTTGCCGTGAACCACCGCCGGAATCGGCGACGCATAACTTGGGCCCCACTCCTTGCCGGCATGCCATATCTCTTTACCCGTGGCCGCGTCCAGCGCCACCGCCGATGCGCCCTGGCAAATCAGCTTGTTCCCGTGCAACAGCGGCGTCGACGCGTAGCCGAAAAAATCCTGCGGCAGCTTCAGGTCCGCCTTCCAAACTACTTTGCCGTCGGTGAGCGAAAGGCAGTGGACCTTCGCCTCGGCCGAAACCACGTACACCCGCCCGTCGCGAATCACCGGCGACGACCGCGGTCCGTTGTTGTATCCATACCGGTCTTCGAAACTCGTCGGCTGCGTGAACTGCCAATGCCGCTCCGCCGTCTCCGGATGCAGGCACTCCACGCGTTCAAAGTTGCCAACCCGGTGCTGATACACCAGCCGGTCGCCAACGATCGACGGCGACGAATAGCCCGTGCCCTTCTTGAACTCCCACACCGCGGGCGCCGGCAGTTTCCGATTCAACTTCGTCTCAGTCGATACCGAATCGTGCGTGGGCCCCAACAGCCAGGGCCAATCGCTCGTCTTAGCCCCGGCGGACAACGCGCGCGGTTTGCCGTGAACGATGGCGTCCGGATGGGCGGCCATCGCCGCCAGCAGCAGATCGCGTCGAGTCATCCCGACATTATCGGATACTCTGGATGCATGCGCCTTTGGCTGTCCGCGCTGAGCCTGTTCGCCATGGCTCAGCCCCCCGATTTTCAACGTGACATCCGCCCTCTGCTGGCCAAGCGTTGCATCGCCTGTCACGGTCCAGATGAGCACGGCCGCCAGGCCGGCCTGCGCCTCGATACCTTCGAAGGCGCGACGAAATCGAAGGCCATCGTTCCGGGCGATAGCGCCAAATCGCGCGTCATCGCCCGCGTCATGCACGAAAAAACGCCCATGCCGCCCGCCGGCCAACGGCTCTCTGCCACGGAAGTTGACCTGCTCAAGAATTGGATCGACGCAGGCGCGAAGTATTCGAATCACTGGGCCTACGAAAAGCCCAAACAAGTCTCCGTCTTGGGCAATGCCATCGACTATCTGATCGGCGTGCAGTTGGATGCCAACGGGTTAAAGATGTCCAAACCGGCCTCGCGCGAAACCTTGCGCCGCCGTGCCGCTCTCGACCTGACCGGTCTGCCGCCGGACGATTCCATCAAGAACCTAGAGCCTTTTGAGAAGTACGTGGACGCTCTCCTTGCCAGTCCGCGATTCGGCGAGCGATGGGCCAAAATCTGGCTCGACCTCGCTCGCTATGCCGACACCCAGGGCTACGAGAAGGACAGCAAGCGATCCATCTGGCCCTATCGCGACTGGGTCATTCGTGCTTACAACGAGAACCTGCCTTTCGACAAATTCACGCTCCTGCAGTTGGCCGCGGACCGCATGGCCGATCCGTCCATCGACGATCTCATCGCCACCGGCTTCCACCGCAACACCATGACCAATACCGAAGGAGGCACCGACGACGAAGAATTCCGCGACCTCGCCATTCGCGATCGCGTCGCCACCACGGGCCAGGTCTGGATGGGTCAAACTTGGGGTTGCGCCCAGTGCCACACGCACAAATACGATCCGCTCTCGCACAAAGAGTTCTACCAGCTCTACGGCTTTTTCAATCAGACCGAGGACAACGATCAGCCGAACGACACGCCCGTTCTTAAGCTCACCTCCACGGCCTCCACGCTCATCCTGCGCGACCTGCCGGGTGACAAGCAGCGCAAGACCCGTATCTACGAACGCGGCAACTTCCTCACGCCCGGAGACGAGGTCACTGCCGCGGTACCGGCGGCCTTCCATCCGTTTCCGTCCAAGGCGCCGAAGGACCGTCTGGGTCTCGCGCAGTGGCTCATCGCCAAGGACAACCCGCTTACCGCGCGCGTTCAAGTCAATCGTTTCTGGAGCCGCATCATGGGCCGCGGTCTCGTCGAATCGGAAGAGGATTTCGGCACACAGGGCGCCCATCCCACCCACCCGGAACTCCTCGATTGGCTCGCCGTTGATTTTCAAAAGGACTGGGACGTCAAGCGTCTGCTGAAGCAGATCGTCATGAGCCAGACCTACCAGCAGGATTCGTCCGCTTCGGCGGAACTGCTGCGGAAGGACCCGCAAAATAAGCTTTATGCGCGCGGTGCGCGCTTCCGCCTCGACGCTGAGGTCGTTCGCGACCAGGCGTTGGCCGCCGCCGGCCTGCTCTCGCCGAAGCTTTATGGCCCGCCCGTAATGCCGTGGCAGCCGGACGGAGTCTGGCTTGTCGTCTACAACGGGGACCGCTGGATCACCTCGAAAGGCGAGGACCGCTATCGCCGCGCGCTCTATACCTTCATGCGCCGTTCCAGCGCCTACCCGTCGATGATGAATTTCGACGCACCGACCGGAGAGACCTGCACCATTCGCCGGATCCGGACGAACACCCCTTTGCAAGCATTGACAACAATGAACGACCCGGCTTTCATGGAAGCCGCGCAAAAGCTCGGCGCCCGGCCGCTGGCGGAAATGTTCGAACGGGTGTTGAACCGCAAACCCGCCAGGGCCGAAGTGGAACGGATCGCCAAGCTCCACGCCGCCACCGTCGCCGATCTCAAGGCGCAGCCGGAAAACATCGCTAAATTGCTGAAGTATTCGGAAGCGCTCTACGCCGAGGACCGCGAGACAACCCTCATTCCGGATGCCCGCACGAGACCTCGTGAATGGCGTTTCGTCGCCGGCGACCCCGGTCCCCAGTGGTACGCCGCAGACTTCGATGACAGCAAATGGTCGGCTGGGCCAGGCTACTT
>VFZO01000474.1 GCA_016871155.1 Acidobacteriota bacterium | reverse complement strand
GCCGCCGAACCAGGACCGCACGGTCGTGGTCGTGATCGAGAAAGACAAGTCGATGAAGATCAACCAGGAGCCGGTGCTCGAGGCGAATCTCGAGGAACGGTTGAAGGAGATCTTTAAGACGCGCGCCGAACGAGTGGTCTTCGTTAAGGGAGATCCGGACCTGGAGTTCCAGTACGTCGCCAAGGCCATTGACTTGGCCAAGGGCGCTGGCATCGACAAGGTCGGGCTCATGACGCCGAAGATCGAAGCGGGTCAATAAGGAGACGCAGCCGTGAGACTACAATTGAAACGCGTAGCCCTAGCCGCCGGTACGCTGGCGCTGCTGGCGGCCACCACCGGGTGCGCCAAACTGCAATCGCGCGACAACCTGAACAAGGGAGTCCGGGAATACAAGAACGCGAAGTATCCGGAAGCTGTCAAGTACTTTCAGCAGGCGATCGAGCTGGATCCCGAATTCACGACCGCCCGGCTCTACCTGGCCACGGCCTACATGAGCCAGTGGATTCCCGGCGCCGACTCGGAAGAGAACAACCGGTTCGCGAAAGCGGCCGAGGACAACTTCAACCAGGTTCTGGATAAGGACCCCAACGATAAGCTGGCCATCGCTTCGATCGGATCGATCTATTACAACCAGAAGAAATTCGACAAAGCGAAGGAATGGAACGAGCGTCTGTTGAAGATCGACCCCCAGAACAAGGAAGCGCTCTACACCATCGGCGTCATTGCCTGGGGCAAGGCGTATCCGGTCCGCGGCGAAGCTCGCGCCAAGCTGAGCATGAAGCCCGAGGAACCCGGACCGCTGAAGGATAAGAAGGTTCGCGCCGAAGTCCGCGATAAGAATCTGGCCATTGTTCAGGAAGGTATTGCCGCCCTGGAGAAGGCCGTTCAAATCGACGGAAACTACGACGACGCTCTGGCTTATCTGAACCTGATGCACCGCGAATTGGCCGACCTGGCCGATACGACGGACGACTATAAGAAGGAAATCACGATCGCCGAGGACTTCGTGCAGAAGACGCTGGACGCCAAGAAGCGGAAGGCCGAAGAGGCCGAGAAGAAGGCCGCCGGCGGGATCAAAATGGAAGAGGGCAAGTAGTCCGTCTCCCGCAGTTTGGCATTGTTGGCCGGTTCAGTCCCCTGCGTGTACCCTGGTGTAAGGGAAACACGAGGTGATTGAACCGGCCAATGTGTTTCAGGGCGTTGATCCGTTTCTTGCCAGCCGGTTCGACGCTCTGATTGAGAAGTTCGCCAAGCAACACCCTGGCGACGACGCCAAGGCGATTCACGATGCCTTCGCGCTCGCCCTGCGGATGCACCACGGGCAGAAAAGGCAGTCCGGCGAGCCGTATCTGATTCACCCGTTGGAGGTCGCGCATATCTTGTGCGATATGACGTCCGACGCCACTTGCCTCGTCGCCGGTATCCTGCATGACGCCGTGGAGGATACCGCGGTGACTTTGGAGGAATTGCGCAAGCAGTTCGGCGATGCGGTCGCCTCCTGCGTGGACGGCGTCACCAAGCTTTCCAAGCTCAAGTTCTACGACCGTGAGGAGCGACAGGCCGAGAGCGTTCGCAAAATGCTGCTGGCCATGGTGAAGGACGTGCGCGTCGTGCTGATCAAACTGGCCGACCGTCTGCACAACATGCGAACCCTGGCCGCGCTGCCCCGCGAACGCCAGGAGCGCATCGCGCAGGAGACGCTCGAGATCTACGCGCCAATCGCCCATCGCCTGGGCATGGGCAAAGTGCGCGCGGAACTGGAGGACCTGGGCTTTCAATATCAGGATCCGGAGGCCTTCCGCGAGATCGCCGAAGCGATCGATTCCAAGCGCAAGGCCAATGAGTCGCTGCTGGGCGAGATCCGCACGGCTGTGCAGACGAAATTGCGCCGGGAGGGGATCGACGCGCGGATCGAGGCGCGGCTGAAGCGGCCCTACTCGATTTGGCAGAAGCTGAAGCGGCAGAAGATCGGAATCGACCAGGTGTACGATCTGCTGGCCGTCCGCATCATTACGGATTCGGTGAAGAACTGCTACGCCGCGCTGGGAACGCTGCACGGCGAGTGGCATCCGATCCCCGGCCGCATCAAGGACTTCATCGCCATTCCCCGGCCGAACCTCTACCAGTCGCTGCATACCTCGGTGATCGGCCCGGGCGGGCAGCCGTTCGAGGTGCAGATCCGGACCGAGGAGATGCACCGCATCGCCGAAGAGGGCATCGCCGCGCACTGGAAATATAAGGAGGGCCAGAAGGGAGGCGTGGCCCACGACGAGCAGCAGATCACCTGGCTCCGGCAGTTGGTGGAGTGGCAGCGGGAACTGCGCGACCCCGGTGAGTTCATGGCGACGCTGAAGGTCGACCTGTTTCCCGAAGAGGTCTACGCCTTCACGCCCAAAGGCCGTGTGATCGTGCTGCCGCGCGACGCCACGCCCATCGACTTCGCCTACGCGATTCACACCGAAGTTGGGAATCTCTGTGTCGGAGCCAAGGTGAACGGCCGCATCGTTCCACTGAAGTACGCGATCAAGAATGGCGATGTAGTCGACGTGTTGACTCAGCAAGGGCACCTGCCGAGCAAGGACTGGCTGTCGATCGTCAAAACGTCGAAAGCCCGCAACAAGATCAAGGCCGTGATCAATACGACCGAGCGCGCCAAGGCGATGGAGATCGGCGAGAAGCATCTGGAACGAGAAGCGCGGCGGCTGGGCGTTCAGTGGAAGAAGATCACCAAGGACCAGGTGCAGGCCGTGGCCGCCGAATACGGATTCCCGAAGATGGAGGACCTGCACGCGGCGCTCGGCTATGGCAAGTTTTCGGCCCGGCAGGTGCTGATCAAGCTGGCGCCGGAGCAGGTGGAGGCGGCGGACCGCGACGCGGAACCCGTTGCAGCCCCCGCGCCGGCCCCGGTGCGCGGCGACGACAAGGACCTGATCATCAGGGTCAAGGGTATCGACGATGTGATGGTCTACCGCGCGAAGTGCTGCAATCCGATCCGGGGCGAGCAGATCGTCGGCTACATCACCCGCGGAAAAGGCGTAGCCGTCCACTCCCTGGCTTGCACCAATGTGCAGAACCTCCTTTACGAGGTGGAGCGAAAGATCGCCGTGGAGTGGGCGAAGGCCACCGAAGACAGTTTCGCCGTCAAGCTGACCGTCTCCACCGACGACCGGCCCGGCCTGCTCTCCCAGCTCACGGCCGTCGTCTTCCACGAGGGGTCGAACATCCGGGCGCTGGAAGCGCAGCCGGACGACAAGCGCGCTGACGGCAGCGCCGTGATCAATATGGTGCTGGATGTGCGGGACAAGCGCCAGTTGGAGCGGGTTGTGGCGGCGGTGCGGCGGATTTCCGGCGTGCGGGATGTGGAGCGGATTCAATAAATTCTGGTACTGAAGCGCCAGGCGGGCTAAAGTCCTTTGCCCTAGTTGCCGATAGTTGACTGTTATGAGAAACCTGTCCTCCTGGGCACTTCTGATTCCGGCGACGATGCTCGCCTCGTCTGTGGTTGTGGCGCAACCGAAGTATGAATTAGGCGCCGGCGTGGTTGGCAGTTTTTACGACAAGAAGT
>VFZO01000473.1 GCA_016871155.1 Acidobacteriota bacterium | reverse complement strand
TGCGGCCAAGTTGCAGGTGCTGGACGAAGCGATCGCGGAACTGCGTGAGGAGGCCGAGCGCAATACCTTCAGCGCGCATGTGCACGGCCAGATGGCGCAGCTCTATCGCCAGAAACAAGAAACTCTCGAATGGGTGATCCGTCATGACTAATAAAAACTTCCTTCTTCTTTCTTTGCACGTTGCCGCCCTCGCGCTGCCCGCGCGGGAAGAGGTGACCCGCGAGTTCTCGAAGACCCAGCCCTGGACCGCCGGCCAGACGATCGTGATCGAACATCGCCACGGGGACATCGCCATTCGCGCCGTTCCCGGCACCGAGATCCGCTACCAGGCATTCGTCCGGGTATCGGCGGGCGACCGTTCCGACGCAGAGGCCTTTGCCAACGGCATCACGTTCGATGTGACGGCCGCGAGTTTTCGAACGCGCTATCCGGAGTTGCGGACTAAGGGGTTTCTGGAGCGCCTGATGAAGCCGATGAACATGGGTTACTCGGTGCGGCTTGAAATTCAGATTCCGGAGAAAGCTCCGCTGGATGTTCGGAACGCTTTTGGAGGTGTAGAGGTCGATGCCGCGCAGGGCGGCGCCTGGATCCACAACGACAATGGCGGCGTGGTGCTGCGGCGGACGACGGGTACGCAGCGCATCGAGACCAAGTTCGGCCGCGTGCGGGTGGACCGCAATACGGGCTCCGTGTCCGTAACCAACGACAACGGCGGTGTCAGCGTGTTTGAGGTCAACGGTCCGGTCAACGTGAAGACGAAGTTCGGCGAGGCCGAAGTGGGCAACGCGACTGGAGACGTCGACATAGTGAACTCCAATGGCAGCGTCAAGGTCTCCGACGCCGGCGGCCGCGTGACGATCGCCACCTCTTTCGGTGGCGCGACCGTGGCGAGAGTGAAAGGCGGGCTGACGATCAAGAACGACAACGGCTCGATTGAGGCGGCGCGAATTGGAGCCGAGGCCGATTTGAGTACGAAGTTCGGTCCCATAAAGGTCAACGATGTGGCAGGCAGTCTTACCGCCCGGAACGACAACGGCAGCATCGACGCAGCCAACGTCCGGGGAACTGCCCGGCTAACGTCTAAGTTTGGAGAGATCCGCGGCACGGACCTGGCGAAAGAGGTCTGGGTTCTGAACGACAACGGCGCCATCCGGCTCTTCGCGCCCGGCGCGGCGGTCACCGCACAATCGAAGTTTGGCGAGATCCGGATTGAACGGACCAAAGGGCCGGTCGAGGCGCGGAACGACAATGGCGCCATCCACATCTCCAAACTGGGTGGCAACGGCTGCGAGGCGCTTCGCGCCTCCACGAAGTTCGCCAGTATCGAAGTTGCGCTGCCAGACTCGGCGAACTACGACGTTTCGGCCACCAGCCGGCACGGCCAGGTGAGGTCAGAGTTTCCGAACGCCACCCGTATTGGGCGCGGCGGCTGCGAACTGACGTTGAACAACGACAACGGATCTATCGAGATTCGGCGGCGCGCCGAGTAAATACAATCCCGCGAGCGCGGCCGGCCCCGGCCTCCAGCCGGTCACCAGCGAGTTGGAGCGTGTAGCCTCCGGCACGGTATCCATCCTTGTACTTCTCGATCCGGATGTCTTCGCCGGCGTTGCGCAGCCAAAGCGTTCCATTTTTCGAGTGGATCTTCCAGACCGACTCCAGTTCCTCGCTCCAGTACGAACCGGCGAGCTTCTCTTGCTCTTCGCCGTTCCACTTCATCACGGCCTCGGCCTTCGGGCGTGCGGGCGCGGCCGGACCGGCAGGCGCCCCGAAAACGGCGGCAGTTCGGTGCGCGAGTTCCGCCACAGGAGCGCCGCCAAGGTTACAGAGGCACACGACCGTGACGTTGGCCGCGGGAACGCGAAGGAAGAACGTGCTGTAGCCACTTGCGCCGCCAGCGTGGCTGATGGTCCCGTCCTTGTTGATCATCCCCAAGGCGTACCCACCAGGAGTTGGGCGGCCGTCGGCCAACTTGCCCGGCATGTAGAGCGGCTCCAGCAGGCCGCCGGCTACGGTCTTCTCATCGAAGTTGCGGGCCCACTTCAGCATGTCGTCTATGTTCGAGTACATACCGCCGCTGCCCACCAGATCGAACCCCACGTCGACCGTCTTGAATCCGTTGCGCCGGTGGTAGCCGTGGGCGCGGTCCGGAACAGGCTCCCCGTGGTCATCCTGAAATCTGGACGCGTGCATTTCCAGAGGCGCGTGGATCTTCTCTCTGGTCCACTGGGCCAGAGTCTTGCCCGTGGCCCGTTCGAGCGCCACTG
The DNA here is from genome assembly GCA_016871155.1 of Acidobacteriota bacterium. Taxonomy (GTDB): domain Bacteria; phylum Acidobacteriota; class Terriglobia; order Bryobacterales; family Bryobacteraceae. Next base: position 1,335 of record VFZO01000473.1, on the reverse strand, counting down.
TCGCCAGCAGATAGCCGCTGTTGGAGTAGCTGTAGTCCGAACCGGCCGGGTAGTTCAGTGCCGTTTGCCGCGCGATTAGGTCGAGGGTAGGCCCGAGCCGCAGCACGCTCTCGTTCGAGAAGCCGCGCATGCCCCACAACGCCAGATAGTCGCGAAGGCCGGCGGTGTGGTCCAACATGCGCCGGATCGTGATGCCCTCCGCATACGCGGGCATCTCCGGCACCCACTTGCGAACGCTGTCATCCAAGCGCAGCTTGCCTTCTTTTTCCGCGATCAGCAGCGCAAGCGAGGTGAACTGCTTCGAAACGCTTGCCATGTAGAACCGGGTCTTCGGCGAGATGGCGATGTTCTGATCGAGATCGGCCAGGCCGTAGCCTTTGGACAGAACCGTCTTGCCATCTTTGAGCACGCCGACCGCACAGCCGGGCGAGCCCGGCTTGGCATAGGGCGCAAAGATCCTGTCGACCTCCGGGTTGGCGCAGAGCGTGACCGAAACCAGAGCATATGCAAGCCGCATGGCTGCCTCCCCTAATCGCGCAGGAACTGTTTGACCGCGCGCATCGCCTGTCGCGTTCGATGCTGGTTTTCGATGAAGGAGAATCGCACGTGGCCTTCGCCCATCGGTCCGAAACCGATGCCGGGGCTGACGGCGACAAGAGCTTTCTCCATCAGAAGCTTGGCGAAGTCCACCGAGTTGAGATGGGCGAAACGGTCCGGAATCTTGGCCCAGAGGAACATGGAGCCCTGCGGTTTGGTGACGGGCCAGCCGGCGCCGTTCAGGCCTTCAACCAGCACGTCCCGGCGTTCCTGATAAATGTCGCGGATCTTGACCGTCTCTTCCTCGCACTCGCGGATGGCGATGATGGACGCAATTTGGATCGGTTGAAATGTGCCGTAGTCCAGATAGCTCTTGATGCGCGACAAGGCATAGATCATTCGCTGATTGCCGAGGCAGAAGCCAACCCGCCAGCCGGCCATGTTGTAGCTCTTCGACATGGAGAAAATCTCGACGGCGAGGTCCTTGGCGCCCGGCACCTCGAGGATGCTCGGCGGTTTGTAGCCGTCGAAGCCGAGGTCCGCGTAGGCGAAGTCATGCACGATATAAGAGCCGTGCAGTTGCGCAAGGCGAACGATCTCCTTCATGTAATTCAGATCGACGCACGTGGTGGTGGGATTGTGGGGGAAGGAGATCAGGATGACCTTTGGCTTCTCCTTTTTGTAAAGATCCTCGAGGCCCTGCAGAAAGGTGGCGGGGTCCGGCATGGGCAGCATTCGGGCGTCGCCCTCGGCCATGATCACGCCGTACTGGTGGATCGGATATGCGGGGTTCGGTGA
>VFZO01000472.1 GCA_016871155.1 Acidobacteriota bacterium | reverse complement strand
AGGCATTAAGCGTGAAAACCAACACGCCATCCGAACCCCGGTATTGCCGCAACTCGCCCGACTGGCGGTGATATGCCCACATATCGGCGCCGTCCGACACCAATTCGGTGATGCCGCTATAATGCCTTGCAGCCTAATCGCGCAGGGCGAAAGCGAACATGGCGTGGCCGATCGCAATGGACACGTGTTGTTTCCCGTTCGCTTCCCAGGTGACGGGGGATGAGGCGGCCATGCCGCCAAGGTACTTTTTCCAAAGCAGCTTCCCGTTGGCGGCATCCAAAGCGATCATGTACCCTTCGCGATTCGCCGTGAACAGCACGTTTGCGGCGGTAGTGAGAATGCCGGCCTCGCTTACCTCCGCCGTGCGGAACTCCCACACCTTCTCGCCGGTCACCGGATTCAACGCCCGGGTCGCGCCGTAACCGGCCTTCGGGTTGCGGCGATTCAAACGGTCGCGGCTGGCAGATTGCACTTCGGCCTTCACGCCGCCTGCGGCGTACCACTTACCTTGCTCGTATTCCTGATCCCAGGCGAAGAACGTCGACGAGTAGTCGTCCCAGGTGTTCACATAAAAGAGCTTGGTGACGGGACTATAGGAGGGCGCAAACCAATTGGTGCCTCCCTGCACGCCAGGGTAGGTCACTGTGCCGGTTGCGCTCGGCCCTCGGCCCTGCGCTTTGATCGGCCGCCCGCGCTCGTCCAGCCCGATGGCCCAGTTTTGTTTCACAAACGGCGTGCCTTTCAGGAACTCGCCTGTGACACGGTCAAAAACGTAGTAAAAACCGTTGCGATTGGCCCAGAGCAGCAGCTTTCGCATCCGGCCGTTTACTTCGTGATCTACAAGCACCGGAGTTTGTACCGCGTCCCAGTCCCATTCGTCGTGCGGTGTGAATTGGAAGTACCACTTCAGTTGTCCGGTGCTGGCATCAAGTGCGATCACGCAGTCGGAGTACAGATTGTCGCCGGGCCGCTTGGCCGGGTTCCAATCGGGGCCTGGATTACCGGTTCCCCAATACGTCAGATTCGTCTCTGGATCGTAGGAACCGGTCAGCCATATGGAGGCCCCTCCGTATTTCCACGAGTCGCCGCCCCAGGTCTCGTTGCCCTTTTCACCGGGTTCGGGAATCGTCTTAAAACGCCAGATCTCCTTGCCTGTCTTGGCGTCATAGGCCGCCAACACGCCGCGAATTCCGAGTTCCCCGCCCGCGGTGCCGGCGATAACCTTGTCTTGGATGACCAGCGGCGCGTGGGCAAGCGCATACCCTTTTTTGTAGTCGGCCACTGTGGCCTCCCAGCGCTTCTGACCGGTTTTCGTGTCGATGGCAATCAGTTTCGCATCATGGGTCCCAAGGTAGAGCGTGTCGCCATGAATCGCCACACCACGATTGACGCGCCCGCAGCAAGGGTAGGTGACATCTGGCAGTTTGTGCTCATAAACCCAGAATTCACGGCCCGTAGCGGCGTCGAGCGCGATGACGTTGTTCGGCGCCTCGGTGAGATACATGACGCCGTCGACTACGATTGGCGTCGTCTCAAACTTCTCCAGCGAATTCATCTGCGCGACCCACTTCAGCTCCAGGTTGCCGATGTTCTCTCTGGTAATCTGACTCAGTGTGCTGTGGTGGGTGGAGGAGTACGAGCCGTGATAAGTGAGCCAATTGTGCGGTTCGGCCGTGGCCTTGAGCAGACGCTCCGGCGTCACCTGGGCCATGAGTGGAATGGAAAACAAGAGGAGGAGCTTCATTTGAGTGTCGTCAGGTAGGAAACAAGGTCTCCGATTTGCGCCTCGGTGAGTCTGCCTTGGAACGATGGCATGGACGATTTTCGCTCCAGGGATTGTTCGGCCAGGTCTGACTTGTCGATCCCCCGCAGCCGGCCCGTGCTGTCTAACACTTGGATGGAAAACGTGTCCTCATTCAGGCGCTGACCCTTGATTGTTTCGCCGGTCTTCAGCTTGCCTTGCCAGTGCCAATACTCGGGCGCTACGTCCGCCGACGGTTCGAGCAGCGCCGTTCGCATCTCGCCCACCGACAGGCGCGAGCCAATAGACGCCAGGCTCAGGCCTCGCGAGGCGCCCGCGCCTTTCAGCCAATGGCAAGCAAGGCAGTTTTGCGATTGGAAGAGCGCTTCGCCCGCGGCGGCATTCCCCTTCGCCTGTTCCGCCATGCGGCTAAGGTTCAGGCCTCGAATAAAGCCCGCAATCTGCCAGATCTCGCGTCCGTTCATCGAGAAGCCCGGCATCGTCGTTCCTGGCACGCCTTTGGTTATGACTTTAAAGAGACCCTCGTCGGAGTTTGCGTGACGGAAGGTCCCAAGCGTAAGGTTCGGCCCCTGGCCGCTGCCTTTGCCGTCGGCTCCGTGACAACTGGCGCACTGCGATCGAAAGAACACCGCGCCGCGCGCGCGATCGTCCGGAGATTGAAAGGGGTTTACGAGAGATGTGTCGCTGTGTTGAGCGTACAGCCCCAGCGGCACCAGGAACAGGACTCGCACCATGCCCCTCACTATATCGCTTACGGCTCTCGCGCGGCGCGGAAACCGACCATGCGGAACGCCTGGAACGAAGGCCAGGCGCCGCTGCGCGCATAGGACCGCTGGTCCTGCGCCTCGAAGAAGAACGACCCGCCGCGCAGGACGCGGTACGCGCCTTTCCCGGGACCCTGCGGGTTTTTCTTGGGCGACTTAGCGTAGTAGTCGCGCTGATACCAATCCGAGCACCACTCCATGATGTTGCCGGCCATATCCATCGCGCCATACGGCGACGCGCCTTTCTCATAGGTGCCCACGGCCTTCACCGTGTCGAACTTCTGAGAGCCGACGATATTGGCGAACGAAGCGTCGATGGAGTTTCCCCATGGAAAGCGCCGCTGGTCCGTTCCGCGGGCGGCCTTCTCCCATTCGGCCTCGGTCGGCAGCCGGTACTTCTTCCCAGTCTTTTTCGATAACCAGTTGCAGTAAGCCACGGCCGCATCCCAGTTCACTCCGATGACCGGATACTGGTCGCTGTCCGGCGTGCCGCCGCCATGATTCTGAGGCTGGGTCCAATAGGGGCTCTGGTCCTTCGGGACGGGCCGGCCGTTGGGCCAAAGGGAGGCGTCGTTATAAACGGGATCGGCCTGAAACTGCTTCCATTCGCCGTTGGTCACTTCGTGCTTGCCGATGTAGTAGGCATCCAGGTAGACGGCGTGTACGGGCCGCTCGCGCGATTCGCCGTCACCGAAGTTGTCGCCCATCTTAAACTCGCCGGCGGGCACCAGCAGAAAATCGCCGTGGCCTTCGTTCACCACTTTCGGTTGCGCGGCGGCGGTCACTGCCGCCGTTATGAACAGGAGAATCCGCCTCACTTCCGCGCGCCTCCAAAATAGCCGCCGAGTTGAAGAAAATGCTTTAACGAATCCATCCACGGGCCGTACTCCGGGGACGTTGTGGCGGCGCCGAATCCGTGCCTGCCTTTCTGGTAGATATGCAGTTCGGCAACGCCCCCGGCTTTGTTGATGTCAAGAAACAGCTGTGCCGTTCCGTTGGCGGCACCGTGATCCCAGGCAGCGGACAGAAGATAGGTCGGTGGAAAGTCCTTTAAGTTCTCGCCCGGCACCGAACGGCCCGGACCGTAAACCATGAGCAGGAAGTTCGCGTTCGAC
>VFZO01000471.1 GCA_016871155.1 Acidobacteriota bacterium | reverse complement strand
TGCACGGGTCCCAACCGCACACTCAGCGAGCTATTGAGGAGTGTGTACGACGGCAGGATCTGCGATGCAATGACGTTGTCTCGCAACGGCCGCGACCCCACGTAGGCGACGCCGCCGTTCCAAACGAACCGCCGCCAATTCCAGATCAAGCCCGAACCAGCGATGTGCCGCGGGCTCATCCGCAACCGGTTGCCGCTGAAGTTCACTGCCAGCGTGGGGCGGAATTCGATGTGCCTCGCGTTGTGAAACGCGTAGTTGCCATAGAGGGAAGTCCCGCGCGGAAGCATCGTTCTCAACTCGGATTCGAACCCGCGCACGCGCGATGTCGCGTTCACGAAGATGAAGTCCTCGGGCCCGGAGCGAAACGAACGCTGCCCGTCGATCTTCCGCATGTTGAAGAACGACGCCTGCGCGCTGACGGAACGGTGGCGCAGGCGCAAGCCGCCCTCGTGGTTGCGCGTGACCTCCGGCTTCAGAAGCTGCGGCACCACCACATTATTCAGCGTATTCAGACCGGGAAGTTGGGGGCGAAAGCCCTGGGCGAAGTTGGCGAACGCTGCCAAGTTCACCGATTCGCGGCGCAGCACGGCCACATCTCCACCGATTCTCGGGCTGAACCGGGACGCGCTGAACGGCGCGCGCACTCGCGTGTCGCTCCGCGTGAGTTCCTGATCGAACGAGTCCGTACGGAGACCCGCCAGAATGCCCAAGCGCTTCCACGCCAGATGGTGCTGGGCGAAGAAGCTGACCACGTCCTGCTTGAAGTAGCTCGTGGGCCCGGGCCCGCGGATGCCGCGCGGGTCGTTGCTCACGTTGGTCACGGGACGGTTGTAGTCCGGACCGCGATAGGTGGGAACACCGGTGAAGCTGGCCGACACCTGATCGAAGTTACCCCAATCGAACGTGAGCCCGGCCGTGAACGCGTTGCGGCGCGAAGCCGATCCGGCGTCCCATTGAAAGAGCGTCTCGTTCAGGAACGAATCCTGGCGCGTGAAGTTCTCCGAATAGCCCTTGGTCACGGCGGCCGGCGGAGGCACAATCGTGATGCCGCCCTGGAATAGACGGTTATATCGATTGAAGTTGAACGAGTTCGACAGCAGCATGCGGCTGGATAGTTGTGAGTCCGCTTTCGCACTCGCCGAGTGAAGCTCGCCGTCGACGAACACGCCTGGGATTCCGAAGTTGTCGCGCCGCGTGATTCCGAATATCGGGCGGCCGTTGACCAGCGGTACGATCGATCCTCGCCCGGCGCGGACGTCGCTGCCGAGATAGGAAAGGCCGAGGTTGAACAACGGAGAGAATGCATGGTCACCGCTGACCGTCAGGAAATTCTGGTCGCGGCCCGTTCCTTGTTGGAATCCGTCGGAACGCGACACGACGCCGGCTGCTGCCACGCGTCCGCGCCGCGTGGGAATGTGAATGCTGCCCTGTCCCTCGTTGGTCCCGAAGCTCGCGCGAGTGAACGCCAAGGCTCCCGCGATGTCGGGGCTGGTTGCGGGAACGGTGTAGAACTGCATCGCCCCGCCGATGGCGCTTCGGCCGTACATCGTCGAAGCCGATCCCTTCACGAATTCGACTCCCTGGAGCGCGGTGACGGGGATCATGGCTAGATCGGCGCTGCCATTCAGTTGGCGCAGAGGCACACCGTCGACGAGGGTCAGCACATCCGCCGTGTCGCGCAATCCCCGTGTCGTGACGCGGGTGAAGAAGTTGCCTTGCGTGGCGTGCTGAAGCCCGGCCACTGTGCGAAGCGCTTCATCGAAGGACGCCGTGGCCGTATCCCGGAGTTCCGGCCGGCCGACGGAGGTAACGAGAAACGGGACGCGCAATGCATCCTCGCGAGTCTTGCTCGCGGTTTCGATCACCGTCGCGGTGGGCGTCAGATCGAGTTCGAAGTCGGCGGAGGATGCTGCCTGAAGGTCGCGGTCCGTCTCGCGCAGTGCGAAGCCCTCCGCCACCGCGGTGATCCGATACCGTCCTGCGGGCAACCGGTCAAGCCGATACTGTCCGGACTCGGAGGTTCGAATCGTGCGCCGGGCCGGTCCATAGACATCGACCACCGCGGCTGCGATCGGAAGACCCTGCGGGTCCTTCACCACTCCTTCCAGAGTGAGTGCCGTCTGGGATGCCAGCGGGAAAACGGCCAGGACCGCCAATAGGGACAGTTTGGTGTGCAAATTCAGACCTCAAGTGGGATGCGAGCCGCCGCGGCTTTCCGGGAACGGCCCAGTGTTTTTGAAAGAGACCGGTTCCAGTACATGAGAAGACCTGTGACCATGAGAACCGCGGGCGCGAGACCAGCGATCACGTACGCCACCATCACGGCATAGAAGGTGACCGTGCCCCATCGCCCGCCGAACCGGCCAAAGTGAAGCGGGTACATGAGCAAGGCCGCTTGGGAAGCGAGGTTCGCATCGGAGAACCGCGTGCTGCAGATCACTGCGCCCGTGCCGGGCTCCAGGTAGACCCAGTTCAGTCCGATCCGGTGCCAGTCGCGGACTTCCTTCGTGCGAATCGAAACCGGATCGCCGGGCTTTTTCGGAAACGACAGCGAGACGAACTGTGCGCCCGGCTGGGCCCGCATCGCCGTCTGTACGAACTCTTCCAGGCGAACCGTGGAAGCGTTCCACGCGGTGCGGGCACGAGGGCTGATGGCGATCTTACCACCTGCAGCCGACTGAATGAAGGACTTGTAAAGGCCGGGAAACGAGAAGTACATCCCGGTGAAGGCGATGAGGAACACCGCCGCACTCGAATAGAATCCGATGAGTTTGTGCCAGTCATAGTTCTGGCGTTGCCAGCGCGCGCCGCGCAGGAAGCTGAATCCAAAGCGCCAGCGCGGCAGTCCGGGCCACCACACGATCAGTCCGGAAATGCTCATGATCAGCGCGGTCAATCCAACGAAGCCGTTCAGGAACATGCCTGTGTTGCCGAGGAGCAGTTTGGCGTGCAGTTCGTAGAACCACTGCATCCACTTCCCGTAGTAATCCTCCTGCCCGGTGATGACGCCGGAGTACGGGTCGATGAACGTGTGGATGCGATGGCCTTCTGGCGAGTTGGTCCAGAAGTTCATGCCGGTGGAGGGGCCGCCGTCCCAACTCACGGAGGAAAGCTGGTCTGCCGGACGGGCCGCCCGGATCCGTGCGGTCAACTCATCCAGGGGCAGCCGCTCGCTCCGAGGCGGCGTCACGTAGGCGGTACCGGGGACCATCAGCCGGTTCAGCTCGTACCGGAAGACGACGATCGAACCTGTCAAAGAGACCAAGGCGAGCACTGGCCCCAGCAGCAGCGCGAGCCACAGGTGAATGTAGAAGGTCCAGCGGCGCCAGGAGACCGTTCGAGGGGATTGTAGAAAGGGCGAGTCGAGCAGCTTCATCAGGCGGCGGTCCGGTGAATCTCGATCATAGGCTGGAGTGCAGTCGAACCTGCACCTCTTTTCCACGAGCGATCGATTCGGGGCGCTGGGCGGTCAAACTCTGTTGGTGAGCGGCGGCTCACGGAACGTAGTTAGGATCTGCGTCGAACTAAGATATTCAGTGTGATGGATTGCGGGGTTGGATTTCGTAGTTCCAATCGCCGTGAAACTTGTCGCGGCGGATCTTCACCTGGGCCAGTTCTGCATCGGAAACTTGGATGCCGGATGGATAGGTTTCGGTA
>VFZO01000470.1 GCA_016871155.1 Acidobacteriota bacterium | reverse complement strand
GCCGGAGATCTGGCGAGCCGCGTTGGCAGCGTGATCGGAGTCGGGTTCGATCGAGACCCGCGGGCTGAAATGGTACCAACCCAGTGTCAACCCAGATTTTGCACCAGAGCCTCAAAACAGCCAGCGCGGGGAGTTGAAAAATCCATCGCACTTAACCCATACTAAACCACGATGCAAGTGCAAAGGAACCCGACTCATCGAACCTGGCTGTGGATGCTCTGCCTCTGTGCGCTGGCCGCCGAGGCTTTCGCGGACACCTCCGTCCGGATCGATTCGCCGATGACGCCCCCGTCCTGGGCCCTCTTGGAACGTGCGCTCCTCGAAGAAAACGCGCGATTGATCGAAGCCTTCCACAAGAAATACGTGAACCCCGCCAACGGCTTCCTCGAAGTAGTGGAACATTGGGGTGGCGGAGACGGTCCGGACGATGCGATGGAGAACTTCTACAACTGGCCGATGGTATACATCCTGGGCGGCCCGCGCGGAACGTTGGAGCGATTCCTGCACGTGTGGGAAGGTCACATCCGGCAGTATGGGGCCCTCGGGATGTACCACAAGGAATTCATCACCTCCTTCGATTGGGAACACAACGGCGAGGCATACGAGCCCTTCCTGCTGTTACCGCTCGCCATGCCGGACGACCAGAAAAATCGCCAGCGCACGGTCCGGTTCGCTGACTTTTACACCGGGCGCGACAAGACCGCGGCCAACTACGATCCTGTACACAAGATCATCCGGAGCATCCACAACGGCAGCCGCGGAGCCCGGCTTGAGGCAACCGCGGAGGACTGGGGCGGCAAGACCGGTTGGAAGTACTTCGCCGAGTCGGGCGACTGGACGCAGGTGAAAGGCGATGTGCCGATCAATCTGCTGGCAACCAGCATTCCAGTGAATGCCTACATTCTCACGGGTGACAGCCACTACAAGGATTGGGTGCTCGAGTATGCGGGCGCCTGGCGAGACCGGGCCCGCGCCAACGGCGGCAACATCCCGTCGATCGTCGGTCTGAACGGGCAGGTCGGTGAAGGCTGGAACGGCAAATGGTACGGCGGGCTGATGGGCTGGAATTGGACGTTCGGCGGTTGGGGAATTCTGGGACGCGGAATGCGAATCGGCTTTTCGAACGCGATGCTTGTCTCCGGCGACGCCACCTTCATCGACGCCATGCGCGCGCAAGGCAAAAACTTCCTCGACAACCGCATCAAGACCGCTGAGGGCTTGCGGCTTCCCGACAAGTTCGGAGACAAAGGCTGGTCGAATCCAACCAGCGGCCCGTATCACGAATCCCTGTTCTCCGACGTCTATCTGGCGACGCTGAACGGCGCGGACCTCGGCAGGCTCGATGAAGCCGCGATACCCGCCGCGAATCAGCGCCGCGCCAATCCAATGTGGAAGTACGAATATGAGGCAGGACGATTCGAAGGCGGAAACGAGGTGGCCTGGATCGACTACCTCCGTGGCAACGATCCCGGCTACCCGGAGCGCGCTCTGCGAGACGCGTTTGCCAAGATTCGCTGGATGACGGGGGGAATTCGCCGCGACACAAGTACACCGGACACACGTCTTGCGGACTCGCCCCACCAGATCCGGCTCTCTGAGGATGCGCCGCTGGGAGTGTTCGGTGCGGTGACCGGCGCTCTGGTGAATTTGACGCTGGGAGGCCGCCATCCGCACTGGTCGGGCGGGTTGCTCTACAGCGAGCTGCGCTACTTCGATCCCGCCGCGAAGAGGCCCGGTCTGCCGGAAGACGTGGGAGTGCTGGTGACTTCGATCACGCCTGACTCGGTGAAGGTGACGCTGGTGAATCTCAATCAAGCCGACGAGCGCGAAGTAGTGGTGCAGACGGGAGCGTATGGAGAGCACCAGTGCCAGAGCGTCCAAGTTGGGGGCAACTCGCAAGAAGTCAAACAGCGCTTCTTCCGCGTTCGTCTGAGTCCGGGTGCGGGTGGAGAGATTGTCATCCGCCGGTCGAAATACGCGAATCGGCCGTCTTTCGATTTCCCTTGGGACGCGCGGGTGCAATGACACGGCGGGATTGGCTTGCGCTGGGCTTGCCAGCCGCCTCAACGATGCACGCGGGCGGCGAGGAAGACGTATACCGCGGCGCTACTTCGAGGATCATTGAGGCGGCGATGCGCGATCGCGAGGGATTGCGGAAACTGGGATACCTGTGCAAACGCATCGGTCACCGCCTGAGCGGTTCCAGCGGGCTGACCCGCGCCGTGGACTGGGCCGCCGCGCGGATGATCGAAGACGGCCTGGCGAACGTGCGGAAGCTTCCCGTGACCGTTCCGCATTGGGTGCGTGGTGAGGAGCGCGCTCGCGCGATAGCGCCCGAACCCCGTACGCTGACCATGGCCGGCTACGGCGGCAGCGTGGGCACTTCAGGGAGCGGCCTAGAAGCAGACGTGGTGGTGGCGACCACCTTCGAGCAATTGGAGGCGTTCGGCAGAGAGCGTGTTCAGGGCCGGATCGTGCTGTTCAACGCACCGTTCGCCGATGCCGCGGATCGATTCGAGGGCTACGGCAAGACAGCGCAGTACCGGACGCAAGGCGCATCGCGCGCCGCGGAGTTGGAAGCGGTGGCATGCCTGGTGCGATCGCTGACGCCCTCCAGCCGGCGAACCGCCCACACGGGCGCGATGCGCTACACGCCTGCGGTCCCGCGGATTCCCGCCGCGGCGGTGTCGATTGACGACGCGGAGTGGATCGCACGCATGGTTGGAGCGGGCCGCACGGTGCGGGTGCGGCTTGAGATGTCGGCGCACTGGCTGCCTGACGCGCAATCGGCGAACGTGGTGGGCGAAGTGCGCGGACGCGAGCTTCCCAATGAAATCGTAGTGATCGGCGGACACCTGGATTCGTGGGATGTAGGGCAAGGCGCCCACGATGACGGTTCCGGATGCGTCGCGTCCATGCAGGCCGCCGCGTTGCTCCTGAAGCTGTCTCTCATTCCGCGAAGAACGGTCCGCGTGGTTCTGTGGACCAATGAAGAAAACGGAACGGCGGGCGCGCCGGCGTACCGGAGTTGGATCGGGGACGAAATTCGAAACCACGTTGCGGCGATCGAGATGGACATGGGAGCGGAAAAGCCGGTCGGCTTCGGCTGCAGCCTGCCGCCGGGCGCTGAAACCGCGGGCAAGGCCCTGGCCCGAATCGAAGGCTTGCTCGGTCCCATCGGTGCGGGCCGGCGGCTCCATCGCGGAGGCGGAACCGACATCGGTCCGCTCATTGGCGCGGGCGTGCCTGGGCTATGGCCGGTGAGCGCGGCCGAGCGGTATTTCAATTGGCACCACTCGGCGGCAGACATCGTTGATGCAGTCGCCCCGGACGACTTCCGGCGGAACCTGGCCGTGATGGCCGTGCTCGCCTATGTGCTTGCCGACATGCCCGGCCGCTTGGCAGGCCCTCAAGCGTAGTATGCTCTCTTAGTCTGAAACCCACATTTCCGTTTTGAGCCGCGCGTGCGAGTCTCTCGGATGCTCGTCTGCATCAATATCCATGAGGGTTTGAAGGCAGTGAAGACCCCTGCGGAGGACAGCACCCAATGGGTGACAAACAAAACCAGCCCTTTCAGCTCTCTTGCAACGGCCTTCTCAAGATCGACTGCCAGGGACCGCGCGTTACCTACGATGGCGGTCTGATCCTGGTGCGTGAGTTGGACGAGCGGC
>VFZO01000469.1 GCA_016871155.1 Acidobacteriota bacterium | reverse complement strand
GATCCGCACTCCCGTCTGATCCGCTTCTTCCACACTCCGCAGCTTCGATCCGGCCGGTACCAGATACGTGCCCTCTAAAGCCACGCAGGGCGCGGTGTAGTCGATATCCTGCGCGCGTTCCGGATCGATGGCCAGGAAGGCCACGTCCCAGACTCCCGCCCTGGCGGCCGCGCTCACCTTGCCGGCCGCGTCGAACGGTAGCAGTTCCACGGCCAGGCCAAGCCGCCGTCCCAACTCGCGCGATAGATCGACCGTTACTCCGCGCAGCTCGCCAGTGCTTGCATCGCGCGCCGCCAGAACCGGATTCCCGTGGTTGATTGCTGCGCGCAGTTTTCCCGTGGGCGCGAACTCGGCGCGCAGTGCGGCCAGGTCCGGTGGTTGCGCAAGCGTTGCGGAGACGGCCAAAACGCCGGCACAGATCTTCAATATCGTTGGCGCGGCCATCCGGCCAATATATCCCACGCTCGCGGTCCGCGGTTGCACGGCGGAGACGCCGCTGGCGGCAAAATCCCCTGCGTACCTTCGCAGTCGAGTCCGCGACCGGCACATGCCTTAAAGCATCTTCGGTGTGCTCCAATGCGTGCGATAGTTCCGTTTGACGTAGAGGTTCGCTTCCGAATCGCCGATGATCGTTTCGGTGCCGGGATCAAATCGCACATTGTGACCGGTGCGAGCCACGATGTTGGCCAGGTGGCAGTGAACCGCGCTCATATGCCCGATGCCAATGTCCGCGTTCGGCAGCTTCCGCGACCGCACCGACTCAAGGAAATTCCGCATATGCGGTTCGGGGTCCGTGCTTCCTTCCGAAGGAGGATTGTGGTGCTGGACCAGCTTGCCCGCTTTGTCGAAAAGCTTGTAGCCCCAGCGGCCGCCCCAGCGCCCGATGTGGATCACGGCATCGGTACCGTAGACGGCGACACCGTTCTGCTGATCCTCCATGCCGTAGGGATTCCAGATCCGCATTTCCCAAACGAGCGCTTTGTCGCCGTAGTCGAACGTTACGTTCATGCTATCTGGCGTCTGTTGGTCGTCGTCAAAGAAGACCTTGCGGCCCCAGCCGCTGGCCGACTTCGGAAAGCCTACGCCGAGAGCCCATCTCGCGATGTCAATCTGATGTGCGCCATCGTTGCCGGCGTCGCCGGTTCCGAAATGCCAATGCCAGTGCCACTTGTAATGGAAGCGGTTCTCGTTGAACGGGATCCACGGCGCCGGGCCCAGCCACGTCTCGTAGTCCACGCCCACCGGTACCGGACCGTCTTCCTTGCGGCCGATATAGTCGCGCAGTTGAACGTCCCACGCTTTCGCCATCAGGACCTTGCCGATCTTGCCGCTCCGGATCAGCTCGATCGCCTGTACCGTGGACGGCCGGCTGCGGCTCTGCGTACCTACCTGTACGATGCGATTGTTGCGCCGCGCCGCGTCCAGAATCAGTCTTCCCTCGCGAACGTTGTGCGAGGGCGGCTTTTCGACATACACGTCTTTTCCCGCATCGCAGGCAAGGATCGCCGCGGGCGCATGCCAGTGATCGGGCGTGGCGATAGTGACGGCGTCGACGGTCTTGTCGTCGAGCAACTGGCGCAAGTCGCCGACTACCTTCGGCCGGGGAAGGTTGTGCTTCTCAATGATCGCCATCGCTTTTTCGATGGACGATTGGTCCACGTCGCACAGATGACTGATCCGCATGCCCGAAATAGGACGGAGATCGTGGATCATGTTGCGGCCGCGCCCGCCGACACCGATGATGGCGACGTTCACCTGATCGCTCGCCGGTACGGCTTGCGGAGCGGCTGCCGCCGCGGCCATGGTCGATCCAACAAAAAATCTTCGATTCATGAGTCGTACTCTCCTTCTCTTTCCTTCGAGCCCTACAGCCGGCGCAGAAACGCGGCCGAGTCGCGAGCGATCTGCTCGCCCGACGGCTTGAACTGAAACACCTCTAACGAAACCCACCCGTTGTAGCCGATTTCCCGCAACGTTCGCAGCACGAGCCCGAAATCGTAGGTTCCCGTACCCGGATGGCGTCCGTCCATTTCATTCACGTGCACGTGCCGGAGGAACGCCGCATGTTTCCGAATCAGAACGTCATGCGGCTCCTTCTCGCTAACCGCGTTGTGCGTATCGAACATGGTCCGTACGGAGGCATGATTGATCGAACGGACGAGTTCTACGGCTTCGCCAAGCGACGTGAGGACATTGCACAAATGCGGCGCCAGGGGCTCGGGTAACAGCAATACGCCCCGGCTCTTCGCGTAATCGGCCGATTCGGCCAATCCGTCTCGCAGCCGTTTTGACGCATCTCCCACGGATTCGCCTTTGCCCGCCGCTCTCTGCTTGGCCGACCCCAGCACGAGGTAGCCGCCTTTACCAAGGTCCGCGCACAGGTCGATCATTTGGCGGAAGTAGTCCCAGCTCTTGCGGCGCAGCGCCTCGTCCGGCGTGGTCAGATGTAGGCCGGGTGGCGCCGACAGCGCGGCGTGCAATCCGCAGAACGCAAGGCCCGCTTCCTTCATCGTGCGGCGCAGCTCCGCGCGGTTCCCTTTCGAAATCGCTGCGGGATCCGGCCCAAGCGTGGACGGCATGATCTCGAGTCCGGTGTAGCCGGTTTTGGCGGCAAGCCGGCAACCCTCGGCGAATGAGGAACCCTCGAACGTCTCGTTGCACACCGCCAGACGCAGGGGTTTCGCCGCCGAAGCGCCCACCGGCGCCGATACGGCGGCCATCGCCGCTATCGCCTCGCGCCGCCTCATAGCTTAAACAACGCCCGCGCGTTGCCGCCCATCACCTTCGCCTCGACATCGGGGGCCAGGTGCAAACCCTTCACAACGCCGGTGATGACTTTCGGGTCCACCCAGGGATGATCGGTGGAGAACAGCATCTTGTCCGCGCCGGCGAAGTCGATCCCGTACTTCACGGCCAAACTGATCGGCGAAACCGTGTCGAACCAGACCTGCTTCAAGTATTCGCTCGGTGGTTTGCGGATCTTGTCGGCGCCCCGCTTCAACACCATCGTCTGGTGATCCATCCGGCCAACCAGGTACGGAAGAGCGCCTCCCACGTGCGGGCACACCAGCTTCAGCCTGGGATACTGATCGAGAATTCCCGACAGGATGATCCGGCCGAGCGCAATGGTCGTGTCGAACATCAGGCCGAGCATCGGCGCCATCTCGTAAGCCTTCGTCGCCTGAAACGTCATCGGATAGGCGGGATGTAAGAGCACGGGAAGGTCCAGGCGATGCGCATGCGCGAACATAGGCCGGAAGCGCTCTTCGTCGGGGAACTCTCCGGCGAGGTTGGAGTACAGCAGGATGCCCTTCATTCCCAACTTGTTGACGCAGCGTTCCATCTCGGCGAGTGACGCATCCATATCCTGAAGCGGCAGCACCATGAGACCAAAGAACCGCGACGGGTGATTCTTCGCGACATCGGCGATGGCGTCGTTAACCATTCGAGCGATGGCCAGGCCGTCCTTGGCGAACAATTCCGGCCCGGGGTCGTTGATGCTCAGCGCGCTGATACCGATGCCGGAGGCGTCCATGTCGGCCAGCTTCGCGTCGACATCCATGTGCTTGGGCATCAGCCGCCGAACCCAGTCGTTGACGACGATGTAGGTACCGCCGTCCTTCCGATAGACGTGCGGAGAAGTCTTTCGCTTTTCCATCAGCGCCACTAACT
>VFZO01000468.1 GCA_016871155.1 Acidobacteriota bacterium | reverse complement strand
GATGACCGTACGCGGAGGCCAGCGCCGCCGGTCCCCAGAAGTACCCCGGCATGTTCAATCGCATCGCGCAGTCCACCGCGGACTGATAATCCTCCAGATGGAAGGCCCGAAACACGGGTCCAATCCAATACCAGCCCGGATGGTCCGGATTGAGCCCGATGGCACGTTCGATGGCGGCGCAGCCCTGGTCCCAGGCGCCGGATGAGGCCAGGAGAATGCCGGCGAACGCGACGGTGGCGGAGTCAAGCGGATTCAGTGCCAGCGTTCTCTCGGCGACGGGACGGAAGGCCTGCCATTCCCTCCGGAAAAACAGGCTCTGATGCTGCGCCTGGCAGGCGAGCGGGTTGGTGGGTGCCAGGGCGACGGCTCGTTGCGCCGCGTCTCTGGCGCGACTCAGCGGATCGGGCTCGCCGGAGAATCCGAACATGTACTCGTCGCTGTACAACGTGGCGAGCATGGCCCAGCAATCGCTCGAGTCCGGCGATTCCTTCACCAGCCGCTCGAGGACGCGGCGCAGGCGGGCATGCTCCTGTTCCGACATTCGCTCGTGGAAACTGAACACGCTGAGGACGGCCTCGTGCGGTGT
This sequence comes from Acidobacteriota bacterium, assembly GCA_016871155.1. Taxonomy (GTDB): domain Bacteria; phylum Acidobacteriota; class Terriglobia; order Bryobacterales; family Bryobacteraceae. The sequence continues at coordinate 3,098 of VFZO01000468.1, read as the reverse complement.
CAGGTCCTCCGGCTTCTTGTTCCGGAAGGTTCGAACCATGTCGTGCACCAGGACGCCGTGCTGATCCGCGACTCGCGCGACGACGGCCGAGACCCACTCGTCCTGCAGGGCGAAGAGATTCTCAGCGTCGATGCGCCGGTCGGAGGCGTGCGACCAGAGTTGGGCGCCGGTGGCTGTCTCAACCAGACGCACCGTCAGCCTGCAAATCGGACCGTTCTGGCGCAAGCTCCCTTCGAGCACGTACCGCGCTCCCAGTTGCGTTCCGACCGTCCGGGGGTCGGTCTGGTCGCCGGTATATCTGGCTGTCGCCCCGGGAGCAAGCACTCGGAGGTAGCTGAACCGGGAGAACCCGGCGGTGATGTCCTCCGTCAATCCTTCGGCGAGAGCCGCCGCGAGCGTGTCGCCGGTCCTTGATTTGAAGGGCAGGACCCCGATCCAGAGGTTCTCTTCGGCGGGCGGCGCGTGACGCAGCCCGTGCGGCTTGGGCTCGGCCATGGACAGGCCGGACGTGATGGCGCGGAATCCCGACGCGAGTTCGCGCGCGGACTGAAGTCGGTCGGCGGGCTTCTTTGCCAGACAACGGTCGAGGAGTTGGAGCAGATCGGGAGGGACATCGGCGCCCGCGATCGGCGCTGGATTGTCACGCAGGATCGAGGCCGCTAGTTCGAAGTGTGATGCGCCGGCGAATGGCCGGCGCGTAGCGAGCATTTCGTACAGTATGATTCCCAGCGAAAAGATGTCGCTTCGATGGTCTACCGCGGCGCCGGAGATCTGCTCCGGAGACATGTAAGCAGGTGTGCCCATCACTGTTCCGGCCTCTGTTTCGTGATGAAAGGTGAGAGTCGCTTCGTCGGGCGATATGGTTTGCAGTTCCTTGGAGAGTCCGAAATCGAGAACCTTGACGCGCCCGTCGCGCGTGATCATGATGTTGGCGGGCTTGAGATCGCGGTGGACGATGCCTTTGTCGTGCGCCGCCGCGACCGCTTCGGCAATGGACGCCGCTAATTCGACGGCGGCTTTGACGGTAAACCCGCCTTCGGCAGCCACTTCGTTCAAGGGCTTTCCGTCGATGAGTTCCATCGTCAGGAAGTGGATACCGCTGATCTCCTCAACCGAGAAAAGCGTGACGATGTTGGGATGGTTCAACGCTGCGGCGGAACGCGCCTCGCGGTAGAAGCGGGCCAGCCTATCTTTGTCCGAAGACATTTCGGCGGGCAGAATCTTGAGCGCGACATCGCGGCCTAAGCTGGAGTCGCGCGCGCAATATACTTCGCCCATGCCTCCGGCGCCGATCGGCGCGCGGATCTCAAAGCGGCCCAGTCTGTCGCCGGTGGTCAGCCTCATGCGGGTAGTCCATTATCTTGTCCGACCCACGATTGGGCGAGCCGTAAACAAGAATAGATCCAGTGAGAATGTTACCATCATGGCAACGGCCGGCTCGGCCTGCATCGGCCGGTAGATCGATCGCCGCAAATCCTCGATTCCTTCCGCGTCGAGCGCGATCCGTGCCGTGACCCGCCGCTGTTCCTCGAGAGTGAAGTCGGATCCGCACTCTTCCAGAACGCGGCTGCTCCGGTCCCGGCCCGTGCCGCGAATCTCCTGCAAATCCTCAGCGGAAGGCACGCCCACCAGCAGCTTTCCACCGGCTTGCAATACGCGCCGGAACTCGTTCGACTGCAAACGCGCCGCCACCGTCACCACCGCCGTAAAGGCGCCATCGGCAAACGGCAACCGCCGGTCGGCATTGGCCACAATCCACCGGCAATGCCGGTAGCGGCGAGCGGCCGCTTCCACCGATGCCGCCGAAATATCCACGCCCCACGCCTGGCAATGCGAGGCGCTCGCGAGATGCGCCGCGTAAAACCCATCGCCGCAACCGGCCTCCAGCAGCACGTCCGTTTCGCGCAGACGCAGCATCTCAACAGCCGCGCGCAGCACGTCCGACGAGGTTCCCCGGTCATGCAAGCGGCGGCGCGCGGCGGCGACTTCCGCCGAATCGCCGGGCTGCCGCGACCGGCTGTCCTGCGGCTGCAACAGATTCAGATATCCGCTGCGCGCCTCATCGAACGAATGCCCTTTCGCGCACCGCCGCGTCCGCCCTGTTTCAGGCAGGATCTCCCCACAATTGCGCACCGGACATGCGAGCATCTTCTTTCGAGTGTACCCGGCGATTACGATCCGCCAGCGAATGGCCGGATCGGCCGCCCTAATGCCTTCAGCAGGGCCTGAAAGTCCGGAGGAGGCTCACAGTCGACGCAAACGGTGTCTCCTGAGCGTGGATGAATGAACTGAAGATGTGCCGCGTGGAGAGCGACGCGAGTAATTCGCCGTTCCGACTTTTCGGGTGGACTATACTTCCTGTCGCCGATGACGGGGTGTCCGATCGCCGAAAACTGAACACGGATTTGATTCTGCAGTCCGGTAACCAGCGAGACTCGGACAAGCGAAGCACCCTTAAGGCGATGTTCCACGGAATAGCGCAACTCAGCCCGATCCGATTTCGGATCCCTTTCGGAGGTTACCCGTTGAAACATTCCTTCCTGCCGAAAATAATGAACGAGTGTCCCCTCGTCGAAGCGGAGATGACCGCGAACTGCCGCGAGATACTCCCGCACCGGGGTGTGTCGGATAAACTGTTGAACGAGTGCTTCTCGATCTGGCCAGGTTTTTGCAAACAGCAGAATCCCAGACGTGAGCTGATCGATGCGGTGTACGACATAGGCCCGTTGCCTCTTAGATTCCAATTCTTCCGAAAGGAGCGAAAGCGCGGACGGAAGGTCGGAGGTGTCGGTGGGCACCGCCAGCATTTTGGCGGGCTTGTTGAGGACCACAACGGCATCGTCCTGGTATAGGACGCGTAGCTGCCGCCGATCCTGCTTTCCTAAACGGCGGCCGACACTGGACTGAATTCTTCTCATTGGAAGGTGGATCTGACTCCCCCAAGGGCGGCCGGTAAACAGCGCGGCACAGCGGCGCTCGACAATCCGTGGCTATGGTATCAGGATCCGGCCGGTTGACGGCGCATCCGTCATTTGACGGATCGGCGGCGATACCGGAGTAATCACTAGCCAAAAACATTTGAAATTTTGAAACCACCG
>VFZO01000467.1 GCA_016871155.1 Acidobacteriota bacterium | reverse complement strand
CCGCCCCCATATCGTGAGATTTGTCCTCTTTACCTTCGCCCACAGTGGTCCCCTTTTGCTCCGCCCTGATGGGAAACTTTTGGTCTGCCCTTGACATCGTTCCGCCCTATACATTCATCGCCACAGCCAGCGCCCCGATGTTGATCGGCGCCAACCCCGTCTTCTGCGATATCGAGATCGACACACTGAATCTCGATCCCTCGAAACTGGAAGCGGCCATCACGCCGCGCACCCGGGCCATTGTTCCAGTTCACTTCGCCGGCCTCGCCGCCGACATGGAGGCCATCCTCCAGATTGCGAACCGCCACGGCATCCCGGTGCTCGAAGACGCTGCCCATGCGCACGGGGGCTCGTGGAATGGCCGCCCGCTCGGCTCCATTGGCGCCATGGCCACCTTCAGTTTCCAGGCCTCGAAAAACATGACGGCCGGTGAAGGAGGCATCGTGGTGACGAACGACGAAGAGCTCGCCGAGATTGCCGAGTCCCTCGTCTGGGTTGGACGCAAGAAGGGCCGCCCCTGGTACGAACACCACCGCCTCGGCTGGAACTACCGCCTCACCGAGTTCCAGGCCGCCATGCTTCTTGCCCAACTCGAGCGGCTCCCCGAACAGACCCAAACTCGTCAGGCCAACGGCGCTTACCTCACCGGCCAACTGGAACGGATCCCGGGCATTCATCCCATGGCCGTGCCCGCTTTCGCCACCGGGCACGCCTGGCACATCTACTGTCTCCGTTTCGTCGCTTCGGAATTTGGCATGACCCGCGAGAAATTTCTAGAGGCTCTCGCCGCCGAGGGAGTTTCCGGCTCCAGTGGGTACGCGCACTCGCTGTTCAATAATCCGCTTTTCGATGAGTCGTTTGAGCGCTACAACGAACTCTGCCCGGCAAGCAATCAAGCCTGCCGGGAAGCCGTCTGGTTTGAACACCGCTACCTGCTCGGCTCAAAATCGGACATGGATTCGATCGCCGCCGCCGTCGGCAAAATTTATCAACACCGCGCCGAACTCGCCGGCTGAGCCTTCACCAGGTCAGCGACCGGTACCGTCGACATCACACAAGGAGTAAGTCCGATCATGCGTCAATCACAAACGATCCTGTTCATGGCCGTCCTCATATCCGGCCTGCTGCATCCGCCAGTCGCCAGGGCTCAGGCCCCCACCGGCGAAATCGCCGGCACGATTGCGGACTCATCCGGTGCCGTCATGGTGGGTGTGGAGCTCAAAGTGGTGAACCGCAGCACGGGCGTCAGCCGGACAGCCCGTACGAACGAAGTAGGATTTTACAGTTTCCCCGCGCTTCCGGCGGGTACTTACGAAGTGACTGCCCAGCAGTCCGGATTTCGCCGGGCCAGCTTCAGCAACGTCACGGTGACGGCGCTTTCCGCCATCAAGCTCGACTTTGTCTTGCAGATTGGCGAGGTGACAGACGCAATCACAGTGTCGAGCGATGTTCCGCTGGTGGAGACGCGCAGTTCCGTGCAGGGCATTCTGGTAGATGACCGCAGGATCCGCGACCTTCCCCTCAACGGCCGCAATGCCGTCGACTTAGTGCTGCTTGCGCCTGGCATCAACAGCGCGAACACCACAATCGAGTCCAGCTTCTCGCAGCAGCGGCTCGCGATTAACGGCGGCCGTCAGACCGGGGTGAATTTCCTGCTGGACGGCGGGCAGCAGAACTTCTTCCATCGCGGATCCGGCTTGCTGCTGCCGCCGCCGGATGCGCTCCAGGAGTTCAAGCTGGCCACGGTGGGCACGCCTGCGGAGTATGGCCGTGGCGCCGCGACTCTGAGTGCCGTCACCCGCTCCGGTGGGAACGAGTTCCACGGCAGCGCCTGGCACTTCCTGCGCAATGATGCGCTCGATGCACGCAGCTTCTTTGCCGCCGACGTACCCAAGCTGAGGTTCAACCAGTTTGGCGCGACCCTCGGGGGCCCTATCCTGATCCCAAAGCTATACAACGGCCGCGGGAAGAACTTCTTCTTCGTGACTTACCAGGGCCTGCGGATTCGGCGAGATCGAGTGAGTTCCGATGCCAATCCGCTGACGGACGCGGAGCGAACCGGAAATTTCGCAGCGGCGGCGCAAGCGATCGTCGACCCCCTCACGGGACAGCCTTTTCCGGGCCGGCAGATTCCCACGTCGCGGATTGATCCCGTCGCAGCCCGCGTCGTCCAGAGCTATGTTCCTCTCCCAAACCGCCCAACAGGCCAGTTTGTGAGCCAGTTGAGCGAAGCCAACGATGGGGATCAGTTCCTCGGCCGCTGGGACTCCGTGCTCAGCAGCAACAACCGGCTGAATGTCAGGTACTTCCGTGACCGTTCCGTCGGGACGGATCCTTTCCCCAACGGCAGCACGCTTCCGGATTACAGCCCGGTCGGCAACGGGCAGCAACTCAATACGATCACCGTCGAGGACAACCACGCCTTCACGGCCAACGTCCTGCTGACGACCCGGCTGAACTATACTCGCTTCGACTATGACGAAGCAAATACCGTCCGGACCACATTGGATCAGTTGGGCGCCACCAGCTTTTTGCACGCAGTCGGTCCGACTACACTTCCGCGATTGCAGGTGAGCGGGAGGTTTCTGCTCAGCCCCGGCCGGGACCGTCGCCGACTGTCAGAGAACATGGACTTCTCTCAGAACCTCACCTGGATCAAAGGATCGCACCAGTTCAAGTTCGGGGCCGATATCCAGCGGAACCGCTTCATGTATCGCGACAACCAAAGCTCGGGCGGACAGTTCACCTTCGATGGCACGGCCAGTCGCGTGCCGGCGGCCGATTTTCTGCTCGGCAGTGCGGTGCGCCTGCAGCAGGCGTCGCCGCTCGATACCGACCAGCGCTATTTCCCCTGGAGCGTGTTCGCGCAGGACACTTGGCGCCTAAACCGCCGGCTGACTCTGAACTACGGAATCCGGATGGAAGCCTATCCCGCCTGGGCGGAGCGCTTCGGCCAGGCGACGGCATTCGTTCCGGGCGCCCGGTCGAGACGGTTCCCGAATGCTCCGGAAGGTGTCGTGTTCCAGGGTGACAGCGCGTTTCCTCTGGTGGACCGGTTGTGGAACCCGGCTCCTCGGTTGGGCATTGCCTGGGATGTCTTCGGCAATGGCAAGACCTCTGTGCGCACCAGTTGGGGCATGTTCATCGAGCCGCTCACCGCCGAAATGACTGGTGGGGTGCAATCGCCGCAGCCCTTCGCGCTCGTGGTGGATACCAACAACCGGCGGCTTTCATCGCCCTACGCCGGACAGCAGATTCCTTACCCTTATGCGGTAAATCCCGCGAATGCCACTTTTCAGTCCCCCGTGGTGTTGCCCAAGTCGTTCGCCCAGGGCGTCCGCAATCCCTACACGATGAATTACAACTTCGGGATCCAGCAGCAGATCGGTGGAAACTGGGTTCTCGATGTTTCCTACGTGGGCAACGCCGGCCGGCATCTCGCCAACCTGCGCCAGGCGAATCCGGCAGTGTTCCGGCCGGGCGCCACGACGGCCAACACGAATGCGAGGCGCATCTATGCGCCAGCCATCGGCAGCATTGGAGAGCTCTCGACCGGCACGAACACGCGTTACGATTCCCTGCAGGTTGCGGTACTGCGCCGCTTCGCGCGCGGATTCACCGTGAATGCGAACTACACCTGGTCAAAAGCCATTGACGAAGTCACCTCGGGAGACTCATTCGCTCAG
>VFZO01000466.1 GCA_016871155.1 Acidobacteriota bacterium | reverse complement strand
GGGCGCGGCGCACCTGCCCGCCGGGACCGAGATGGTGATGCCGGGCGACAACGTGCAGATGGAAATCGAACTGATCACCCCGGTCGCCATGGACAAGGGCCTGCGCTTCGCGATTCGCGAAGGCGGCCGCACCGTCGGCGCCGGCACGGTGGCGGAGATCGTCGCTTAGTTAAGAGGTACCCAGAAAATGCCACGCGAAATCATTACGCTTCAATGCACGGAAACGAAATTGAAGCTCTACACCACCACCAAGAACAAAAAGAAAACCACAGAGCGGCTTGAGCTGATGAAGTACAACCCGAAGCTCAAGAAGCACACCCTGTTCCGCGAGACCAAATAACTCTTCGTCTGCGAGTTGCGGTACACTAAGGGTTGCCTCCTTCCCAGGGGCTTCACGGCTCTTGGGTGCTGACGATTCAGGGGCGTAGGTTAACGGTAGACCTGCGGTCTCCAAAACCGCTAGTGCGGGTTCGATTCCTGCCGCCCCTGCCATTCCCCTCGGCTTACCGGCTCTCCCCAGCAAAGAGTACTCAAACGGAATCCCGATTGCGGAAGCGCGTCTGGAGACCAAACGTTTCGCGAACCAACGAGAAGTGAGATGACCACAACCATGGAGACCAAGAGCGTCCAACCGCCTGACCAGGCACCCGAATCCAAAGGGATTGCGGGCTGGCCTGCCGCGGCGAAAGAGTACTTCGAGGAATTGAAGATGGAGATGAAGCGCGTGACCTGGCCCAGCGAAAAGCAGGTAAAGGCCACCACGGGCGTCGTCATCGCCAGCGTCTTTGCGTTTTCCGCGTACTTCTTTGTGGTCGACTTTATCATTGGCCGCGGAATCAACCAGTTCTTCAAGGTGATGGCCAAATAAACATGCCGGACGAAATGGAGTTCCAAGACGCACCGGAGCCGCAGGCGCCGCCCGCTGAACCGGTGACGCCCGCCAACACGAAGCACTGGTACATCATTCACTCGTACTCCGGCTTCGAGAACAAGGTCGCAGAGTCGCTTCGCAGCCGCGCCGTGGCCTTCGGTTTTTCTGAGCGTATCGGCCAGATTTTGATCCCCACCGAGGAAGTCTTCGAACTTCGCAACGGCAAGAAAGTTACCTCGAAGCGTCTGCTCTATCCCGGCTACGTGCTTGTGGAAATGGAGATGGACGACGAGCTGTGGCACGCGGTCAAGGAAACGCCGCGGGTCACCGGCTTCGTCGGCGGCGGCAACCACCCCGTTCCGCTCACCGCTGATGAAGTCAATTCCATCCTCTATCGTCAGGCCAACGCCGGCGATCGCCCCAAGCCCAAGCTGACCTACGAAAAGAACGAAACCGTGCGCATCACCGACGGACCGTTCACAAACTTCTCCGGCAAGGTCGAAGAGATCAACAACGAGAAGAACACGCTCCGCGTCATGGTCACCATATTTGGCCGGTCCACGCCGGTCGAGCTCGATTTCGAGCAAGTCGAAAAGATTCAATAAACCCGCAGGCACACGAAAATGGCAAAGAAAGTAACAGGTCAGGTTAAGCTGCAGATCCCCGCTGGTAAAGCGACTCCCGCACCCCCGGTTGGTACCGCTCTCGGTCCCCAAGGCGTAAACATCATGGAGTTCTGCAAACAGTTCAACGCCAAGACCTCCGGCAAGGACAACGAAGGGCTCATCATTCCCGTCGTCATCACGATCTTCTCCGATCGCTCGTTCACCTTCATCACCAAGACCCCTCCTGTGGCCATCTTGATCAAAAAGGCGATCAAGCTCGAGAAGGGCTCTCCGACGCCGAACAAGCAGAAGGTGGGCAAGATCACAGAAAAGCAGATCGAAGAGATCGCCAAGCTGAAGATGCCCGATCTCAATAGCTTCACGCTCGAAAGCGCGATCGCCCAGGTCAAGGGCGCCTGCGTCTCGATGGGTGTGGATGTAATCAAGTAGCTCGCGCTACTTTTTCAGCCTCTTCGTAACACCACTCGGCCGTCACACCGGCGGCCATCGCGGTCAGAGTCAGAGGGAAGCGTCGAATCATCTTGTAGATGTCTCACCCGGCGCGCGGTCGGCTACGGCTATCCTTGCGAACCCGGTCCAGCAATTCCTTCAAGCGAACCACCACCCGCGGTTCGGAATCGTAGCGATTCCGCTTCTCCTGTGGGTCCTCCTGCAGGTTATACAACTCCCCGGGGCCATCCAGTTTCACCGGCTCGGTAAACCCGCCGGAGCCGCGCCCTTCAATGAGTTTCCACGGGCCGGCACGGATCGAGAACATGCCGTTCGCCGCGTGGTGGACGATGTGGCCCCGGACGTCCCTCCGTTCGCCGCGCAACGCGGGCACGATGGAAAAACTGTCCTCGCCCATCGTGTCTGTGAGGCGGATTCCGGCCGCCTCCGCAATGGTCGCGAATACGTCGGTGAGGCAAATCGTCTGTTGGCTTACCGTGTTCGGCTTTACCCGCTCCGGCCAACGAACCAGAAACGGAATGCGATGCCCGGCTTCGAAAATGTCCGCCTTCTGCCCGCGCCAGTTGGCGTTCGCCCGGTGCCCGCCAGCTTCGGCCGCATCCCGGTCTTCCCACGGCGCGCCGTTATCGGAGGTCACGATTACCAGCGTGTTCCGCGCCTTGCCGGTCTGCTCCAACGCCTCCAGCATCCGGCCGATCCACGTATCGGTCTCCTCCACGAAGTCGCCGTACAGCCCGGCGCTCGACCTTTTCTGAAACGGTTTCGATGGCACCCAGGGCGTATGGGGCGCCGGCAGCGGCACGTAGGCGAAGAACGGCGCGTGCGCCTTCTCGATAAAACGGATCGCGCGCCTGGCGATATTCGGGATCACGTCCTCCATTTGGAACGACGGGGCTCGCGGCCCGCCGCGCCAGAACGGTCCCCGCTTCACCTCGCCGTTGTCGCCGATCGACGCCGTCGGCTGTTCCACCGCTTTGTGGCCGTCGATAAACACGTAAGGCGGCATGTCCAGCGAAGCGGGTATGCCGTAGAATTCGTCGAATCCGAATTCCAGCGGCGTTGGCTTAAATGGCTGCGAGTAGTCCACTTTCGGCGACCGGCCCAAGCCCAGGTGCCACTTGCCAAATCCACCTGTGGCGTAGCCGAGCTTTTTGAGCATCGATGCGATCGTGTCGCGGCCCGGTTCCAGCAGCGCCGGCGAGTAACCGCCCAGCACCCCATTCTTCAGCTGCGTCCGCCACACATAGCGGCCCGTCAGCAGCCCGTATCGCGTCGGCGTGCATACGGACGAAGGCGAATGGGCATCGGTGAAACGCATTCCCTGCCCGGCCAACGAATTCAGCGACGGTGTGCGAATCGCCGAACTGGGGTTGTAGACGCGGACGTCCCCATAACCCAGATCGTCGCAAAGCACCAGGAGTACGTTCGGCACGGCGGGCCGTGCGCGCTGCGCCGCGGCGCCAAGCGAGGAGAACAGAAATCCACGGCGGGTCATCTAGCCTAACGTAAGAGGCCCCCCGGCTGTGCCGGGGTGGCAGTAGCAGTTTGACATTTCCGGGAGTCCATCAGAGAAACTCCAAACGTGAGCCGCCAAGCACACGAAAGGAGAATCCTGATGGACGAAAACCAAAGTCTAAACCATAGTAAGTGGGACTGCAAATATCACGTGGTGTTCATTCCGAAGTGCCGTCGAAAGACCCTATACTCGGGCCTTCGGGCACATTTGGGTCCGGTCTTCCGCGCCTTGGCTCTGCAGAAA
>VFZO01000465.1 GCA_016871155.1 Acidobacteriota bacterium | reverse complement strand
CTTCACCACCATCGCCAAGAAGACGATGGAGGAAATCAAGGAGGCGTCCACCCTGCTCATGCAGCAGGCGCTTCACAATAAGGCGGACGGCGTTGTGGCCCTCATCGGGACCGCGACCTCGGCCACCAGCATCATCGTTTCCTCGCCCTACGGCGTGAGCGGCGCGGGCCAGGGCTCGCTCCTCCTCTCGGTGGGCGACTTCATCGCCGTCCTCGACACCTCGGCGGCGGACGCGGTTCTCGGGCGCGCGAGCATCACCGCCATCTCCAACAGCGGCGACAACGCGACCCTCACGCTCTCGGGCGCGGGCATCGCGGGCATGGCTGCCACGGACAAGATTGTCAAGGCGACCGCCTCGGATACTTCGTTCAACGGCGCTATGAACGGCCTCATCAACATCACTAACCGGGGCGGGTCCTACGCCTCGCTCCACAGCATCTCGGCCTCAACTTACGGCATCTGGGATGCGACCCGTATGGTCGCCGGCACCGACACCCCGGACGCCAATCAGCCGACCGAGTCGGACATCTGGGACTTGATCCAGAAGATCGCCGGCCGCTCGGGCAAGGACGCGATGGTGCGTCCGAAGGACTTCCTCCTCATGACCACGCCGGGCCTCGCCAAGAAGCTCATGGAGTCGATGGTCGGGCAGCGCCGGTTCACCGCCGGCGAGTTCAGCACCACCATCAAGGGCGGCTATAAGGCGCTTGAGGTGTGCGGCATCCCGATGGTCCAGGACTACTATGTCCCGGCCGGGACCATCTATCTCCTCCACCTCCCGTCGCTGGCGTGGGTGGATGCGAAGGATTGGGGCTTCGTCGAGTTCGAGGGCGCTGGCCCGTGGCGTTGGCTCGCAGGGCGTGATGCCTTTGAGACGACCTACGGCTGGTACGGGAACCTCGCGTGCCTTGCGCGCAATGCGTTTGGCAGCATCACGGGGTACACCGACACCGCGCGCTACACGCACGTCGCGTAACCTTCACTGGGACGGGGTGGGCGCGAGGGCGCTCACCCCAACCCGAGGATAACTCATGCCCTATAACTATTTTGCTCCGACGCCGGGGCGGCTCGGGGTCCTGCCCAATCTGCTCGTCGGGCGCTGCGATGCGGCCATCGGGAACAGCGGTGCCACGACCTATAGCTTCGGCTCGCACCCGGCCAAGTGCTACATCAACCGCGCCGTGGTGTCGGCCTCGACGGTGCCGGCCTCGTCTGGCGGCACGATCCTTGGTGTGATTCAGAAGTACGACGCCTCGGCGGACGCAGCGGTCACCCTGACCGATAACGTGGACCTCGAAGCGTTGACGGAGAAGGAGGGGACGGCGGTCGCGCTCCTCTCGACCTTGACCGATGCCCAGCGCACGCTGGACACCGGCGATACGCTCCAGTTTGTGGTGACCACGACCAGCACGGTCGGCACGGCAGCGGTTGACCTCATGGTCAACGTCGAGCTGTTCGTGGAGGTCTAATTCGTGCCGGTGCTACTCAATAGCGCCGGCCAGCCCGAGCCGCCCACGCACATGGTGGCGCGGCTCCGGGCGCTCCACGCGGGGTTGCATCTTAAGTTTGTGACTCACACAGGAGAACACTGGGCCGTCTGTCTGACCTGGCCGCCGGACGATCGGCGCTGGGAGTATGTTCAGACGGGGGCGACAGACTCGGCCAGTGCGTATGACATCATCGGCTATCTGCCGGTGGATTGCTCCGCCGACGAGGCGCCCGCCTATTTGGAGCGCACCTTGCGGCAATATCCCAAGGATGAGGTCCGCCACATGGCCGACCAGGTCCACGCCTATAACGCCGACGCTCCCGTTGCGGCTGCCATTGAGCAGGCGCTCACCGAAGCGTTGGAGTCGCCGATTGTCCCGAAGAAGCGGGGCCGGCCTAAGAAAGTTAGCTAACCGAGGCTCGCATGGCCATCAGTCGGGCAGAACTGGTCGAACTTACACGCGAGGTGATGGACGCCGTCGATTCGACGCGCTGGTCCGATACGCTTATCAAAAGCGCGCTGAACGTGGTGTATGACGACGAGTGGTCCAATCTGCTGAACGCAACGCAGTATTACACCTATGCGATGCGGACGGTGACCACGGACGCCAATGGCGTGGTCGACTTTACTAGCCTCAATAGTGGAGGCGGGGACAGCCAAGAGAATTTTTACCGCATCTTATCGGTATCGGACGGCAATGTGCTGTATACCCAGACGCGGTTCCAAGATGTCCCGCTCGCAACCACCACGAACTATCTACCAACCTATCCGCGCCTGTACTACATCGTGGGCGAACAGGTGCAGATTCTGCCGGTGGCAAGCGGGACAAGCCTGTTTGTGGCGGTTAACTATAAGCCAACGTCGCTATACGACTTACTGTCGGATGCCTCGACCATCACCTTCCCGCTGGGTGGGGAGTGGATCATCGCCAACGAGGCGGGGGCCAGACTGCTCAACAAGGGCGGGGCCGAGTCGGGCGCGGCGCAGGTCTTGAAGCGCGAAGCGGCAGAGTTGCGGATGGGTCTACTAGACGACATTCGGCGCCGCACCATCAACCCGACGCTCCTGGCTTATCCTGACCAGAAGCATAATTGGGCGAGTTGTTAATGCGGGAACGCCTGGTTGATCAACAGCCGCAAATGATTGGCGGCCTAAATAGCATCTCGGACGATGTGGCGTTGCAGCCCAACCAGTTGCGGCAAACCGCCAATGCGCGGCTGACCGACTATGGGGCGGTAACAAAGCGTGGAGGCACGCAACGCACCTCGTCAGCCGCGTTGGCGGCCGCGGCCGTGTTGAACGGGGTTAACTGGAGCAAAGATAGCGGGACGAAAGAGTTGTTAGCGGTCTGCGACGGCAAACTTTTTACGGCAACGTATGGCAGCTTCCCTATCACCTGGACCCAAGAGACCGGGGCGTTGTCAACCGCTACCGCGCCGACCTTTGCCCAGTTTCGGGACACCAGCGGTGCTGACGTCGTCTATTTGGCCGACGGCGGGTTGTTGAATAAGTGGGATGGCACCACGTTGACCGTGAATATTGCAAACACGGTTGCCCTTGATGTGATCCAAGTGCATAACGAGCGGCTGTGGGGGACGGGCAACAGCACCTACCCCGACAGCATCTTCTACTCGGACCTGAATAACGGGGACACGCTAGGCTACGGCGCGGGGGGTGGCGGGCAGATCATCGTCCGCACCTTCGGCGATGAGGCAATTATTGGACTCGCCTCGATTAATACGTCGCTCCTCATTTTCCATCGGCGCGGTATTTCTCGTTTAACCGGGTTTGGACAAGACGACATCACGGTACAGCCAGCGGCGGTGACGGCGGACGTCGGCACCATCGCCAGCAAGTCTATCGTGGCGTCCAACAACATCGCCTACTTCATCTCCGAGCGCGGCCTCTACCGCTGTAACGAGATGGAGGTGGCGCCGGTCGGGACGCCCGAGACGCCGGACCCGCTCCTTCCCCTGATCCGCAGCCTCTCTAGCGCCGAGTTCGATAACATCCGGTGCCTCGTCAACCGGGCGACCAAGGAGCTGTGGATTTCCGTCCCCGGCATCGGGTGCTACCAGTACCACCTCGTCCTGAACGCGTGGTCTGGTCCCTGGGACACTGCCTACATTAGTCCCGACACAACGGCCTTCTTTGAGGCCATTGACGATGATGGTCTGCCGGTCGTCCTGCGTGGGGACGCGGATGGCTTCGTCTCGCTCTGTGAC